>CAYYWA010000042.1:24028-24804 GCA_964475255.1 uncultured Sorangium sp.
GGTAGGACTTCTTGCGCACGATCTCCTGCGTCGTCTCGTCGAGGCTCGCGTTGAGCATCGGCCACTTCTTGAGGCCGCTGACCACCGCCATCACGATGAACGTCAGGTAGTTGAGCTTGACCCCGCGCTCGGCCGCGCGCGGCGGGAGCGGGAGCGCCGGAGGCTCGCGAGCTCGATCGGGAAACGCTCGCGCGCGACGAGAGCTTGCTCCGCGCGGTGTTCGGGTTGCTCGCGCACGCGCACTATCGGACGACGCCCGGCGATCTGCAGCGCCTCCTCGACGCACCGAACCTCGCCGTCCACGCAATGATCCACGATGGGCGCGTCCTCGCCGCGACGGTGGTGGCTCGCGAAGGGGGGCTTCCTCCGGAGCTGTGCGCAGCGCTCGGCGCGGGGCGAGCCCGCATTCGCGGGCACGCCTTGGCAGACACGCTGATCACGCACGCCGCGCGGCCCGAGGCGGGCTCCTTGCGCATGCTCCGCAGCGTGCGCATCGCGACGCACCCTGCCGTTCGCGGGCTCGGGCTCGGACGGGCCCTGGTCGAGCACGTGCACCGGCGCTACACGGTCGATCTCTTCGGGACGCTCTTCGGAGCCACCCCCGAGCTGCTCCAGTTCCGGCGGTCGCTCGGGTATCGACTGGTGCGCGTGGGAACGGCGCGCGGCGCCCGCAGCGGCGAGCCCGCAGCCGTGATGATCCGTCCGGGCTCGGAGCGCGGTGCGCGGCTCGTCGACTCCCTGGTCGCCGATCTCGCGCGGGATCTGTCCCTTCAGCT
>CAYYWA010000042.1:24814-25213 GCA_964475255.1 uncultured Sorangium sp.
CGCGCGGCCGCTCGCCGTCGTGCTTCCGCGCGCGCGCGAGCTCGACGGCGAGGAGGTGGCAGCGCGCGTGCGCCGCTATCTCGAAGGCCCTCAGCCGTTCAATGCGGCGGCCTTCGCGGTGACTCGCTTCGTCGAGGAACACCGGTCGCTCCTGCGTGGACTTTGCGCTCCGGAGCGGGCGCTCATCGAGCAGCGCGTGATGCATCGGCGGAGCTGGGAGCAGGTCGCGCGCGCCGCAGGGCTCGACGGCCCGGCCGCTGCCATGCGCGCCCTGCGCCCCGCGCTCCGGCAGCTCGCCGCGCGCGCAGGGCTCGTTCCGAACGACGACGCGCCGAGCGCCGTCGACGCGATTCGACCGGAAGTCTGAGACCGACGGTTTTCATCCGCGCGCAATGCTGG
>CAYYWA010000043.1:0-25147 GCA_964475255.1 uncultured Sorangium sp.
TGCCGCAGCGGCGGCCACGCCCGCAACGCCGGCGCCCGCGACGCCGGCGCCCGCGACGCCCGCACCGGCGACGCCCGCACCTGCCGCAACGGACGCGAAGAAGGCCGCGGGGGCGAAGGGAAGCTGCGGCGCGGCTGGCAAGTGCGCTCCCGGCAAGTGCGGCGGGAACAAGAAGAAGGCCGGCGGCGCTCAGGGCGGTTGCGGAGCAGGGACCTGCGGCTGATGCAGGAGCCGAGCGAGCTCGACGCCGATTCACCGAGCGGGATCCCCACGGGCGTCGGGCTCGGCCTCCGCTGGGAGTTCCTCGAGGAGGTCGTCGCTGGGCCGCCGCTCGACGTCGCCTTCTTCGAGGTCTCCCCGGAAAACTACATGCGCCGCGGCGGGTACTACCCCGCGCAGCTCGAGCGGCTCCGCGAGCGCTATCGCTTCGTGACGCACGGGCTCACGCTCTCGATCGGCGCGATCGACCCGCCGGATCGCGCGTACCTCGCCGAGCTCCGCGCCGAAATCGCCCGCCTCGGGACGCCGTTCCACTCCGATCATCTGTGCTTTTCGAGCAGCGGCGGGCGCATGCTGCACGACCTCTTGCCGCTCAAGCTCTCGGAAGAGAACGTGATGCGCGTCGCCGATCGCGCGCGGCGCGTCGAGGACGCGCTGGGCGTGCCGTTCGCGCTCGAGAACATCAGCTACTACGCCGTGCTCGGGCGGTCCGAAATGCCGGAGGCCGAGTTCCTGGCGCGCGTCATCGAGAAGAGCCAGGTGGGGCTCTTGCTCGACGTCAACAACGTGTACGTGAACTCGGTGAACCACGGCTACGACCCGTACGCGTTCTTGCGGATGCTCCCGCTCGACCGCGTCGTCGAAATCCACATCGCCGGGCACGAGCGGCAGGAAAATGGTCTCATCATCGACACGCACGGCGCCGAGGTGGTGAGCCCGGTCTACGACCTTTTGGCCCACGCGCTCGAACGCACCGGCCCCGTGCCCGTCCTGCTCGAGCGAGACAACGACGTTCCGCCCCTCTCCGAGTTGCTGGAGGAGCTCGCTCGCGTGCGTTCCGTGTACTCTCGTGTGATGCGTTCTCTCGAGCCGAACCATGCAAAGAGCGCTTGAGTCGGCGCTCACCGAGCTCGTGCTGGGCGCCCCGCTCGCGACGGACGATCGGGATGCCGTCCTCGCCTTTCTCACCCGCCACGGGGTCGGGGACGAGGATGCGCGCGCTCTCCTCGAACAAGGGCTCGATCGCTTGCTCGTGTATCGCTCGCTGGTCCGCGACACGCTCGAGCACGCCGTGCGGGTGGCGATGCCGCGCGCGCTCGCGCGGCTCGGTCCGCTCTTCGACGAGTACTTCGCTCGCTTCCTCGCGGAGCGCGGCCCGGCGACGCACTACCTGCGCGACGTCGCGAGCGAGTTTTTGGAATTCTGCGAGCCGCTCTGGGCGAACGACGCCCGCGTTCCCGCCTACATGGTCGACCTCGGGCGCCACGAGAGCCTGCACATCGTCGTCGCGGCGGCACCGCCCGGGCACGCCGAAGCCAATGCCGCGCTCGAGCTCGACGCGGGTCTGCGCTTCATCGAAGCCGCGCGGCTCGTCCGCTACGACCACGCGGTGCACGAGCTCTCGGACGACGTCGACGATCGCACGCCGCCCGAGCGCCGTGAGACCCACCTCTTCGTCTATCGGAGCCCCGATCACCTCGTGCGCTATCTCGCGGTCACGCCGCTCGCCGCGAGCATCCTCGGATACCTCATGCGCGGCGCTTCATTGAGAAGGAGCCTGCTCGCGGCCGCGGCGGAGCACGAAACGGAGCTCTCGGACATCGTGCTCTCGGGGACGGCGAAGCTCCTCGCCGATCTGTCCGAGCGCGGCGCCGTCCTCGGCCCGTGCCCCGAAACCTTTTCTTCGCCCGAAAGCCACCATGACCGATCGTGATCCGCTGGGAATCGTTGGGCTCGTCGTAGCAGACAAGTACCGGATCGAGCGGCTCGTCGGAGAGGGCGGCTTCGCCGTCGTCTACCGGGCTCAACACACGATCTGGAACAAGCCCGTCGCGATCAAGTGCTTCAACGGGCTGTCCGCCGTACCGGTCGAGCACCGCGATCAGTTCCAGCACGCGTTCATCCAAGAGGGCGCGCTGCTCACGGAGCTCTCGAGCGAAACCGCAGCGATCGTGCAGGCGCGGGACGTGGGCGCCTTCACGACGCCGGCCGGCGTGTGGGTGCCGTTCATGGTGCTCGAGTGGCTCGAGGGGCAGAGCCTCGAGCAGGTGCTCGAGCGCGATCGCGAAGCGGGTCGCCCTCCCTTCACATTGGGCGAAGCGGTGCGCCTGCTCGCTCAGGCGGCCGCGGCGCTCGACGTCGCGCACGGCAAAGGCATCGCCCACCGCGACGTCAAGCCGGCGAACCTGTTCGTGCTCGGCGACCCGAGGAGCGGCCGCGCGACGCTGAAAGTCCTGGATTTCGGCGTGGCCAAGATGATGGCCGACAACACGCAGTTCCAGGCGGCGCTGGCGAAGACGGGTACGGCCATCGCGTCGTTCACACCGCAATACGGCGCGCCGGAGCAGTTCACCCGCGCTCACGGCGCGACCGGACCGTGGACGGACGTCTACGCGCTCGCGCTCGTCGCCAGCGAAATGTTGTCCGGGCGCACGGCGCTCGAGGGGAACGACGTGATCCAACTCGGGTACGCGACCGCGAACCCTGCGCGTCGACCGACGCCGCGTGCGCTCGGCGTCGCCGTCCCGGATGCGGTCGAGCTCGTGTTTCAGCGAGCCCTCGCCGTGGACCCGCGCGAGCGCTATGCCCGCGCCGGCGAGTTTTGGAGCGCGCTCGACGCCGCGACGCGAGAAGCAGGGCTCGCTGCCTCCACGACAGAACGAGTGGGCTCGCTCGATGCCACGGAGCTCGCGTCCCTTTCTGGAACGCGCCCCGAGCCCTCGACCGTGCGCGCGGAGCTGCCGAGTCAGCGAGGGCAGAGCCAGCGCGATCTCGAGGGCTCGGTCGAGAGTCGCGCCGCGACCGGCGGGGCGACGGCGCTCTCGCCGGGTGTCGCCGCCCGTCGCTCCGGCCCCGGGCTCGCGCTTACCGGCTTTGGCCTGGTCGCAGCCACGCTCGGAGGCTTCTTCCTCCTTCGGGGGCAAGGGACTCGGGGAGAGCCGTCGCCCGAGCTGCAGCCGTCGGGTGCCCTCGCCTTGGCGAGCGCTCCCGTGGCGAACGCCGCACCGGCGCCGCCGAAAGAGCCCGTCTGCCCCGACGGAATGGCGAAGATCCCTGCGGGTCAGTTCTTCCAAGGGTCCGACGAGAAATCCGCGCTCGACAACGAGCGACCCGCGCACAACGTCAAGCTCGACGCGTTCTGCATCGATCTCTACGAGGTCACGGCGCGCCAGTACAAGGCGTGCTCGGACGTCGGAAAGTGCAAGCGCGCGAGCACCGAGGTCGAGTGGCCGAAGATCACGGACGCCGAGCGGCGGATCTACTCACCGCTCTGCACCGTCGACGATCCCGATCGGCTCGATCACCCGATCAACTGCGTCACCTGGGAGATGGCGACGCTCTACTGCGGCGCAGAGGGCAAACGGTTGCCCACGGAGGCGGAGTGGGAGTACGCGACGCGCGGCCCCGACGGACGCATCTACCCGTGGGGTGACGACGAGCCGACCGCGCGACACCTGAACGCGTGTGGGCCCGAGTGCGTCGCCTGGGGCAAACGCAACAAGACCGTGCTCACGGCGCTCTACGACGAGGACGACGGCTATCCCACCACCGCTCCCATCGGGCGTTTCGAAGCGGGACGCTCTCGCTTCGGCCCCTACGACGTGGTCGGAAACGTCTGGGAGTGGGTCGCAGATTGGTACGGCCCGTACACCGAAGAGGCGAAGCAGAACCCCCAAGGCCCCGAGACGGGCGAGCGCAAGGTGATCCGCGGCGGCGGCTGGAACGGCAGCTACGCGACCTGGCTTCGCCCCTCCTTCCGGTACGCACAGGACCCAGACGCGCGGAGCCACGGCATCGGCTTCCGCTGCGCGCGCTCCCTGTCCGCGGAAGCCGACTGAGACCGGAAAGGCGGATCCCGACATCTTCCCCCTGAACCACTCAACGGGGGCGGCCGATCATGCTTGTTGCACCCGAAGGCATGGTCGCCCGCACACTGCCCGACACGTTCCGCGTGCTCGTCATCGACGACGCTCGTGGCATTCACGAGGACATCGGCAAGATCTTGGGTCCGGCCCCCGCCCGGCAGGCTCGGCTCGAGGAAATGGAGGAGACGCTGCTCAGCGCGACGCGGCGCGAGCTCACGCGCGCTCGTTTCCGCATCGACTCGGCGTTCCAGGGGGAACAAGGGATCGCCTGCGTGGAACGAGCGCTCGCCGCGGGCGACCCGTACGCGCTCGCGTTCGTGGACGTGCTGATGCCCCCCGGTCTCGACGGCATCGACGCGCTCGCGCAAATCTGGCGCATCGATCCGCACCTCCAAGCCGTGATCTGCACCGCCCACACCGACCACACGTGGGACGAGATGGTACAAAAACTCGGCCGCACCGATCGAATGATCGTGCTGCGAAAGCCGTTCGACTCGATCGAGGTGCTGCAGGTGGCGCACGCGCTCGCCTACAAATGGGCCCTGGCGCGGCAGACCGAGCAGCAGCTCGCCGAGCTCGAGCAGAAGGTCCTCGAGCGCACGCAGCACCTCGAGGCCGCGAACGCGCAGCTGCGCCGGGAAATCCAGTCGCGCCAGAAAGCAGAGAACGATCTTCGGCACCTCGCGATGCACGACGTGCTCACGGGAATGCCGAATCGGATCCTGTTCCGTGAACGCCTCGAGCGCGCCATCTTGCGCGCGCGCCGACACGAGAAGCCGTTCGCGCTGATGCTGCTCGACCTCGACAATTTCAAGGACGTGAACGACGTCTACGGTCACGCCGCGGGCGACGAGCTCCTCTGTGAAACGGCGCGACGCCTCTCGGCGTGCATCCGCGCCTGCGACACGGTCGCCCGACTGGGCGGCGACGAGTTCGTGCTCCTGCTCGAGGACCTGACGGACGCCCGCGATGCGACGCTCGTCGCCGAGCGCGTGCTCGAAGCGTGCAGCGCGGCGATCGACATCGGCGGACACCGCGTCCGAACGCCGCCGAGCATCGGGGTCGCCACGTATCCGAGCGACGGCGCCGACGCGGACACCCTGCTCAAGAGCGCGGACCTCGCGATGTACGACGCCAAGCGCGCGGGGCGGGCCACCTACCGCTTGTACGCGGAGAACATGAAGCTCTCCACGGTGCAGAAGCTCGAGCTTCGCGAGCGGCTCGAACGAGCGCTCGGCAACGACGAGTTCCGGCTCTGGTTCCAGCCCCTCATCGATCTCGGTAGCGGCACCATCGTGGGTATGGAGGCCCTCCTCCGCTGGGAAGATCCGGTGCTCGGCATGATCCCGCCGCTCCACTTCATCCCGGCCGCCGAGGCGTTCGGCCTGATGATACCCATCGGGCAGTGGGTGCTCCGCGCGGCGTGCCGCCAGCTCGCGGCGTGGGATGCGGTGGGATTGCCCGAGCTGACCATGGCCGTCAACGTGTCGCCGCATCAGCTCCGAGACGATGCCTTCCCGGAGCAGGTGCAACAGGCGCTCCTCGATACGGGGCTCGATCCGACGCGGCTCGAGCTCGAGGTCACCGAAAGCGCGGCGATGGACGACATCGAGCGCGCGGCGGCGCGGCTCGCTCGGCTCTCGCACCTCGGCGTGCGCGTCGTCATCGACGACTTCGGCTCCGGCTATTCGTCGCTCGTGCGTCTGAAGGAGCTCCCCATCGACGCGCTCAAGATCGATCGCATGTTCGTCAAACACATCGTCGAGGACCGCCGGGACGCCGCGATCGTCATGGCGATCGTGGCAATGGCCCATTCCCTGGGCATTCAGGTCGTCGCCGAGGGCATCGAGACGGAGGACCAGCTCGATCTGCTCCGGAAGATGCCGTGGGAGCACCCATTCCGCCCGGCGTGCCAGCGCGCCCAAGGCTTCTTGTTCGGGCGGCCGAGCCCCGCGCAGGCCGCCGCCGTGCTCATCCAGGAGCGGGCGGCGAGCCCATCGATGTCGGGGCGCTCGAGCGCGCCCCGCGGCAAGACGCCGAGCACGGCCCCGGAAGCAGCGTCGAGCGGCTGACCGCGGCCGCGGCTCACGCCTCGCGCGGGACGCCGTGCGGCAAGAGCCGGCGCACGCGCTCGATCATCGGCGGATGCGAGTAGTAGAACGCGGCGTAGAGCGGGTGCGGGTGCAGGTTCGAGAGATTGTCGCGCGCGAGCTTGACGAGCGCGGTCCCGAGGTCCTGCGGGCGGCTCGTGAGCTCGGACGCGAAGCGGTCGGCCTGCCACTCGTGAGCGCGGGATCGGAGCGCGAACAGCGGTGTCAGGGGAAAGCCGACGAGTGAGAACACGAAGCCCACGATCAGGGCCCTCGCGGGGAACGAGGCCTCGTCGAGACCCACGAGTCCCGGCAGCGCTTCGAAGCCGAGGAGCGCGTGCGCGAGGTAGAGCCCCGCGAGCGACAAGGCTGCCGAGAGCAGGAGCGATTTCGTGACGTGCTTGAGCTTCCAGTGTCCGAGCTCGTGGGCGAGCACCGCCAGCACCTCCTCGCGGGTCATGCGCTCGAGCAGGGTATCGAACAGCACGACGCGCTTCACCCGACCGAGCCCCGTGAAATAGGCGTTGGAGTGGCTGCTGCGCCGGGAAGCATCCATTTCCAGGACCTGCGCGACGCGCACCCCGCAACGCGCGGCGAGCCGTTCGACGTCCGCTCGCAACTCCTCGGCGCCGAGCGGCGTCATCTTGAAGAACAACGGCTCGATCACGTACGGCGCGATGTACATCATGAAGATCCCGAACGCGGTGAAGCCGATCCAGGCGAAGAACCACCACGTCTCGGGCGCGGCCCGCACCAGCGCGAGGCCCCCTGCCGAGAGCAGCGCGACGATCACCGCGCCGAGCAGCGTGCTCTTCAGCCAGTCGCTCAGGAACAAACCGGGAGTCGTGCGGTTGAAGCCGTGACGCGCCTCGATGCGGAACGTGGAGTACGCCGAGAGCGGAAGCTCCAACACGGCCCCGAGGAGCGTGAGCCCCACGAAGAAGACTACCCCGTGGAGGACGAAGCCGGTGGCGAGCTCCCGGACCCAGGCGTCGTACAGTGCGAGGCCGCCCCCGAACAAGAACACCAGAACCGCCGCGGCCGAGCCGAGGGCCGTCACGACGCCGAAGCGCGCTCGATCCTGCGTGTAGCGCGAGCTCTTCTGCAAGGTGGTGAGATCGACGCTCCCCGCGAGCTCGGGCGGGACCACGGTTTCGTGGCGGCGGAGGTGCCAGACGTTCAGGAGCGTGAGGCCGATCCGAATGCTGACGATGACGCAGTAGGCGACGGCGAGTGCGAAGGCCATGGAATCTGCGACTTCCCCGAAGTCGTCCCAAGGCTAGAGGCCCGGGCTCGCCTTGTCGAACGCCGTGCTCGTTCGGACCGCGGGGGGAGGGTCGAGACCGAAGCGGATTTGGAAGCCGAGTTCGCGTTCGGCGCGCGCAGCGAGAGCAGCGCTATCGCGAGCACGACGGGCGCGAAGGCGGCGGAAAGACGCGAGGGATCGGCCTTCCCCGACGAAGAAGCCCGAAATCTAGGCTCAGAAAGCGCGGGCTGAAGCGAGGCTGCGCCGGGATGCGAGGGGCTCGCACCCTCACGCGCACGCACCAGGCCGCGTCGTGCGCACCGCGAGGGCTGTGGCGACGAGCGCGCACGACGGCGGTGGCGCTCCGCTTCCGTCGCCACGAAACTCGATGAGTCATCCTTTGTGCGCATTCGCGGCCCAAGGGAATACCAATCTGAGCCCAGCGTATAATTATGTTCGCCGTTAAGCTTGCACCCTGTCGTGTCCGTATTCACGCTCATACACCGACCCGACTTTGTTCGAGTCGATGTACGTAGAGATAGGTCGAGCGCGAAGCCAAGCTGCCCCAAGCCCGATTCGGCGTGATTCATCAACTGTGTGGGTGATGAGCACACGAGTCCGGAGCGGAGGCGGAGGTAACATTTACTATGCGAGTGTACGCTGCCGGCTTTCGGAGAATCAGTGTTCTTGTCTTTTTGGGGTTCGCCGCATGCGGCGGCGATCCGAGCGTTCCGTCCGACGAGGGAGGGCTCTCCGAGGGAGGGACCAAGGGAACGCCCGGAGACGGCGGCGCACCGAACTCCGGTGAAGGCGGAACCGGCGCCATCGTCGTCCCGTTCGGCGGCAGCGGCGGCGGGATCACGCCCGGCAAGTGTACCCCGAAGACCTGCGACGACCTCGACGCCGAGTGCGGCACCGTCGCGGACGGCTGCGGCAAGGTGCTCGAGTGCGGCGACTGCGACGACGACGAAGTGTGCGGCCTGAAGGAAGCGAACACCTGCACCGCACCCGACGAGCTGTGCGTTCCGATCGACGAGGACGAAGCGTGCGCCGACAAGGAATGCGGGTTCGAGGGCGACGGCTGCGGCGGACCTACGAGTGCGGCACCTGTGACGACGGCGAGGCCTGCGGCGTCGAGGTGCCCTTCCAGTGCTCGCCCGCGGACGGCGGACTCACGACGTGTCAGGCGAAAATCGAGAGCTGCGAGTCCGTGGGTGCCCGCTGCGGCGTGATCGGCGATGGGTGCGGCGGCACCATCGACTGCACCGAGGAGCTCGGCCCGTGCCCGGACGGCACCTTCTGCGGCGCCCAGGCCGCGTATCAGTGTGACGAGCCGCCTCAGCCGAACTGCACTCCCGCGAACAGCTGCGCGGAGCTCGGCTGGGAATGCGGCCTCGCCGTCGACGACTGCGGCAACGTGTTCGACTGCGCGGAAGAGGGCCGGACTTGCGGTCCGTTCGAGGCCTGCGTCGGCGGCATCGACAGCCCGACGGTCTGCGAGGTGCCGACCGGCGGGGGCTCGTGCGAGCTGTGCGGGGCGATCCCGGGCTGCAGCGAGGACGAGCCCACGCGCCTCACGGGCCGCGTGATCACGCCCGGTCGCAACGACAACAACACCGACAATCAGGTCGGCGTTCCGAACGCGTTCGTCTACATCCTGCGCACGAACGACCTCGCGGATCTCCCTGCCATCGAGTCGGGGATTCCCTCGGACGGAACGAGCTGCGATCGGTGTGACCAGCAGAATCTCGGTCCCATCCTCGCCGGCGCCACGACCGACGCGACCGGCCACTACGTCATCGAGGGCAACGTCCCCGTCGGGGAGGAGTTCCTGCTCGTCGTCAAGGTGGGCAAGTTCCGCCGCGCAACCCGGCTCACGCTCCCCGCGGAGGCAGCGTGCGAGACGACGGAGCTGCCGACGGCCGCGAACGAGAACCCCACTCGGCTGCCGCGCAGCATGAGCGACGGCCTCGCCGCCAACCTTCCGCGCATCGCGGTCGCGACCGGCGAGCTCGACGCCATGGAGTGCGTGTTCGAGAAGATCGGTGTCGCGCACTCCGAGTTCGGCAATCCAGGAAACAACGGCTCGAACTCGGCGCGCATCCACCTCTACCGAGGCGGCGGTGGCGCCCGCTACAACAACCAGACCCCTGGGCACAGTGACCTTTGGGGCAGCCTGAATCGCCTCTCGCTGTACGATATCGTCGTCGCGGACTGTGAGGGGTATCGCTGGGACAGGGGTTTTTACACGAGTTCCCGGAAAGCGAACGTCCGCGAGTACGTGAACCGCGGCGGGCGCCTCTTCGCCAGCCACCTCAACTTCATGTGGATCCACTCGAACGGCAGCGCCACATACGACGAAGACGATCCGTTCGCGACGGGCATCGGCCCCTCCGCGACGTTCTCGGAGAGCCCCGTGTCGAGCCCCAAAGTTGGCACCGGCATCATCTCGCTCGGGCGCCCGAACGCGAGCCCGCGCATCGAGAACTTCCGCGACTGGATGGTGAACGAGAGCGTGACGTCCGGGCCGAACTTCACCTTCGACATCGACGAGCCGCGCAGCCAAGTCACCGCGCTCGGAGGCCACTCGGAAGAGTTCGTGCACTGCGACGGTCAGAACTGCTCCGGGAGCTACCGGCGCACCCAGCAGTTCTCGTTCAACACGCCGTACGGGGCGCCCGAGGACGCGGCCTGCGGACGCGTTGCGTACAGCGGCTTCCACGTCAGCATCGGCCAAACCACGAACCGGGATCACCCCGAAGACTGCAGCGGGAACCTGACCAACCAGGAGAAGGTCCTGCTCTACATGCTGTTCGACCTCGGCGCCTGCGTCGGCGACACGCCGACGCCGCCCACCTGCACGCCGATCGAGTGCGGGCCTCGCTGCGGGACCATCCCCGACGGCTGCGGCGGTGTGCTCGAGTGCGGCCCGTGCACGCCGACCTGCACGCCCACGACGTGCGAAGAGCAGGATGCCGAGTGCGGCGCCATCGGCGACGGCTGCGGCGACATCATCCAGTGCGGGGACTGCCCCGAGGGCCAGGTCTGCGGCGCGTCGGAGCCGAACCAGTGCGGCGGCAACGACGGCCCGGGCTGCGAGCCGCTCAGCTGCGACGACGTGGACGCGGAGTGCGGCTCGATCGGTGACGGCTGCGGCGATGTCGTCGAGTGTGGCGTCTGCCCGGAGGGCGAGATCTGCGGTCTCATCACGCCGTTCCAGTGCGACCCGCCGCCACCCTGCTCGCCCCTCAGCTGCAGCGAAGTGGGCGCGCAATGCGGCGAGATCGCCGACGGCTGCGGGCGCACGCTCGACTGCGGTGACTGCCCGAACGGCCAGACCTGCATCGAGGCAACGAATCGCTGCTCCGCGGTCGTCGAGTAATCGAGACCATTCGGCAAGTCGCAAGGGCCCGTTTTCGACCCGAGCACGGTCGAGAACGGGCCCTCGGCTTTTCATCCCCGCGTTGCACGCGTTCGCGGACGATTCGGCCCCGACCGGCGAGCAAATCCCGTGTATCCGAGCCACGTGGACCGCGTGAACCGGAACGCGAGGTCCGCGGGGACCCGGCCCGTGGCGAGCATTCGAAAGAACGAGCGCGACAACACCGGTCGTTCCCCGAACAGCTCGACGACCGCAAGGCCGTGTCGCGCGCAGTGGGCTTGGAGCTCGCTCGGCCGGATGAAGAGCTCGATGACGTGGAGGCTCGGGGGCGTGTTCGCCACGAACCACTCCACACCCTTGATCACGACGAGCCACGACAGGCGGTTGCGATTGAAGGTGTGGAAGAAGAAGAGCCCTCCCGGCCGAAGCACCCGCGCCGCTTCGGCGACCACGTGCTCGGGCCCCTCCACGTGCTCGAGCACATCCATCGCGGTGACGGCGTCGAAGCTCGCGCCCTCGAACGGCAACGCGCGCGCGTCGCACTGCGCGTAGCACACGCTTCGCGTGGCATCGTAGCGCGCCGCGACCTCGAGGCTCGCGCTCGCCAAGTCGATCCCCGTCACCGGAAATCCCTCCCGGGCGAGCCGATTGGCGAGGAGGCCGCCCCCGCACCCGAGATCCAAGATGCGGCTGGTCCCCCCGGCACAAGCGCGCAGGGTCTCGGCAATCCACGGGGCGTGCAGACGCGCCTGCGCCCGGAGCAGCGCGATCGGGTCGGCCTCCGCCGTGTACCAGCGATCGCCGAGCGTCTCGTAGATATCGTTGTTTACCGTGCGTGAAAACGACGCATCCATGGCACGTTCCAGAACACGAGTTGATGAACGCCGAAGACGAGCGTCAGCGCGAAGAGCGCCCCGAGCGCGCGGCGGCTCCCCTCCATCCACAGCGTGAACGCGGCCGCGAGCACGACCGGGTGCAACAAGAACAGGATCGCGTGCAGATGATGCTCGGCCGCCGAACAACGGCGGGCGTGGATGAACTCGTCCTTGGTGACGAGGAGGCACGAGACCACGACCAGCGCGGCGTAGACGACCGTGAAGGGCGACACCGGCGGCGCGAGGAGCGCGACCCCGTAGCACGCGAGCACGCTCGCCGTGTCGAGGGGGTGGCCCCAACGCTCCCAGCGCGGCAGCCCGCGACGTCGGTGGAAGTGGAGCTCGTCTCCGAGCATCACGACGGCTTGCAGCGCTGCGGGTGCGAGGAGCCACGCGTTCACGACGGCCCCACCTTCTGCATCACGGCCCCCGACAGCGTGAGTCCCGGGCCGAACGCGAGGCTGACCACGAGCGTTCCCGGCGATACCGCTTCGTCCCGCGCGAGCTCCATCCAAATGTGCGGCAGCGTCGCGGAGGACATGTTGCCCCGCCGCCGGAGCACGTCGCGGCTAGCTGCAATTTGCGACCCCTCGAGGTCGAGCGCGTCGCGGACTTGGTCGACGATCTTCGGACCTCCCGGATGCACCGCATAGAGCGCACGCCGAAGCGCCGTGGCAGGGAGCTCGGCGCGCGCCGCGAGCCGCTCGATGAGCTCGCCAAGCCCGCCCGTGAGGGTCGCCGGCACCGTCGGCGAGAGCGTCATTTGCATGCCGAAGTCCGCGGCGATCCACGTCATGGCGCGCTCGGTGCCCGGCACGATGCACTCTTCCTCCGCGACGAGCGCGAGCCCCGACGCGGCATTGCCTCGTCCCCGTTCGAGCTCGAGCGCGTAGGCGATGCACCCGTCCGCAAAGAGCGACTGTATCACGAGCTGTTCGGCCGTGTGCACGAGCGGGTTCAGATGCAGCGTCGAGAGCTCCGTGTGCACGATCTCGCAACGATGCGCGCCGCCCGGCACGAGCCCGCGGGGCACGGCGAGGAAGCCCGCCGCGATGCGGAGCGCCGGGAGAGCGGCATAGCAGCCCATGTGGTAGGCGTGCGTCACGCGGGTCTGCGCTCCCCAACCCCGCGCTGCGACGAGCCGCTGAGCGGCGCTCGGGGCCTCGTAGCCCGTGCACGTCACGTGCAACAGATCGCCGGGCGCGCTGCCCACGCCTTCGAAAAGCTGCTCGAGCGCCGCTTCGGCCAAGCGAGCGAACACTTGCGTTCGCGCGAGCATTCCGCGCCCACCCGGCGACTCCCCGAGACGATACACGTCCATGGTGTCCCAGCGCGTGTGCTCGAAATCCGCGAGCTCGTGCCCGCGCGTCTCGATCTTCTCGGGTCCGCATCCGAACCGAGCGAGCCGGCGCTCCATCTCGGCCCGAAGCCGCGCTTCGTCGCACTCGCGCCCGAGCGTCGCCGCGCGCTCGGCCTCCGCCCGAGCGTGCGCGGCCGCGAGCCAGGAGAGCGTCGCGGTTTGCGCTTTGAGGTGAGCGGGCTCGAGCGCGCGGAAATCTCCGAGTACTGGACGCACTCCCCGGATCCGGAGCAATGGCTGCGCCAAGTCCGGCTCGTCTTTGGCGCGCGACTCCCGATATCGCGCCGCACCGGATGCGGCGCCTCGAAACGCTTCATTCCTCGCGGAAGTAGAAGCCGCGGGATCGCCGGTCGCTCCGGAAACGCTCGAGCGCCTCGAAGTCCAACTCGAAGGCCGCGACCGCGCGGTCGCCGAGCGGCTGGAAGAGGCGCTCCGGTTCGCGCGTCGTCGGATCCGCGAACCCGGCAGCTCCCGCTGGCGCGAGGAGCGGCAGCCGGGAACGATGCGACCAGTCGCTGACGGCGACGAAGGTGCCGAACTCGTAGGCCCGCGCGATCGCGAGGTGTTGCCAGAGCGCGCGCGAGTAGTCCGGCGCCCTCTGACGCGTGACGGAGAGCGCGGGCACCGCGATGAGATCGGGCGGCGCGCTCGCCCTCAGGATCAAATCGACGAACCAGAAGTCCGCGCAGACCAGGACGAGCACACGGCGCGAGGCGATCGTGATTTCGCCGAGGATCGTACCGGGCTCCACCCACTGCCGCTCGGCGCCGTACGGACGGAGCTTCTCGTACCGTCCGAGCACGGCTCCGGTACCGTCCACGACGAGCCCGGAGTTGACCGCCGCCTGGCCGCGCAGCTCCCGGCGCGACCCCGCGATCACGGTGCACCCGAGCTCCCGCGCGAGCTCGACGACCTCCCGCTCGTAGATCCCGCCCGCTTCGCGAAGCTCGAAGCGCTCCGGCAAGAGCACGACGTCCTCGGGAGCGATCGACGCTCGCACCCCGCGCAGGTGTCCCCGGATGACCTCGAAGTTGTGTGCCGAAGGCTCGTGCCGGAGGTCGGGCTGGACCAGCCAAATTTTCACCCCACCGACCATGGCAGAGGAGGGCTGCCACGAAAATGACAGGCTGACGGCCGGCAGATGAGAGGACGGCGGCGCGGCACCTCGCGAAATTGCGACAGCAACCCCCCCTCGCCTCGTCTCCCCGGCCGGCCCTGCACGGCACCCAGGCCCGATCGCTCGATGTTTCCGTCCGCCTATCCTGAACCCCCTCGACGCGCCGTTCCGCGGCACGGGGGCCCCGAGGGTGGGCTCGAGGTGCTCCCGTGGGCAGGGTTCCGGGGCGCCGTTTCGTACACGTTCGACGACGCGAACTCGTCGCAGCTCGAGCACTTCCCCACGCTGGCGGCGCTCGGCGTGCGCATGACGTTCTACCTGCAGACCGGCAAGCGCGAAGCGTGCAGCCCGATCTGGGCGCAAGCGCTCGCCCGGGGTCACGAGCTCGGCAATCACACGAAGAGCCATGCGAAGGCGCCGTCCGGCGAGGAGCTCGATGCCGCCAGCGCGTTCATCCGAGAGACCTTCGGCGTTCGTCCTTGGACGATGGCCGCGCCGTACGGATGCGAGAGCTACACCGAGCTCGCGCGGTCTCGGTTTCTCGTGAACCGCGGCGTCGGGGGCGGCGCGATCGGCCCCAACGACGACACCGATCCGTTCTATTTGCCGTGTTACGTGCCGCCCGCGAACGCCACCGCTCGGACGCTCAACGAGCGCGTGGACGCCGCGCGCGCCGCGGGCACCTGGCAGCTCGTGTTGGTTCACGGATTCAGCGGCGGCACGGACCTTGCCTACCAACCGGTCGCGCTCGAAGAGTTCATCGCCAGCGTCGAGCACGCGCGCGCCTTCGGCGACCTGTGGATCGACAGCGTCGTGAACATCGCCGCCTACTGGCGCGGCCAGCGAGCGTTCGCGGCAGCGACCCAAACCGTCCTCCCGGATCGCACGACCTGGACCTGGCAGCTCCCCGAGCACTTTCCGCCCGGCCATTTTCTGCGCGTCACCCTCGGCGAAGGCCGCCTCGAGCAGGACGGCGTGCCGCTCGCGCGAAACGAACGCGGATACTACGAAGTCGCGCTCGACAAGCGCTCGCTCACGCTCGCTTCGGCACGCTGAATCCGGGTGCTCTATCGCGGTCTCTCGAAGTCTGGCGGCGAAGGCGAGCCGTGCGTGTGTCGAGGGCGGAAAGCCCCGCCGGCGCCGGTGGCACCCTACATCAGAAAGTGGTAGAGGGCGCGCACGTGGGTTACGGAGCTGGTTGGGTCGAGTCGAAAGCAAACCTGGACTCTGCGTGTGGACTGCCCACGGAGCAGAGAGCGCGCGCCTTCGTCGCTTTTTCGCTCTCCGTCCCTTTGCTGGTCGCGGCAGGCTGCAAGGTCGCTGACAAGGACGATTTCACTTACGCCTCGAGCACGAGCGCGAACACCGCTGAACAGAGCGGCGGGTCGAGCGGTGGAGCGCCCGGAACCTCCCGAGGCGCGGGCGGCAACGGCTGGTCCGGAGGAGCTCCTGCAGAATCCGGCGGATCGGCCGGCCACGGGGGCGACGACAGGGACGGATTCGGCGGAACGAGTTCCGAAACGGGCGGTGCCGCCGGTGCCAGCCCCGAAACGGGCGGTTCCGCGGGCGCCGACAGCGATCCCGAGCAGCCCGAGTCCGAATGCAGCGAGGGAGCCCTCACGTGCGCCGGCGCGCGCGAGCTCTGGGTCTGCGAAAACGGGCAGTGGGTCGTCGAGGAAACGTGCCTCGAAGCCGAGATCTGCGACGAGAGCGGGCCCGAGTGCGCTCCCATCCCCGAGGAGTGCGTCGGGCGCGCTCCGGGCGAGAAGTTCTGCGAAGAGAACACGCGTTCCGTGTGCAGCGCGGATCTCTTGGATGTCGATTCCACCGAGTGCGAGGGTCGCTGTACGGGAGGCGAGTGTGCGCCGATCACGTGCGGTGACGGCCAAACCGATCCCGGCGAGGAGTGCGACGACGGGAACGACGACGACACGGACGATTGCACGGCTTCCTGTCGTCGGGCGCGGTGCGGTGACGGTTTCGTTCAAGCCGGCGAGGAGTGCGACGACGGCAACTCCGACGAAACCGACGATTGCCTCTCCGAATGCAAAGTCGCCGAGTGCGGTGACGGCTTCGTGCACGCGACGGACGAGGAGTGCGACGACGGGAACGACCGCGACGACGACGATTGCCTGAGCTCGTGCAAGAAGCCCGTGTGCGGCGACAAGGTCGTCGAGGGCCGCGAGGAATGCGACGACGGCAACTCGAGCGCGAACGACGACTGCACGCCCGCATGCAAGCTCCCCGTGTGCGGCGACGGCTACGTGAAGCCCGGGACCGAACAGTGCGACGACGGCAACACGCGTTCTGGAGACGGCTGCTCCGCCACGTGCCGCGCAGAGGTCGAGTCGATTCGCCTCGGCGCGTACCATGGCTGCGCGCTCCTTTCGAACGGCGACCTGAAGTGCTGGGGCGACAACCTCATGGGCGCGCTCGGCAACGGGACGCAGCAGTCGCACGATCGGAGTCGGCCCGTGCCCACGGTGCTTTCCGACGTCTCCGAGTTTTCGGTGAGCAGCGGCAGCTCGTGCGCGCTCTCCGGTCGATCCTGGTGGTGCTGGGGCGACCTCTTCGGAGAGGGAAACAGCAATCTCGTGCTCTCGCCGATGTCCATCGACCTGGGCGTGGTTCCGGAACGGATGCGGTCCGGCCCGACATCGTACCATCGGTGTGGCGTCGTCGGGACCGACGAGATCAAATGCTGGGGCTCCCAATCGGCTGCCGAAGCGGGAGCGCTCAGCACATCGTACGTGCCGGACGTGCGAGACGTTCGGAGCATCGCACCGATCGAGCTTTCCAGTGAAGTACTCGAGGTCGCGACCGGCTGGGACTTCACCTGCGCGCTGCTCAGCGAACGCGGCGGCAGCGTTTTCTGTTGGGGAGTCAACAGCGACGGACAGACGGGAATGGGAAGCTGCAACTACTGCTCCTACCCAACCCCCGCCATCAACCTCGGGAGCTCGTTCGAGGCGAAGGGCATTGCCGCCGGTTGGGCGCACGCGTGCGCGGTCAGCAAAGCCGGGCAGGTGAAGTGCTGGGGCGACAACGCCTTCGGGCAGCTCGGCATCGGACGCACGGCTGACCGCGGCGAGGTCCCGGCCGACATGGGGGATGCGCTCCCCGCGGTGCCGCTCGGCAAGGCTGCGGTGGCGGTGGCGGCCGGCGAGTATTTCTCCTGTGCGCTCCTCTCCGACGGTGCGGTGAAGTGCTGGGGCTCGTCCTCCGTCGGTCAGCTCGCGCAACCGAAGCTCACGCATCCCAACGGTCCAACCGGCACAGCGAACAACCTCGGGGACGAAGACCACGAGCTCGACGGTCTCCAGCCGATCGATCTCGGGGGAAAGGCGATTCAGATCGGAGCGGGACGGCTTTTCGCCTGCGCGCTGCTCGAGACACGCGAGGTCAAGTGCTGGGGCAACAACCGCTTCCTGGAGCTCGGTGTCGTCACCAGCAACGACGTGGTGGGCGACGAACCCGGAGAGCTCGGATCGGCGTTGCAGGCGATTCGCTTGCAGTAACACGGCGCCGCGCACGGCCCCGCTGCTCGCTGCGCCGAGCCGGAGCGCGGTCCCGGTACGGCGAGGTGCGCGGGGGCGAGCGCTCGGAGCGCCCCGCGCACCGAGCGGGATGCTATCCTGCTCCGGAATGGCCCCGCCGCCGGAGCGTCGTCGCATCGATTGGCGCGTCATCCTCGACGGCGAGGTGCCTTCCGCGCGACGCGTGAGCGCGCCCGTGCCCGCGCTCACGCTCTCGACGCTCACGTCGGAGGCGACGAGCAATCCCTCGGCGGAAGCGGGCGACCGATTGCTCCAGCACGCCGTCGACTTCGCGAAGAGCGCCGTCGGCTTCGAGCGCAGCGCCATCTACCTCCTCGATTCCCGCAACGGCTGCATGGCGGGCATGTGGGGCACGGACGCCGAAGGCAACACCATCGACGAGCACGGGGTCATGTACGACTACGGCCCGATCGATCGCGAGGTCTTCGAGCGCGCCGAGGCAGGCTTTCCTTGGACGGTTTACGAGGATTGCCCGCTCATCGCGAACGACGGCAACGAGACGCGCATTTTGGGGCGCGGCTGGGTCGGGTGTACGGCCATCCTGGGCCCTGAGGGTCCGCTCGGAATCCTCTTCAACGACACGGCGCTGACGCGCGCCCCGATCGACGAGGCCAAGCAGTGGCGGGGGGCCCTCCTGTGCTCGCTGCTCGGCCGCGCGCTCTGGCATTGCAAGGCGTTCCTCGTCCCGAGCGCGGCGACGACACCGGACACGAGTCACCCGATCGTGCGCCGCGTTACCGAGCTGCTCATGCGGGATCCGACGCTGAGCTGCGAGGCCATGGCCCAGGAGCTGTCGATGACGTCCGGGAGCCTCGCGCGCGCCTTCAAGCGAGCGACGAAGAGCTCCATCGTGGAGTACCGAAACGAGCTCCGCCTCGCGAGCTTTCTCGAGCGCGTGGACGCGAGCGCCGGCAACCTCCTCGAAGCGGCGCTTGCGTCCGGCTTCGGGAGCTATGCGCAGTTCCATCGCGTGTTCCGTGCCCGCTTCGGACGACCGCCCCGCGAGTACCTGCTCGAGCGCAAGGCCGCGCAGCCGCTCGCCGCGCGCGACCGGAAATGAGAGCGGGCCGCGCCGCGACATGAGAAGACGCTCTCACCACCACGCGGCACACTCGACGCCTGGCAAATCACTGCCTCGGAAAACTTTTGCCGAGGCGCGATCGACCCCATGACCCCTGCCCGAATGCTTCGGCCTGGCCGCCCGCCAGGCTCGGGTTTCGGCGCGCCAGGACTGGGAAACGCTCGATTTGCCGGGGATGTTCCATGACCTCACTGCCGCGCACGTTCCTGTTGTCCGCCATCGTTGGTTCCGTCTTGGGCTGCTCGCCTTCGGACGGAGGCACCCCCGCGGGTGGGAGCGGCGGCGCCGTGGCGAGCGGGGGCAGCTCCACTGCGCAGGGTGGGAGCACGGCGAGCGGCGGCGCGAGCAGCGGTGGCATGCCTTCGGCGAGCGGTGGCGCACCCGCCAGCGGCGGAGCCACCCCGGGGAACGGCGGCACGCCCGCGAGCGGCGGAGCACCGGAGACGGGCGGCTCGGCCGGGCCCTCCGCTGGTGCCGGTGGCGGCGGTGGCGGCGGCAGCCCTGCGAGCGGCGGAGCCACGGAGACGGGCGGCTCGGCCGGGACCTCCTCTGGTGGCGGCGGTGCCGGCGGCAGCCCTGCGAGCGGCGGAGCCACGGAGACGGGCGGCTCGGCCGGCGCGTCCGGAGCGGAGCAGGGTGGTTCTGGGGGTGTCGACGGTTCTGGCGGCTCTGGCGGCTCCGATGGAGGGAGCGGCGGCAGCGGCCCGATGGCACCGCTCGGCGCATCGGGATATCCCGTTCCGCCGGGCGATGGAAACGTGCCGCGCCCCTCCGGCACGCCGGACGACATCACGGTGTTGAGCTGGGCCGGGTTCAAAGGAGCGGTGTCGTACACGTTCGACGACGCCAACCAGTCTCAAGTATCGAACTTCGACACGCTGAACGGTCTCGGCGTGCGCATGACCTTCTATCTGCAAACGAACAAGTCCCAGATATCCAGCAACGTTTGGAAACAAGCGGTCGAGTCCGGGCACGAGCTCGGCAATCACACGCACTCGCACCCGCAAAACGCGCCGTCGGCCCAGGACGTCGACATGGCGACGCAGATCATCGAGAACAACTTCGGGGTGAAGGTGTGGACGATGGCGGCGCCCTATGGTGAGGCCGCCTACGGCGCGATCGCCAAGGAGCGTTTCCTCATCAACCGCGGCGTCAACACGGCCCTGATCCCTCCGACCGGAAACACCGACCCCTACAACCTGCCGTGCTACATCCCGCCGGGGCACGATCCCCAGAATCCGAACAGCGTGGCGCAGGACATGGCCTCGCGGATAGACATGGCGCGCTCGCAGGGCGCCTGGTTGACGGTCCTGGTGCACGGCTTCACGGGTGACAGCAGCGCGTTTCAGGCCATCCTCCTCGAAACCTTCGTGGACAACGTGAACTACGCCAAGTCGCACGGTGACTTGTGGCTCGACAGCGTCGTCAACGTGGGCGCCTACTGGCTCGGACAGCGGGCGTTCTCGCAGGCCACGGTCTCCAACGAAGGCGACAAGAAGACGTTTTCGTGGACGCTGCCCGATCACTTCCCCCCGGGGAGGTACCTGCGCGTCACCGTCGACGGCGGCACGCTCGAGCAAGACGGCCTCGTGATCCCGTGGGACCCGAACGGCTATTACGAGATCGCGCTCGACGCCGGCTCGGTCACGCTCTCACCGTGAAGCGGTGAAACGGTGAAGCGCCTCGTCGCGCCACGGCTCCGAGCCGCGCGGCAGCACGGACGGTCCCGGCTCGACACCCGCGTTGGTCGACTCCGGCGATGGTTAAGTCGCTTTTCCTGAAGGACCGTTCGTAGCGTCCCGGGAAGTAGGCCTGGACGCGACCCGCAAACGGCGCGGTTTTCCAGGCACTCCCGCGTGAGCAGGCGCGGGGAAACCGTGCAAGTTTTCATCTTGGACGGTATTCGTGCGGTGCTCTTGCGGCGCGCATCGCATATGCAAGGCTCTCGACCGAGATTTCGCCACCTACGAGCCGTGCGTTCGCGCCACGACTCCCCAGCTGCCATGAAGCCGCACGCCGTCCTCACACGCGCCCTCCGTGCCTCCCTCCTCTCGACCTGTTTCGCTCTGCTCGGGTGCAGCTCCGGGGATCCGCAAGGGAGCGGGACGTGCGGTCCCGGCAAGCTCGATTGCGGCGACTGCGTCGATGCTTCCACGAGCCTGACTCACTGTGGCTCCTGCGGGAATGCGTGCGACCCGGGAGAGAATTGCATCGAGGGCACCTGCCAGTGCCTCCCCGGAACGACGGCGTGCACCAGCGGGTGCGTCAACCTGCTCGCTGATCCCCAAAACTGTGGTCAATGCGGGAGAGCGTGCGAGATGGGCGCCGTGTGCTCGAACGGCGAGTGCTCGACGTCGTGCGGCGCGGGCCTCGAGCAGTGCGGCTCGAGCTGCGTGAACCTGCTCACGAACACCGCGAACTGCGGGCAGTGCTCCACCCAGTGCGGGGCGGGGCAGATGTGCCTGAACGGAAAATGCGAGTGCATCCAAGGACGCGCGGCGTGCGCCGATGGCTGCGTCGACCTCATGCAGGATCCCATGAACTGCGGCGAGTGCGGCACGCTGTGCGATCCCGGTCAGGCCTGCGTGGGCGGCACGTGCCAGCCCGAAATCTCCGGGGGCGGCAGCGGAGGAAAATCGGGAACGAGCGCCGGCGGAGCCGGTGGGCAGGCCACCGGTGGGACGGATCCGATGGGCTCGAGCGGCAACGCGGGCGCTTCGAGTGGAGGCTCCGGCGGCACGAACGGCGGCACCAACGGCGCTGGTGGAACCGATTCCGGCGGGGCCGGCACCGGCGGCAGTGGTGGCTCCACGGGCTGCAACGCGACGGGCTTCCACGTGAAGGACGAGAAGCTCTACGACGTGAACTGCAACGAGCTCATCCTGCGCGGCGTGAACTACCCGTACGCGTGGTACTCGTCGCGGAACACGCAGGCGGATTTCGCGGACATCGCCGCGACGGGTGCAAACGCGGTGCGCATCGTGCTCTCGACTGGCGCGCGCTGGACGAAGACCAGCGGCAGTGAGCTCACCAACCTCATCGGCTGGGCGAAGGCGGCCAAGCTGGTCACGGTCGTCGAAGTGCACGACTCGACCGGGTACATGGAGCAGAGCGGCTCGGTGGAGCTGTCGAACGCCGTCGACTACTGGACGTCTCCGGACGTCGCCGCTGCGCTGAAGGGGCAGGAAGCCTTCGTGCTCCTCAACATCGCGAACGAGCCGCACGGAAACGATACGTCGGAGCTGCGCTGGGGCCCGGATCACGAGGCGGCCATCCAGCAGCTCCGGAACGCCGGGTTCACACACACGCTGATCGTGGATGGTCCCAACTGGGGGCAGGATTGGGAGCACACGATGCGCAACGGCGGCGGCGCCTCGATCTGGGAAGCGGACCCCCAGAAGAACCTCGTGTTCTCCGTGCACATGTACGACGTGTACGGACAGAGCAACACCGTGAGCAGCTACTTCACGACCTTCCTCGGCAACTACTCGGCGCCGCTCATCGTCGGAGAGTTCGCGGCCGATCACGGCGCGGGCAAGGAGGTCGACGAGGATACGATCATGCAGCTCGCCGAGCAGCAAGGCATCGGCTATCTCGGCTGGTCGTGGTCCGGCAACGGCGACGGCCTTCAATCCCTCGACATCACCAACAACTTCAACGCGAGCAGCCTGACGCCCTGGGGCGAACGTCTCATCAACGGCACCAACGGGATCAAGTCGACGTCGGACCTCTGCACGTGCTTCAACTGACGCGCTGCGGAGCGCTTGCGCGCGCCTCCGCGGCGTGCCGAACTCGTCGGTCGTGAACGAACGCACGCCTCGGCCCCCTCGGACGAGACCGCGGAGGAGTTGGCTCCTCCTGGTGTTCGGGGTCGCGCTCGGCGCCACGTACCTCGCCGCTCGTTCGGGAGAACCCGAGGCACCGACGCCCCGGAGCGCACCGAAGCCCGAGTCGACGCGCGAACGCGCGCGCGCGCCCACGGTCGCGACCCTCCGCGCCAAACGAGCTCCAGAGAGCACCCGATTTCCGCAAGCGCTGGCCCGGGATCCCGCGAACGCGCGGCTCTTCACGGAGCTCGCCGACACGAGCACCGACCCGCGGGAGATCGAGGCGGCGCTCCGCGCGATTCCGTTCGTGTACGCGTCGCGGCCGACACCGCGGCGCCCCGGACCCGACGCCGAGCTCGAGCGCGTGCTCGCGAAGCACGTCGCGTCCGAAACGCCCGCGATCGCGCTCGCGGCGCTCGAGGCCGCGGCCGTCCCGTTGATGGCGAAGGAGCCCGGCGCGGCGCTGACGAACGCCATCGTCGATCTCGCGGACGCGGATCAGCCCACGGCACGACGCTATGCCGCGCTCGAGGCGCTCAATCGACTCCGCCCGAACCGCCGCGGGGACGCCGTGCTCGCCGCGTTCGACCGCGCCCTCGCCGCGAACGAACCGCACCTCGTGTCGCTCGCGCTGCTCGCGCTCGCGACGAGCGGTCCGGCGCTCGAGGCGACGTCGGCCGTGAACCGCGACGCGCTCGCCGCGCGCGTGCTCGAGCTCGGGCGTCACGCCGATCCCGGCGTGCGCGGACACGCGCTCTTCGTGCTCGCCGAGCTCGCCTGGCTCCTCGAACCGAGAGCGCGGCTCGAGGCCGCACGCGATCACCGAGACGACCGCCATCCGCTCGTCCGCGCGCACGCGTCCGCGCTCGCAGCGCGCTGCGATCAGCCGATGGCGATTCATTGGCTCATCGGGCTCGTCGCCGACCTCGAGCCGGCGCGCTACGTCCTCACCGGGTGGACGCAGCTCGACGGAACGCCGGGCACGCTCGTTCACACGCTGCCGGGGCGGAGCCGCGTTGCCGACGCGGCGCTGTTCGCGCTGCAGTCGCTCGCTCAGCGGGTGGAGGGTGCGCGCCCACTCCGACTCACCCTCGGCGGCCGCGCGGCGCCCGACGCGCTGGTGGAAGAAAACGCCGCCACTGCGCGTGCCTGGTACCAGGCGGAACGAGCGCGGGTCCCGCGAGAATTCATCGCAAATCCGCATACTTCCGCGTCGCGGTAGCCGCTCGAGCGGCGTGTCCCCAAACCCGCCGCTGTGTCTCGAGAGACACACGGGCCCGGCGGACTGCCAATGATTCCGAGACCTCCGCCGCGGCACGCGCCTTGCGTAGGCTTGGCGCATGCTCCGCCTCCGGTCGCTCCTGCCCGCACTGTTTCTCACAGCGGTCGGTCTCGACGCGCACGCCGACGCGCTCAGGGATATCCGCGACATCCGGAGCGGGAGCACCCCGATTCGCCATGAGCTCCTCGGCTACACCGATCGCCACGAGTTCGTCTTTCGCTCGCTGATCTGCGGCAACGACGAGATGGCGACGTGCCGCGCCGAGATCACGACGGTGCACCCGAACGCCGACCCCGTGACGGAGGTGTTGCTCGACATCAACGGCGTCGATTGCTCGGCGGAGGACGCAAAGTGCGCGGCGCTGCCGGACAAGGTCGTGGAGGACTTCATCGCCGCCGAGGCGCGCGTGCTCGGCGAGCTCCCTGCCCTACAGGGCGCGCCGGAGGTGGCCGAGCCAACGAGCGCGCTCGAAGCGCTCGTCACGGGTCCGGTGACGGTCGCGGTGCGCACGCGCAGAACGGTCGAGTACGGGATCGAAGGCGTGCGCACCGACCTCGTCGCGCGCGCCGGTAACGGCGCGGTCGTGGACCTCGCCACGATCTCGAGCTTCGACGACCGCGTGGAGTACGCGCGCCTCGAGGCTGCGTACCGCTCGGCCGACGGAAAGCACGTTGCCTTCGTGGTCGCGTACGGCCCCAGCAGCCCCTGCTTCGGGCCATTCGACAGCCTCGTGTTCGCGGTCGTCGACACCACCAAAGCCCGCGCTCGGCTCGCCAACGCCTCCGGCCTTCTCGCGAAACGGGAGGGGGACGCCGCGCTCGCCCGCGCCGCCTTCGTGCAAGCGAGCGAGCTCGCGCCCGGCTACCCCTCGGGCTGGTACAACCGCGCCGCGCTGTCCGCGCGCTTCGGGAACACCCATGACGCGCTCGAGAGCCTCCGCCGTGCGGTCAAGCTCAACAAGAAGCTCGCCACGCGCGCGTGCGGCGACGCCGACTTCGGGTCTATCACCGTGCCCGCCACGAGGCAGCATCTCCTCCACTGCGCCAGCGCGCCGAAGGGAACGAATCGCTAAGCGCAAGCTCGCGGAGGACCCGCCGCGTGCCTTCGACGGAAGAAGGCGGTGCGGGCCGCCGCCGAAGAAGCAAGGCTAAGCCTCGATTTCGGGCTTCCTAGAACGCCGATCGGTTTGACCGATCGGCGTTCTAGCCTCGTTTCGTAGGGGCGGCACGCGCCGCCCCTCCCCAC
>CAYYWA010000044.1:0-24784 GCA_964475255.1 uncultured Sorangium sp.
CCCCAAAACGCATCGTCTCTTCCGGACACGGCACTGGGGCCAGACGCCAATGGGGCCAGACGCCCTGGTCGGGGGACGTCGCGGGGCGTCCGCGCGGGGCCCATCGCCAGAACGTATCGTGTCTTTTCGCAAACGGCCCTGGGGCCGGACACGGCGGGGGCGGGGGGCGTCGTGGCTTGCGTCGCCTTGGGCTTCTAGCGTGCTGCGATGGTGGTGCGGTCGCGGCGCGGGGCGAACGCGAATGCGTCTGGGAATCCGCTTCGGCCTCGGCCATTCCTTTCGGCGTCAGCCCGAAATCCAGGGGCCATCGCCAATGCGATTCTTCCTTTCGGGACGGCTTGGTGGCGTTCGTGGGGGCGTTGCCTCATGCAACATTTTTGTCGCTGGGAGAGCTCTCGCGCGCTCCGGGATTCCGTGTTAAGCGGGCGCGCATGCCGGAGATCCTTCAGGTCAGCGCACGAGAAATTCTCGATTCCCGCGGTAATCCCACAGTCGAAGCGGAAGTCCATACCTCGAGTGGTTGGGGACGCGCCGCCGTCCCGAGTGGCGCCTCGACGGGCGAGCACGAAGCCATCGAGCTTCGGGACGACGACAAGAAGCGATATCTCGGCAAAGGCGTCCGGACCGCGGTCGAGAACGTGAACGAGAAGCTCGGCCCGGCGATCATCGGAATGTCGGCGTTCGACCAGGCGAGCGTCGATCGGAAGCTGATCGAGCTCGACGGCACGCCGAACAAGAGCAAGCTCGGCGCCAACGCGATCCTCGCGGTGTCGATGGCCGTCGCGCGTGCCGCGGCCGACACGGTCGGGCTGCCGCTCTGGCGCTACCTCGGCGGCGTTCAGGCCCGCGTGCTGCCCACGCCCCTGATGAACATCGTGAACGGCGGCGCCCACGCGGACAACGGCCTGGAGATCCAGGAGTTCATGATCGTTCCGCTCGGGTTCGACTCGTTCTCTCGGGCGCTCCGCGCGGGCACGGAGGTCTTCCACAACCTCAAGTCGATCCTGAAGAAGGAAGGGCTCACCACGGCGGTGGGCGACGAGGGCGGCTTCGCTCCGCGCCTCGGCTCGAACGAGGAAGCGCTGAAGCGCATCCTGCAGGCCATCGAGGCCGCCGGCTACAAGCCGGGTGAGGACGTGGCGCTCGCGCTCGATTGCGCCGCGAGCGAGTTCTACAACAAGAGCGGCTCGTACACGTTCGACAAGAAGCAGGTGTCGGCCGCCGAGCTCGCCGACATTTACGTCGATCTGTCGAAGCGCTACCCGATCGTGAGCATCGAGGACGGCTTCGCCGAGGACGACTGGGAGGGCTGGAAGCTCCTCACCGAGAAGCTCGGCGCGCGCGTTCAGCTAGTCGGCGACGACCTGTTCGTGACCAACAAGAAGCGCTTGCAGAAGGGCATCGAGCAGCGCATCGCGAACAGCATTCTGATCAAGCTGAATCAGATCGGCTCGCTCACGGAGACGCTCGACACGATCCGCCTCGCGGGCAGCGCCGGCTACACCTCCATCATCTCGCACCGCTCGGGCGAGACGGAGGACGCGTTCATCGCGGACCTCGCGGTGGCCACCAACGCCGGCCAGATCAAGACCGGAAGCTTGAGCCGGAGCGATCGCATCGCGAAGTACAACCAGCTCCTCCGCATCGCCGACGAGCTCGCGGACGAGCAGGTCTACTCGGGCAGCGCGCCCTTCCGCCGCGCGCAGTAACGCGCCCCCGCGGCGTTTCCCGCGAGCTTCTCCGGAGCCCGCGCATCGCGGGCCGGAGAAGCTCGTTTCGTTCTTTCGAGAGACCGCGCGCGCGAAGCACGGTGTCGCTACGCTTCGCGGCACGCGGAGCGCGGGCCGGAGCGAACGGCTCGGACGCTCCGCTTTTCTCTCGAATCCCCCTTATTCCGGCCAGGCGCTGGCCGTCTTAGGTGGGGCTTGCGCGGAAGAGGGAGCCGCGCCGGCGGCACTGCGCGCCTGCACCGAAAAATCGCGTTCCGCGCGGATCGTCACGCGGCGTGTCCCGGCGTCGGTGCTCCCTTCGCCCGGTGCTCCACCTGCTCGATCGTGGGTAGTAGCCCTCGGGCGGACGGCCACGCCCGTCGAGCGTTGGCGCGGGTCGCTCGAAGGGGTCCGGGTTGCCTGCGCGCGGATTCTCACCGCGCCCTCTGCCCCGAAGCGGAGGAGCGCGCCCATCCCTGGAGCCGCTCGGCAGCGGATTTCCGTCTGGGATCCGCCGCGCCCGGAGCAGGCCGCTCGCGAGCGAAAAAAAGATCGGGGCCGTGTCGATCCGCGCCCGGCTCGTTCGTCGTCCCATCAGAAGGCAAACGCTCGGCACGGTGCTACGCGGTTGCTTCGGGAACCAACGGAAGCAGGAGAAGAACGATGCGAGTCATGGTGATTGTGAAGGCGACGAAGAACTCGGAAGCGGGCGCCATGCCGAGCACGGAGCTGCTCGAGGCGATGGGCAAGTACAACGAGGAGCTCGTCAAGGCGGGCATCATGCTCGCTGGCGACGGTCTGCAGCCGAGCGCGAAGGGAAAGCGGATCCGCTTCTCGGGCGGGAAGAAGACGGTCATCGACGGTCCGTTCCCCGAGACCAAGGAGCTCATCGCGGGGTTTTGGATCTGGCAGGTCAAGTCGATGGAGGAAGCCTTGGAGTGGGCACGGCGTTGCCCCGATCCGATGCCCGGCGAGGAGAGCGAGCTCGAGATCCGACCGGTGTACGAAGCCGAAGACTTCGGCGAGAACTTGACGCCGGAGCTCCGCGCCCAAGAGGAGCGGCTCAAGAGCGAGCTGGAGCAGCAGCACAAGGCGTAAGCGCCTCACGCCGGGGCGCGCGCGCCGAGCCCCGCTGCGCGCCCCGATGCACGCCTCACCGGGACGAGGCGTTCGGGGTGCGCCGGGGCTCACGCCGCCGAAACGAGAGCGCTGAACAGGTGTCGACCGGAGCGGGGGACGCCCGCCGGGCCGGTCCAAATCCAGGGCAAGACGCCCCATCGACAGCGTCTACGTTTGAATCGAAACTGCGTCACGAGCCGTCAGCGCTGGCTTGACGCTTTCTTGGTTTAGAACTAGTCTAAACGCCACATTCAGACCGGCGCCGTGACGCGCGCCCATGAGGAGAAGAACATGATCAGTCCCGGTACCAAGCTTCCCGAGTTCAAGGCGACAGCCTGTGTGAGCCTCGAAAAAGGCAAGGAATTCGAGGAAATCACGGACAAGAGCCACCCCGGCAAGTGGCTCGTCCTCTACACGTATCCGAAGGACTTCACCTTCGTCTGCCCGACCGAGATCGTGGAGTTCGACAAGAAGCTCTCGGCCTTCGCGGATCGCGACGCCGTCGTGCTGGGTGGGTCCACGGACAACGAGTTCTCGCACCTCGCCTGGCGGCGCGAGCACGCGGATCTCAAGAACATCAAGCACCCGCTCCTGTTCTGGAATCCGCAAATGGCCAACGCGCTGGGCGTCGTGCACCCCGAGGCCGGCGTTGCGCTGCGCGCCACCATCATCGTCGACCCGCAGGGCATCGTGCGCTTCGCCTCGGCGAACGACCTGTCCGTGGGACGCAACGTGGACGAGGTCCTTCGCGTCCTCGACGCGCTGCAGACGGACGAGCTCTGCCCGTGCAACTGGCAGCAGGGTCAAGAGACCCTCACTCAGCAGCTCAAGAAGACCGGCTGACCGCTGGCAGGGCATTCGGCTGCCCCGCCCGTCGGCGTCGATCGGGCGGGGCGGTTTCCCTTTCACAGAGACGGCTCGCGCGGGCCCTCCCCGCGAAGCCCGATCGGCGTTCTAGCCTCGTTTCGTAGGGGCGGCACGCGCCGCCCCTCCCCACGCGGGCACTCTGTCCGACGCAGTTTTCCGCATATCTCGGCGCGTTCCTAACCGTTTGTCGCTCTAGGAGAAGCACCCCTTGGAAAAACTCGATGCACTCAGAACCTCCCTGCCCGACGCGGCGAGGGACATCCGGCTCAACCTCGAGAACGTGTTGAAGCCGGCCACGCTCGAAACGGCTCAGGTCTACGGCGTCGCCGTCGCCTGCGCGTACGCGGCGAGGACGCCGAAGCTCACCGAGGCGCTGATCGCCGCAGCGAAGAGCCACGACGTTCCCGACGGCGTGATCGAGGACGCGAAGGCCGCCGCCATCCTGATGGCGATGAACAACGTCTACTACCGGTTCCGCCACATTTCCGGCAAAGAGGCGTATTCGCAGAAGCCTGCGCGCCTCCGCATGCAGCGCATCAATCAGGTCACGTCCAACAAGGCGGATTTCGAGCTGTTCTGCCTGGCGGTCAGCGCGATCAACAACTGCGAGACCTGCGTGCGCTCCCACGAAGCGACGGTGCTCGGCCACGGCATGACGGAGGACCACGTTCACGACGCGGTTCGCATCGCCGCGACCGTCCACGCGGCGGCCGTGGGGTTGGAGACCCTCGACGTCTGAGCGCCGCGTTCGTCGGCGAGACGCGGGGGGTCCGCGCGAGGGGGCCGACGGGACATCGCTGATGCGAACGGCCGCGGACCGGGATAGGCTCAGCGCGCCATGGCGCTCTACCTCGGCCTCGACTCCAGCACGCAAAGCCTGTCCGCGCTCGTGATCGATACCGATTCGGGACGGATCGTCCGGAACGACGCGGTCAATTTCGGAAACGATCTCCCGGAGTACCAATCGCCGAACGGCTTTCTGCCGCACGCGGATCCGCAGGTGAAGCACTCCGATCCGCTGATGTGGGTGGCGGCGCTCGATCTCTTGTTCGGCCGCATGCGCGAGTCCGGGTTCGACTTCGCGGCGGTCGCCGGCATCAGCGGCGCCGGACAGCAGCACGGCTCGGTGTACCTCGCGACGCCCATCGACGAGGCGCCGGCGTGGTCCGCGAGCAGCGCGCTCGTCGAGCAGGTGCGTCCGCTCCTCAGCCGGCCCACGTCTCCCATCTGGATGGACAGCTCGACCGTCGCCGAGTGCCGCGAGATCGCCGAAGCCGCCGGCGGCGACAGCGAGCTCGTCCGCGTCACGGGCTCGCGGGCGATCGAGCGCTTCACCGGGCCCCAAATCCGAAAGTTCTGGAAGACGGAGCGCGCGCTCTACGAACGGACGCGCGAGATCCACCTCGTGAGCAGCTTCATGGCCTCGGTGCTCGCGGGCACCTCGGTCGCGATCGAGCTCGGCGACGGCGCCGGGATGAACCTGCTCGATCTCGAAGGGGCTCGCTTCAGCCCGAAGCTCCTCGAGGCGACGGCGCCGGGGCTCGAAGGCAAGCTCCGCCCGGCGGTTCCGTCGAACACGGTCGTCGGGGAAATCGCGCCGTATTTCGTCGAACGCTACGGGTTCGAGCGCGGGACGCCCATCGTCGCCTTCACGGGCGACAACCCGAGCAGCCTCGTCGGCATGGGCGCGACCGAGCCGGGCACGGCCGTGATCAGCCTCGGCACGAGCGACACGGTGTTCGCCGCGATGCGCGAGCCCCGCACCGATCCGCGTGGGTTCGGGCACGTCTTCGGCAACCCCGCGGGCGGCTTCATGTGCCTCATCTGCTTCGCGAACGGCTCGCTCGCCCGCGAGCGCATTCGCGAACGGCTCGCGCTCGACTGGACGGCTTTCGAGCGTGCGGTGCTCGAGCAGAGCCGACCCGGCAACGACGGCGCGCTGCTCTTGCCGTACTTCGTCCCGGAGATCACGCCCAAGCTCCTGAACGCGAAGCTCGAGCTCTTCGGGGATCCGGACTTCGTCGCGCTGCGTGACGCGCCGCGCGTCGCTCGCGCCATCATCGAGGCTCAGGCCCTCGCCATGCAGCGCTACTCCGAGTGGATCGGCGAGCGCCCGACGCGGATCCTCGCGACGGGCGGCGCCTCGCGAAACCGCGCGATCCTCCAAGTCATCGCGGACGTGTTCCAGGCCGAGGTGCAGACGCTCGCGGTCGGCAACTCCTCGGCCCTCGGCGGCGCCCTACGCGCGGCCCAAGCCGTCGGGGGCGTTCCCTACGCGAAGCTCTACGAGCGCTTCGCGGCGCCGGACGGCGCGCGCGCCGAACCGCAGGTCTCGCGCGAGACCTACGACGCCCTGCGCGCGCGGTTCGCGACCGAGATCGACAAACTCTCCTGATCCGTCAGCCCGAAGCTCGGGCTGAGCTCGGAGTACGAGGGCGCGGCCGACACGGGCTGCGCCCCCTGCTCGTGGTCACTTCGAGAGCGCGAGCACCAGCGCGCCGAGCGGGGGGATCCGGAGCTTCACCGAGTAGGGGCGACCGTGCGTCGGGATCGGGTCCGCCTCGACGACGGTGAGCGTCTCGTACTCGCTCCCGCCGAAACGCAGGTCGTCGCTCGAGATGCGCTCGACGTAGCGCCCGGCAGCGGGCACCCCGATGCGGTAGTTGTCGCGCGGCACCGGCGTGAAGTTCAAGACCACCACGACGAACTCGTTCCCGTCGCGCCGGAGATAGCTCAGCACCGTGTTCTCGCGGTCCGAGCAGTCGATCCACTCGAAGCTTTCGGGGTGCGTGTCCGAGCGCCAAAGGGCGGGCGTGCTGCGGTAGAGCCGGCCGAGCTCCGACACGAAATCCATCAGCGCGCGCCGCTGCGGTTCTTCGGCGAGGTGCCAGTCGATGGACGTGTCGCAGTTCCACTCGGAGTGCTGCCCGAACTCCGCGCCCATGAACATGAGCTGCTTGCCGGGTCGCGTGTACTGGTACGTGAGCAGGAGCCGGACGTTGGCGAGCTTCTGCCAGAGATCGCCCGGCATCTTCTCGATGAGCGCGCCTTTTCCGTGCACCACCTCGTCGTGCGAAATCGAGTTGATGAACGTCTCGGTGTACTCGTACAGCATCGCGAAGGTGAGCTGATCGACGTGGTACTTCCTGTGGATCGGCTCCTTCGAGAAGAACGCCAGGGTGTCGTGCATCCACCCCATGTTCCATTTGAAGGTGAACCCGAGGCCGCCTTCGCTCGCGGGTCGCGTCACGCCGCCCCAGGCGGTGGACTCCTCGGCCACCGTGAACGCGCCGGGCACCTCGCGCTCGATCACCGAGTTGACCTCGCGCAGAAAATCGATCGCCTCGAGGTTCTCGCGGCCGCCGAACGGATTCGGCATCCACTCGCCGCCACGCCGGCTGTAGTCGAGGTAGAGCATCGACGCGACCGCGTCCACGCGTAGCCCGTCGACGTGGAACTCCTTGAGCCAGTAGAGCGCGTTGCCGACGAGGAAGTTCTTCACCTCCATGCGGCCGTAGTTGAAGATGAGCGTGCCCCAGTCCGGGTGCTCGCCGCGGCGCGCGTCCTCGTGCTCGTAGAGCGCCGTCCCGTCGAAGCGACGGAGCGCGAAGTCGTCCCGCGGGAAGTGCGCCGGGACCCAGTCGGTGATGACGCCGATGCCGTGTTGGTGGCAGTAGTCGACGAAATAGCGGAAATCGTCGGGTGTTCCGTAGCGCGCCGTCGGCGCGTAGTAGCCCGTCACCTGGTATCCCCAAGAGGGATAGAACGCGTGCTCGGCCACGGGCATCAGCTCGATGTGCGTGAACCCGAGGCGCTGCACGTGCGCCACGAGCCGCGGCGCGAGCTCCCGGTACGTGAGGAAACGGTAGTCGTCTTCCGGAACCCGCGCCCACGAGCCGAGGTGCACCTCGTAGATCGACACGGGCTCCCGCCGGAGGTCCCGTCCGACGCGCGCCTGCATCCACGCTTCGTCGCCCCAGGCGTACTGCGACTTGGTCACGCGCGACGCCGTCGCGGGCGGGAGCTCCATCTCGCGCGCGTACGGATCCGCCTTGAGCCGCAGCGCCCCTTCCTGCGTCTTGATCTCGAACTTGTAGAGGGCCCCCACGTCGATGCCCGGCACGAACAGCTCCCAGATTCCGGAGCCGCCGAGCGCCCGCATCGGGAAGAGCCGCCCGTCCCAGCGGTTGAAGTCGCCGACGACGCTGACGCGCCGGGCGTTCGGCGCCCAGACGGCGAACGCCGTCCCGCTCACTTGATCGATGGTCCGGACGTGCGCGCCGAGGACGTTCCAGACGTTTCGGTGCGTGCCCTCGTTGAACAGGTGCTGGTCCATCGGACCCACCGTGGGCAGGAACCGATACGGATCGTCGCGCTCCCAAATCGCGCCGTCCGCGAAGTGGAAGCGCAGCCGATACGCGACGGGAGCCCGAGCCGCGGGCACGAAGGCCGCGAACACGCCGCCCCCGAGCGGCTTCATCGCGCGCGGCTCGCCGTTGATGAGCAGCGTGCACTCGATCGCGTCGGGATGAAACGAGCGCACGACGACGCCGTCGGTGTCGCCGAGGCGAATCGGGTGCACTCCGAGCACGGAGTGCGGATCGTGCAGACGGTCTTCCCGGAGGGCCTCGAGCTTCGCGGAGTCCCCGACCAAGACGGGATCGACGTGGGAAAGGTTCATTGCATCACCAGTTGCTCGCCTGCCTCTCCCCAACCGAGGAGGCATGCCGGCTCATCGAGAACGGCGATGGTCTCGACCCCCACGCCGAAAGCTGGCCGTCGCACGCGCTCTGGAAGAGCGGTTCCGACGCCTGCCTTCGCTGGTTTTCGGGGCTCCGGCCCCGTGAACGGTAACCCGTCGTGTCGACCATCCGTCCGTCGCGTCCTGCGCCCGGGAGCCTAGCGTCACGGCGCGTCGTAGCAAAGCAGCACGAGCGAGTGCGCGGCAACGGCGATGGCGTGCCCCCTCGGGACGCGGCGCGGGGCCTGGGCGGTATTCACTAGCTCACGAAAATGACCGGGCTCCGGCAAGACCGGCAAGGTGAAGCTGCGGGCGCGGGGCCCCGCGTTCAGGAGCACGAGGAGCGTCTGCCCATGGGTCGGGCGACCGCGCTCGTCGACGTCGTCGGCCCCTTCCCCGTGGATCAGCATGCCGAGGAGGTGGTTTTTCACGTCGCCCCAGTCCTCGAGCGCCATCTCGCGCCCGTCCGACCGGATCCAGGAGACGTCCTTCACGCCGTGGTGGTTCACGGGATCGCCGTCGAAGAAGCGGCGTCGCCGAAACACGGGCTCGCTCCGTCGGAGCGCGAAAACACTGCGCGCGAATTCCAGCATCGCCCGCGCGCTGTCGTCGAGGTCCCAGTCGATCCAGGTGAGCTCGTTGTCCTGACAATAGGCGTTGTTGTTCCCCTTCTGAGTCCGCCCGAGCTCGTCCCCGTGGGAAATCAGCGGCACGCCCTGCGAAAACGCGAGCGTGGCGAGCAGGTTCTTCATCATGCGCAGGCGCAGGCGCGCGAGATGAGGGTTCGTGGTCTCGCCTTCGACGCCGAAGTTCATCGAGTAGTTGTCGTTGGCGCCGTCCCGGTTCTGCTCGCCGTTCGCCTGGTTGTGTTTCTGCTCGTAGCTCACGAGGTCGCGGAGCGTGAACCCGTCGTGGCACGTGACGAAATTCACGCTCGCGAACGGACCGCGATCGCTGCCCTGGAAGATGTCGCTCGAGCCCGAGAGGCGCGACGCGAGCTCCGGCACTTGCCCGTCGTCGCCGCGCCAGAAGCGCCGCACGCAGTCCCGGTAGCGGCCGTTCCACTCCGCCCAGCTCGAGGGGAACCCACCGACGCGATAGCCCCCGAGGCCCAAATCCCAAGGCTCCGCGATGAGCTTGACCTCGGCGAGCACCGGGTCTTGCTGCACCGTCGCGAAGAAGCGCGAGCACGCGTCGAACTCCACCGGATCGCGCGCCAGCGTCACGGCGAGGTCGAACCGGAACCCGTCTACGTGCATCTCTTGCACCCAGTAGCGCAAGCTGTCGAGGACGAGCTGGAGCACGCGCGGGTTCGACAGATCGAGGCTGTTGCCGCAACCGGTGAAGTCGAGATACGCGGCCGCGTTTCCGTGATCGAGCTTGTAGTAGCTATGGTTGTCCACGCCGCGGAAACACACGGTCGGACCGAGCTGGCTGCCTTCCCCGGTGTGGTTGAACACGACGTCGAGGATCACCTCGATCCCCGCGCGGTGCAGGGTCTTCACCATCGTCTTGAACTCGGCCACCTGCTGGCCGCGGCTACTGGTCGCGAAGCGCGAGTCCGGCGCGAAGAAGCCGATGGTGTTGTAGCCCCAGTAGTTCGAGAGCCCGATATCGGTGAGGTGTCGGTCCTCGAGGGCGTGGTGAACGGGCAAGAGCTCGACCGCGGTGACGGAGAGCGACTTGAGATGATCGATGATCGGCTCGGAGGCGAGGCCGAGATACGTGCCGCGAAGGTGGCCGGGAACTTCGGGGTGCCTCCGCGTCATCCCCTTCACGTGGCACTCGTAGATGACGGTGCGGCTCCACGGCACGCGCGGGGGACGATCGTCGCCCCAGCTGAAGGCCGTCTCGACGACCACGCTGCGCGGCACGAACGGCGCGCTGTCGCGCGTGTCGAAGCCCGTATCGTTGCGCTCCGAGAACGGATACCCGAACACCTCGTCCGGGCACTTGATCGTTCCGTTGATCGCCTTCGCGTAGGGGTCGATCAGGAGCTTGTTGCGGTTGAAGCGATGTCCTTGTTCCGGCGCGTACGGCCCGTCCACGCGGTACCCGTAGAGCTGTCCGGGCCGCACGTCGGGCAGATAGACATGGAAGACGCGATTCGTGCGCTCCGTGAGGGGGATGCGGATCGACTCCGTCTTCGCGCCGTGCTCGAACAGGCAAAGCTCGACCGACGTCGCGTGCTGCGAAAAGAGAGCGAAGTTGACGCCTTCACCGTCCCACGTGGCCCCGAGCGGGTGCGGCTTGCCGGGCCGGGTCCGCATCAGTCCGAACGCCGAGAGACGCGGAAGACGTGGGCCACGCGGTCCGACGGATCGAGCCGCACGTAGTTGCGCGTCCCACGCCAGGTGTACCGCGCTCCGCGCAGGAGATCGGCCCCCTCGTAGGGCTCGCCCTCCCCTATACCCATGCGGTGCACGGGCATGTGGATCAGGGGCTCGTGCATGTGGAACGGATCGAGGTTCACCACGACGACGATCTCGTTGCCGGGCGCGTGCTTCCTGTAAGCCAGGATGCCCTCGTACTCCGAGTGCAAGAACTCGAGGTTCCCGAGCTCCTGGAGCGCGGGGTTCTCGCGGCGGATGCGGTTGAGCTTGCCGATGTCCTGCTTGATGTTGTGGGGCGCGTTGTAGTCACGCTGCCGAATCTGATACTTCTCCGAGTCGAGATACTCCTCGCTGCCGTGGCGGACGGGGACGTTCTCGCAGAGCTCGAAGCCGCTGTAGATGCCGTAAGACGGAGACAGCGTCCCCGCGAGCACGAGGCGGATGCGGAACGCGGGCCGCCCGCCCGTCTGCAGGTACTCGTGCAGGATGTCGGGAGTGTTCGCGAAGAAGTTCGGGCGGAAGTAGGAGAGCATCTCCGGCTGGGTGAGCTCCGTCAGGTAGTCCTTCAGCTCCCAGGCCGAGTTCTTCCACGTGAAGTACGTGTAGCTCTGGTTGAACCCGAGCTTGCCGAGCGCCTTCATCCGATTCGGTCGCGTGAACGACTCGGAGAGGAAGAAGACGTCCGGGTGCTGCTCGTTGATCTCGCGGATCACCCACTCCCAGAACGCGAACGGCTTGGTATGCGGGTTGTCGACGCGAAAGGCGCGCACACCGCGCGCGATCCAAAAGAGCAAGATGTCGCGGCACGCCTCCCAGAGCGCCTTGCGATCGTCGCACCAGAAGTTGAGGGGATAGATGTCCTCGTACTTCTTGGGCGGGTTCTCCGCGTAGCGGATGCTGCCGTCCGCGCGCACGTGAAACCACTCGGGGTGCTCGCGGCACCAGGGGTGATCGGGGGCGCACTGCAGCGCGTAGTCGAGCGCGATCTCCATGCCGAACTCGCGCGCGCTCCGCACGAGCAGCTCGAAGTCCTCGATCGTGCCGAGCTCGGGATGGACGGCGGTGTGCCCGCCGTACTTCGAGCCGATGGCCCACGGGCTCCCGACGTCGCCGCGCTCCGCGGTGCGCGAGTTGTTGCGCCCCTTGCGCTTGTGCTCGCCGATGGGGTGAATCGGCGGCAGATAGATGACGTCGAAGCCGAGCGCCGCGATCTCGGGCAGGCGCTGGATCGTGTCGCGGAACGTGCCGTGCTTTCCGGGAATCGGCGACTCGGACCGGGGGAACAGCTCGTACCAGGCGGAGAACGTGGCTTCGGGGCGGTCGACGATCAGCTCGTAGAGCGGGCTCCGCGTGAGCTCGTTCTGGGTGAGCGGCCCGGCCAAGAGCGCGCGGAGCTCGTCCGAGAGCACCGCGGCCAGGCGCTCGTCGAGGCTCGCGCGGTAATCGCGGAGCTTCTGCGCCGCGGGCAGCACGCGGCTGCTGATTTCGGGCGGGAGCTCGGCCGCGTAGCGCTCGATGAGCACCGCCCCTTCGACGAGCTCGGGGCGTACGTCCTGGCCGGCATTGAGCCGCTTCTCGAGGTCGCTCCGAAACGTGCCGAAATGATCCGGCCAGGCCTCGATCGCGTACGTGAATCGCCCGAGCCGGTCCGCGCGGAACGACCCGAACCAGCGGTCGGGATCGAAGCGGTACACGAGCGGCGACGTTTGGAACGTCGTTTCTCTCGGCCCGCGGTACGCGACGCGTGCGCCGACGAGGTCATGACCGTCCTTGAAAACGGCAGCGCTCACCTCGACCGTAGAGCCGATCGTCCGCTTGATGGGATGCCGCCCCCCGTCGAGCGTCGGAGTCACCTGCTCGATCACGACGCGCGGGAGCTCGAATCCGGGTGTCAGCTCCGGCATTTCTCGGATTTCTCGGGGTAAGCCGGGCGCGCCGCGCGCCGCGGACTGTCGTGGAAAGCCATGCTGGATGACGATGAACGGGGTAAGCGAGAAGCCAGTCTGGGAAGAGACAGTTTCATCGGAGCCAGTTACACCGTCAAGTCCGCGAAAAGGCGAGCGATAGACGAATCGGCTCGCGAGACCGCGGGCCGGAAGGAGGCGTTTCTCCCGGGCCCTTTCGCACGTGGGCGTTTCCAATCCCACGTGCGTCCGTGCCTCAGGACACGCTTGGGAGTAGCTCGTCGAGCGCGAGCGGCGCGGTGGGCGCCGGCGGTTCGACGTCGATTTGCGCCTTCTGGAGCTTGCCCGAGAGATCGACGTTCACGGCTTGCCAGCGCGTGTACGCGTCGAGCACCCAAATGCCGCTCTCGCGCGTTCCGTTGCCGGACCAGCCGTTGCCGCCGAAGGGCAAATGCGCTTCGGCGCCCGTCGTCGAGTTGTTGATGCTGGTCATCCCCGCGCGAATCGACTCCTTGAAGCGGAGCATCGCTGCCGCGTCGCGCGTGTAGATCGCGCTCGAGAGGCCGTACGGCGTCGCGTTGGCGGCATCGAGCGCTTCGTCGAGCCCGTTCACCTCGACGAGGTTCACGGTCGGGCCGAAGCATTCCTCGACGGCGACGCGCATGCCCATCGTCACGCGATCGAAGATGCGGGGCGTCGCGTAGAGGCCGTGCTCCGCGTCACCGCGAAATCCGGGCGGCTCGCTCCCGCTCGCGATGCGCTGCCCGTCGAGCAAGAGCTCGGCGCCGTCGTCGAGCCCGGTCGCGCGCTGGCGGATCCAGTTCTCGAGGAAGCGCTCGTTGATGAAGGGGCCGTAGTCCGTCGACTCCTCGAGCGGATCGCCGATTTCGAGCTCGCGCGCCCGACGAACGAGCTCGCTGCGCACCGTGGGCATCACGCGCTTGTCGACGATGATGTTCCCCGCGCTCGTGCAGCGCTGGCCCGCGGTGCCGAACGACGCCCAGAGCGCGCCCTCGATGGCGAGCTCGAGATCGGCGTCGGCGAGGATGACGAGCGGATTCTTGCCGCCGAGCTCGAGCGACGGCACTTGCAGCGCGCGCCCCGTGACCTCGCCGATGAAGCGCCCGACCTGGGTCGAGCCCGTGAACGAGATCTTGTCCACGAGGCCCTCGCCGGCGGCCATCACGAGCGCTTCGCCCGCGCCGCCCGGGCCGCGTCCGTGCACGACGTTGATCACGCCGTCGGGCAGCCCCGCGCGCCGGAAGAGCTCGAGGAACAGCGTCGCGACTCCCGCGGCGTCTTCCGAGGGCTTCCAGACCACCGCGTTGCCGCACAAGATCGCCGGAATGAGCTTCCACGACGGCACCGCGATGGGGAAGTTGCCGGCCGTGATCACGCCGACCACCCCGATCGGGCGGCGATAGGTGAACAGCTCCTTGTTCGGCAGCTCGCTCGGCACGGTCTGCCCGTAGAGCCGGCGTCCTTCGCTCTGGAAGAACTCCGCGGTGTCGATCGCTTCTTGCACGCTGCCGCGCGCCTCGCGCACCGGTTTGCCCACCTCGCGCGCGACGAAGCGCGCCAGGGACTCCTTGCTCTCGAGGAGCAAGCGCGCAAGCTGCCCGAGAACGTGCGCGCGCTCCGGCGCCGGCACCCGACCCCAGCGCGCCTGCGCCGCGCGGGCGGCTTCGCACGCGCGCTTCACGTCCGCCGCGGACCCTTCCGGAGCGACCGTGACCACATCCTTCTGGTTCGCCGGATTCCTCCGGACGAGCTCCGCGCCCGCCTCCGTGATCTCGCGCCCCGCGATGAAATGGTAAGCGAGCAGCGTCTTCGGGAGACCCGGACCCTGGACCCTCGTCTGCATGCGACAGAATAGCCTAGATTTCCGCCGCGCGCCGACGAGCCGGGCGCGGAGCGCTCGCGTGCCGTCCCTCGTCGCCGGGCTCGCGCTCGGCCTCGCTTGTCAGGCGCGCACGGCCGATCAGTCGGTGCGCCATGCGGCTCGCGCGGAGGCGTCGGGCTCCGCCCCGCTGCGTGCCGGAGAATCCCCGGCGCTCGGGGTGCGACAGTCGACGCCGGGTGAAGCCACGCCGGGCTCCGTGCCCGAGCGCGCGTCGACCCGCTGCCCCGCGGAGATGGCGTTCGTCGAGCGCCCGCAGGGTTCCTTCTGCATCGACCGCTGGGAAGCATCGCTCGAGCGCCGCACCGCGGGACGCCGCGAGCTCTGGCCTGGCAACCGAACGATCGACGGCCTCGAGGCGGACCTGTTCGCGGTGAGCGTCGCCGGACGAAAGCCTCAAGGGTACGTCAGCGCCGACCAGGCCGCGCGGGCCTGCGCGAACGCCGGCAAGCGCCTCTGCGAGCTCGACGAGTGGACCCGCGCGTGCCGCGGCGCGGCCGACACCCGGTATCCTTACGGCGACGAGCGGCGCCCGGACGTGTGCAACGATCGCTTCGCGTTGCTCGAAGCGCATCCCGTCGTCCGCCTCTTCGAGTCCTCCACGCAACCCGGCACGCCCCGCTCGACCATGTGGCAGCCAGCGTTCTTGAACGACCCACGCCTGCACGAGCTCCCGCGCACCGTGGAGCCCACCGGCGCTCGTTCCGCCTGCACCAACGAGCTTTCCGTCTACGACCTGGTCGGCAATCTCCACGAGTGGATCGCCGATCCCGAGGGCACCTTCGTCGGCGGCTTCTTCATGGACACCTTCCAAAACGGCGAAGGCTGCGACTACCGCACCACCGCTCACCCGCGCGACTACCACGACTATTCGACCGGCTTTCGCTGCTGCCGGAACGCCGAGTGACGCGCATCGCGAGGACTCCGCTCCGCGCCGGCGACGCGCCCGAAGCGGTCACGGTGTTGGATTGGATTTGGTGACGCGATAGAGGCGCCAGCGGGCGTGCTCGAGCACGAGCTCGGCACCGTAGCCGAGCTCGGAGCGCGCCGTGCGAACCGGATCCCCGCGCTCGAAGGCTTGAACCAACAGATAGTCGTAGTGGCGCCCGTGCTCGTCCATCGAGAACCTGCCGCCCCATCCCGGCGCCGGCAGCGACACGTCCGTGTTGGAGATGGGGTGCGAGGCGATGTCCCAGAGGTACGGCGTGTAGCCGTGTTTGACCGCCGCGATGTACGCGTACATCCCGCGGTTGGCGGGATACCGGAGGACGGGATCCCGATCGTGGTCGTCGAAGACGATGGGCAGCACCGAGGCGCGCTCGGGGACGGCTCGAATGACCTCGAGGAACGGACGCGTGCGCTCGCCGAAGTTCGCGAACTGGCGGGTGACGACGACGTCGAGCGCGAGCGCGCGCCCGATCCCCGGCACCAGGGACGCCGTGAACGCCCGGCTTCGGCGCGGCGCGGGCACCAGCAAAAGCCAAAGGACGACGACCGCCGCGTAGCGCGGATACGTGTACCAATGGGTGATCGGTCCGCTGACCTCCCACCAGAGAAAGACGTACAGGCACCCCGCGGCGAGGATGAACAGGAGCGGGGAGCGCCGGTCGGCGAGCGGGCGCTGCTCCAACTGGGTGAGGGCGAGCGGTCCGAGCACGAGCACGACGAACGCCAACGCCGCGACGCGCTCCGCGGAGGGCTCGGCGTAGTTGTCGAGCACGTAGTGAAACACCTTCGACAGCTTGTGCGCCGGCGAGTGCCACCCGAAGCTGAACGCGCTCGTCGCCCCCGAGGCACCGCCGAGCTGCCGCGCGAGCCAGAGCAGCGTCATCAGCGCCGCGCCCGATCCCGCCGCCAAGTGCACGACGACTCGGCGAGCGAAGCGACCCGTGGTGAAGCACAGGAGCCCACCGGCAAGCGCCAAGAGCCAGGTGGCTTGAATGTGCGTGAGCGCGATCAGCGCCGTAAAGGGCGCGATCCGGAACCCGTCGGCGATCGTCTCGGCCTCGACGAGCCAGGCGCACACGATCGAGACGAGCGCGACGCCGATCACGAAGGCGTGCCAGCCGGCATACAGGCTCTGTTGCCAAATCAGGGCGAACGCCCAGAGACCGAGCCGCGGATCCCTGCCGAGCGCCAAGAGCAGCCGCATCGTGGAGAGCGGCAGGAGCGCGAAGACCGCGGCGGTCAGCAACTTGGCCGCGAGCAGCGGCCCGAACACGCGCCCGAGCAGGCAAGCGGCGCCGTAGCCGACCCAATAGGGAACCGGCGCCCAGTTGATCCGATAGTACGTCGCTGCAGGCTCGCGGCCGAGCATCGCGTCCCACATCAGCTCGGCGGAGGCGGTGTTCGGTCCGAGATCGGGGAACGGCAGGAACGGCGTGACCGCGAGCGGGATGCAGGCGGTGACGAACAGCAGCACCGTCGCGACGAGCAAGAAGCGATCGGCGGCGAACGCGCGCCACAGACTGGTCCGCGTCCGCGGGAGCAAGGCGCTCACGGTCACCGCGACACGAGCGATCATTCACCGCCCGGAAGGGTGCGCCCGTGCTTGGCGGCGAGGCGCCCCGGCGCCGCGCCGGTCGAGCCCTGTCGGATGCCGCCACACGCTCCCATGGGCGAGCCGGTCGAGCCCTGTCGGATGCCGCCACACGCTCCCATGGGCGAGAGGGAATCAAAGGCCCCCCTGGTCGGTCAAGGTCGTGCACGCCTTCCGTGGCGCCAAACGGGCTGCTTCGAAGGCGTCCATCGCTCTCGATTGCTCTCGCTCCATGAGCTGCGCGCCGTCGCGTTCGTTCGGGCTTCCGCGAGCAGCCGGCCGAGGAGCGAGCGGGTCGCGCGCATCGCCGATCGCTCTCGCGTGACCGCGCCAGCGGTACGGACGCGCTCCTCGGCTCTGCGTGTGCCAGAAGGTGCGCCTCGTCGTCGTCGCCTTGCGCAACGCGGCAGGTGGCGCGGTATGAGGGCGAGCCGCGCCGCGCGATCTATGCTGCTGGGTGATGCATTCCCCGGCCCGTCGGGCGAATCGCAGTCGCGCGAGAATGTTCTGCGAATGATGATCGGGAGCGAGCGGTCGGCGGAGTTTTCGGGAAAGGGCCGAGCCTCGGTGCTTTTCGAGTGGTTGGGAGTGCGGTCGCGCGAGCAGGCGCTGTTCATCGCGCTCGGGTTCTTGGGGGTGCTCGCCGTCGGCGCCGAGCAGCTGCAGCGCGTCGGCGACTTCCGCGTCGACGACGCCTACATCACGTTCTCGTTCTCGAAGAACCTCGCCGCGGGCAACGGTCCCGTGTTCAGCCACGGACTGCGCGTCGAGGGCTATTCGAACTTCCTCTGGATGGTCCTCGTGGCCCTCGGCGCGTGGCTCTTTCCGGGCGCCGATCTGCTCACGATCGCGCGCGTCGGCGCGCTCGGGTTTCTCGGGCTCGGCCTGGCTGCGACGTTCGGGCTCGCGCGGCTCGCCGCCGGGCCGTTCGCGGCGCTGTGCGCCGTCGCGCTCGTCGTGTCGAGCACGGACGTGTTCCGCGCGGTGCAGTCGGGGCTCGAGACCGTGCCGTTCATGTCCGCGGTCGTGTTCGGCTGGTACGTCTATTTGCGCGAGCCACCCCATCGGCGCGGTTGGTCGCTGGCCGCGTTCCTGCCCGCGGCGCTGTTGCGCATCGACGGCTTCGTCCCCGTCGTCGTCGTCATTGGGTTCGAGCTCGCGCGCTCGATCGTCGAGCGGCGGTTCTCACCCAGGGTTCTTCTGAGATGGGTGCTGCCGTTCGCGGTGGTCTGGGGCGCGTACTTCGCCTGGCGGTTCGCCTACTACGGCCTCCTTTGGCCAACACCGGTGTACGCCAAGTCGCTCGCGAACGCCCTCGAGCGGAGTCGCGGTTTCAATCAAGCCTGGGAGTTCCTGCGGCACGTCGGGGGCCTGGCGCTCGTGCCCTGGATCGTGCTCGCGGCGTTCCGAGTCGACCGTGCGCGTCCGCTCGGCTTGCTGTCGGCCGTCAGCGCGCAGGTCGCGTACGTGGGGCTCGTCGGCGGCGATTGGATGCCGTTCCATCGCTTCTTCTTGCCGGTGCTTCCGCTCGCGGCCGTTCTCTCCGTGTGGGGCGTCAAGCGCTTCGCGCACGAGGTCCGACTCCACGGGCCCTTGGTGCGCGTCGGTGCCTTGGTCCTCGTGATCGCGACCTTCGTGTTCGCCGCACAGCACGCCCATGCTGCGCGCATCGACACACCCGCCGAGGCACGCCAGCTCGCCATCGACGGTGAGGTCCGCAAACACACCCACGAGAACCTCCTCGCCTCGATGGATCTGGCCCGATACGTCGTGCGCCACCCCGGCGACCGCTTCGTCACCGACTACGCCGGCGTCTTCGCCGTCTACACGGAGGCCACGATCATCGACATGTGGGGCTTGTGCAACGCCGACATCGCCCTCAACGGCGGCATCGAGCACGTCAACCCCATCTACGGAAAGGGCTGTCCCGAGTGCTACGCGCGCCTCGACCCCGACTACTTCCACGTCATCGTGCCGCTCGTCCGTAGCGAGCAAGCCTTCGACGACCAGCGCCGAATCATCGACGAAATCTTCCAGGGTCCCGCCATCGACCGCGTCATCGACTTGGAGCACGCCTTCACCGCGGGTCGCGTCGTCGAAACCGCCACCGGCCGCACCTTCTGGTTCCTCGAACGCAAACGCCCCGGCCGCACCTTCGAACCCCGCGAGCCCGCCCCCGGAATCCGCGTCGACTATCCCTTCGAGCCCGGGTGATCCGAGCCCCAGGGTTCCTGCAGCCGCTCTTCCGCCAGTTCCATTCCCGTTCCGTGTATCTACCCCGAGCTCACGGTTGGGGCGCGACGTCCCCCAGTCCTGGCTGCGGTCCGCAGCGCTGCCTCGTCACGGCTCGAGCTGCATCACGAAGTAGCTGACGAGGCCGCGCTTCGGGTGGCATCGGACGTGGCCGTGCCAGGCGATGGTGAGGCCCGCCTGTTCCGCGAGCCTCAGATACCCGGGCTCGTTGCGGCAGTAGCGGCCGCGATCGAGGCTCGCCAGGAGGTTTTGCAGGTGCCGACCGGGGACGTAGACGGGGTCGAGCGTCACGGCCCGGCGGAACGCGGACGAGTGCTTCAGCGTGGACAGCAGACGCACCGCTTCCTCGTCGGGGAGGTGGTGCAAGAGCCCAATCAGCGCCACGTGCGTCGGCGCGTACCGCTCGAAGTCCTCCGGCGCGCAGGTGCGACACTCGAACTGCACGCCGCGCAGGCCGCCAAATCGTTTCTCGGCAGCGCGCAGCGCGACAGGGTCGGTATCGAAGCCGTGGTACGCGCGAAAGGTCCGGAGATGCCGGAGCGCCCTTCCCGTCCCACAGCCCACGTCCAACACGACCGAGTCGACGGTGACGCCGAGGCGCTCGTACGCGGGCGACAAATCGAGGCCGCCGACGGGCAACGGCTGCAGATAGTCGTACACGAATGGGTGCCCGACGATGCGCTGATACAGCGGCCGGGTTGCAAGCCAGTCCAAGGCGCGCACGCCACGGCTCATAGCACGACGCTCGGTAGCAGGCGAAGCCGAGGACCGTCGGCAACGGCGTGGTCCACGCCTCGCGCCACTCCGGTCAATTCGGGCGCAACTCCCGGGCGAAATAGCTTCGATGCGCGCTCTTCGCGACCAGGACGAACCCGGGGACGTCGTTCGGAGCGTCGGCACACCGATGCTCGACGACGATTCGATCGACGAGGTCGACCAGCTTCTGAAAGTCGCCGTCGAACGGACGCCGTGGAGCCGGGTAGTCTGCTGGAGGCTGATTCGGAAGCCGATAGAAGCGCTGAACGTGAAGATCGGAGATCTGGTAGAGGCCGCTTGCGGGCTGGTTGCTGCATCCGATGTACAAGACCTCGGGACGCTCCTCGGGTGGCTCAGCGTCGGGCAGCCGCCCCAAGCTCCGGGCACCGAACGCCTTCGGCGCCTCGAGGTACAGCGAGACGTACGTGTGGAACGCGAGCTCGCCAGCAATCGTGTCCTGCTCCTGGGCGGCCTTTGAGGCCCAGAGCACGTGCGTGACACCGAGCTCGCGAAGCCGTCGGTGGACGTTCCGCGCCGAGCCGAGTGAGCCATAGCTGATTCCCATCTGCATCCGCAGCGCGTCCCAGACGGCGCGTGTGCCGAGGCCCAGGCGGAGGTGTTCCTGGTGGAGCAGCACGTTGGCGTCTTTGGGCAGCTCGCGACCGATGCTTGCCAAATCCTCGAACGGCTGCACCCGCGAGAGGAAGTTCCGTTCGTACGACCGCGCGAAGAACTCCGACGCGAGCGCGGGACCGGACTTGCCCGTCATCCTGTGGAGTGGCCAGAAGATCATATCGAGCCCCCAAACGAGCTGGACGGTCCCGAGCGCGACGACCCCGATGCGCGCCGCCCACCCAGTCCGCCACGCCAGCAGGGCGATGGCGGCGATGGCGCTCGCCATCCACGGAACGAGCGCCTGGAGGTAGCGCTCGTGCTGGAAGAGCAGAAACCACACCACGATGCCGAGGTGCGTTGCCAGAACCAGCACCCAAAGCCGTGGCCTCGGCCCGAGGAAGACGAGCCCGATCAGCCCGAACGTGAACAAGGACCCGAAGATGGGAAAGTCCTTGTGGAAGTCCGGCCAGTTGTAGAGGTGAAGGGAGTAGTTGTAAAGCGCGCGCAGCGCACCTTCGAGCTTCTCGAGCGGAGTCCCCACCGCTGCCCACGCCTCCGCGGAGAAGACTTGGAAGAAGAACTCGGAGTCCGGCGTCCACGGACGCACGGTGAAGAAGCGACGCAGGAGCGGGTAGAACGGATCCCCGTACCAAACCCAGTTCTTCAACCAGTGCGGGGTAGTGAGGACGAGGCCGAGGCCCAGCGCCACGGCGGGGCCGGCGAGAAACCGGAGGCTCCACCTCCGAGCGAGCACGCTCCGAGCACCGAGGTGCAGCGTTCGCACGCCGACGGCGAGGATGGGAAAGATGGCCGCGGGCAGCGTCGTGTACTTCGTCATGACGAGCCCACAGAGCTGGATCACGAGGAGGGCACAGGCCCCGGGGCGTAGCTCCCTGAAAGCCCGCGCGAGCGCGAGGTAGGCGGGAATCGCGAACAGCGCCGCGATGTGATCCGCCGCGACGAAGAGGCTCGAATCGTACGTAAAGACGGACGGAAAGAAGAAGAACGCGAGCCCAGCCAGACGAGCCCGAGCCCCCGGCACGAGATAGCGGACGAGCGCCGGCACCGAGGCGACCGTGAACAGAAAACAGACGAACTCGAGGTGCGCGGCGAGCTCGACGCGATTGAACAGGTCGGCGCCGGGCATGGTGAATGCCCAGGCGTAGAGGACGGGCGCGAGCTGCGGAATCGTCGCGGCGAGCGGTCCCTCCGGAAAGCGTCGGATGGCTCCTTCCGCCGCGTAGTGCTCGGCGATGCCGAGGTGATACCAGCGCGAGTCGTACGCGGCGTTCTCCGGGATCAGGGTGGGGAGGTAGATGACCGCGAGCGCGATGGCGCCAAACGCGACGCCGACGGCTTCCGCGGCCGAAATGCGGGGGAGCCACGAGCCACGAGCGCGCTCACGATAGGCCAACAGATCGCGGCAGAGCTGGCGGGCTCCCAGCGCGAAGAGCACCACCGGAACGAGCACGAAGCCGACCGGCGTGAGGCCCCCCGCGATCCCGACGAGGAAAACGGAAACGAAGAAGACGTACACCCCCGTCGAGAAGGAGAGCGCGATGCGCGCATCCTGGAGCTCCCCCGGCAGCGAGAGCGCGCTCACGATCCGGTTCCCGACGCTGAGGCAGGCAAGCACGAAGGCCAACGTGCCCGCCCAACAGGCGGCGTAGCGAAAGAACAGCCACTCTTCGGGCGCCGCGAACCGCCCGAAGGTATTCATCAGCAGCGCGGCCGACGCGAGGAGGGCGCCGCCGAGCACCAACGACCGCGGTCGCACCACGGAAGTCCCGCTCGGAGTCGGTATCATCGACGCACCGACACGCGCTCGAGGTGCAGAAACGTCTTGCGCGGCACACGCAGGCGCACGTACCGCGCCGAGACGGGCTCGAATCGAGCGGTCCACTCCGTGAAGATCGTCGCCTGCTCCGCGACCTGCCAATACTTCTTCCCGTCCGTGCTGAGCTCGATGAGCAGCGGAATCGCGCGGTCCGGCCCGTAGTCGGTGCGATTCTTCACCTCGACCGCGCCGACCTCCTCGACTCGCAGGAGATCGATCTCCAACCACGGTGAGTCGTCGTCCTTCGTGTGGAAGAAGATCTCCGTGCGCATGTGGCCGCAGAGCTTTCGCTCGGGTTGGCACACCACGTACGTCGAGCTCGTGCGCCACGGCTTGCCCTGCGCGAGATCCTCGCCTCGGGCGAGCGTCCAGATTCCGGCGACTGCGGCGGTCAACACCGCGGCCGTTCCGAGCAAGAAGCCCCCGAGTCGGCGACCGCGCCGGCGCCGCAACGCGGCGAGCTCTCCGTAGTCTCTGGCGAGCGGCTCCTGGATCGCGGCGACCCAGCGACGCACGCGGCGAGCCTCCGCCAAACGCTCCGCCTCGGAGCGTTCGACGATTTCGGTCGGATGTCGAAGGAGCGCCGCGACGACGTCCGGCTCGGGCCGCTGCAGGCCGTTTTCCGACGTGTCGAGCCGTTCGAGGGCCGTCTCGAGACTCGGAGACTCGAGGTCCGGGCTCGCCGCGCAGGCGAGCCACAGAGCCGCGTCCCGCAACAGCGGCAGCGCGAGCTCGGGGCGGCGAGCGAGCATATCGGGGGGATCGAGGAGGCGATCGGCGGCGTGAATCGCTTCCCCCGCGAGCCCGACCAGAGCGCGTCCTCGCCGACGCGCCTCGCCTCGACGTTCCGCTGCGGACAGCGCGCTACGGAGCGTCAGCCACTCGAATACAGCGTGGAGCCGGCCGCCTCCTCGCCCCTCGGATGGCTTGTCGGTTTCCTTCGGCATCGCGGGCGCATGCTGACACAGCCGCGCCGAGCTTCTAGCGTGTTTCTCTCGTCGGCGAGCCCGACCTAACCCGCTCGCCGCGCGCGGACTACCAGGTTGAGTCCAGCGCGATCCACGTTGGGGACCCGGAACAGGAGTCGGTCCAGCGCGACGAGCCCAGCCGCGAGCGCGTCCCGGCCTGGCAGGTGGGGTGAGAGGCGGAGGGCATCCAGGCCGCCCATCACGACGAGCGTGACGAGCCCGACGCGCTCGGAGCGCTCGAGTTCGAACGGGCCATGCTCGAGGAGAAGGCGCTCGTATTCCTCCACACCGAACGCCTTGTGCGTCGGCGCGAACCCCTCGTGGTTGCCCCGGAGCACGCGTTTCGCGGTCTCGATGATCGAGACCTTGCGCGGGTCTACCGTCACCAGCGTGCCGCCAGGCTTGAGGACGCGCGCGAACTCCCGGACGGCGTTTTCCGGACGAATCACGTGATGGAGCATGTTCAGCGCCATGACGCCGTCGAAGCACGCGTCCGGGAAGGGCATTCTCTCCGCGCTCGCCTCCACCCGGAGGCGGTAGCCTACGGTGGCATGCCTGAGCAGCGTGAAGGACGCATCGAGGCCCACCAGTCCGAGATTGGGAAACATGCGACCGAGCAGCCCCACGCCGCAGCCCGCGTCGAGAAAGAGCCCCGAGGGAGGCGTGCCCCCGAAGAGCTCCACCACGGCGAGCTCGGCCATCTTCCGCTCGTAGCGCTGCATCAAGTAGAGCGGGCTCAGGTACTCCTCCACCCCGGCGTCCTGCGCCTCGAGCTCCCGCGCGAGATCGGGATCGACGGCACCGAGCATGCGCACGATCCCGTGCTCGATGCCGTACTGTCGACCGTCCGCGGTGCGGTACGACGCACCGTCGAAGACCAGTGTTTCCCGGGTCTCCGGGTCTACCAGCAGCGCCATCCGATCGGTAGCTTGGTGGTCGCTCACTGCTCCACCATTGCTCATGGCTCCTCGATGCATGGCCTTCCTGTACACGAGATCAAGAACGAGTGCTCGTTTGCGCCCGGATCGCCGGTGATTCGCGCTCCCGCGGCGTGAGCGTCGAAGGGTGCGCTCCCAGCGCTTCTGATGCGATGCGACGGGCAGACTCGGCTCTAGAGCGACAAACGGTTAGGAACGCGCCGAGATATGCGGAAAACTGCGTCGGACAGAGTGCCCGCGTGGGGAGGGCCGGCGCGTGCCGCCCCTACGAAACGAGGCTAGAACGCCGATCGGTCAAACCGATC
>CAYYWA010000045.1:0-24439 GCA_964475255.1 uncultured Sorangium sp.
GCCCCTACGAAACGAGGCTAGAACGCCGATCGGTCAAACCGATCGGCGTTCTAGGGCCACCGAGGTTTCGGGGCCCCCATCCCCCAGAACGAGGGCTTCTTTTGGGATCGCGGCCAACCTAGCCGCTTCCAGCGCGCTCGAGCAGCGCCGTCGCATAAGCGGGACCCGAGACCTCGTGCTTGAAGTAGACGAACGCCGTCTCGACGCCGAGCGCGCGCACGCGCTCGAGCGCGGCGTCCAGAGCCGGGCCCTCGTAGTCGGCGCGTCGTAGGCGCACGTAGGTGAAGGGCGCGGTGCGGACGAACGGGGCGCCCGTGCCCTCGTCGGGATCCACCTCGGCGGCGACGAGGGCCGCGCCGCGGGCGGAGAGCGCCGCGTAGACGTCGTCGGCGAACCACGACGCGTGCCGGAACTCGAACGCCACGCGCGGCCCGTCCGGCACGAGCTCGAGAAAGTGCGTCAGACGCTCGAGGTCCTTCTTGAACGTGGGCGGGAGCTGGAAGAGCACGGGGCCGAGGCGCGGGCCGAGCCGCGCCGCGAGCTCGAAGAAGACGCGCAGCGGCTCCTCGACGCCGGCGCGCTTGGCGAGGTGCGTGATGCGCCGAGGCGCCTTGAGCGCGAACGTGAACGACTCGGGAACCTGGCGAGCCCAGCCGTCGAGCAGGCTCGCGCTCGGCATCCGGTAAAAGGTGTTGTTGATCTCGACCGTCGGCAGGCGCGCCGCGTAGGCCGCGAGCATCTGTTTCGGAGACAGGTCGGGCGGATAGAACGAGCCGCGCCACTCGGGATACGAAAAGCCGCTGGTTCCGGCGAGGAGGCGCATCGCGCGGAGTGTACGGGTGGCGCGCGCCCGAGGCACGCCCGGGCTTGCTCGCCGGGCGCCATGTGGAACGCTGAACGACGGGGCGGCCCGCCCGACTGCAGCATGCTCGAGGCCCTGCACGTGCTCTTTCAACTCGCGTTCGGCATCGCGGCGCCGGGCCTTTTGATCCGCCGCGACATCGCGCGCCTCTCGCCCGAGCGCTGGGCTCGGTCCTGGAACGACGCGACGCTGTGGGCCGCGGCCGCCGCGTTCGGGCCGCTCGCGCTCATCGTCCACTTCGCGCGCACGCGCCGGTCGCTCGTGGGCCTGGGCCTCGGGCTGCTCTGGGCGACCGCCGTGGTCGCGCTCTCGATCCTCGTTTCGACCGTTTTCCCGAGCTAGGCCGCGATTCCGGCATCGTCGTCGGGGAGGCCGAACTCGAGGCCCGTGCGGAAGCCGCCGGGCCACGAAGGCCCACGGGCGCCGCCCGAGCTCGCTGCTGCGGGCCGGCACGACGCACCCGAAGAGCGAGGCCGGCCAGCGTGTCGGCGGGAATACTCCGGGCGGCTCGAGCGTCTCTGCCGCGTCCAATTGTCCCGAGCGGGGTTGTCGCGCTATACGCCGGCAATCCGGCCGACGGGCGGCCCCGCGGCTCGGCTCACGAGCGGCCACGCCAAGGGGCGCACGGCCGATCTCGACACCCCCGTCCGAGGACGGTGATCCACCATGCAGGACGTCCGAGCGCTGAACGACATCGTCGCGAGAGAGAGTGCCTTCATCGATGACCTCATGGCCGAGATCGGCAAGGTCATCGTCGGGCAAACGTACATGGTCGAGCGCGTGCTCGTCGGGCTGCTCGCGGGCGGCCACGTGCTGCTCGAGGGCGTCCCGGGGCTCGCCAAGACGCTGACGGTTCGCACCATCTGCGACACCATCCAGGCGCGGTTCTCGCGCATCCAGTTCACCCCGGACCTCTTGCCCGCCGACCTGATCGGCACCGTGATCTACGACCAGCGCACGGGCGAGTTCACGAGCAAGCTCGGGCCCGTCTTCGCGAACCTCGTGCTCGCCGACGAGATCAACCGCGCGCCCGCGAAGGTGCAGAGCGCTCTGCTCGAGGCGATGCAAGAGCGCCAGGTCACGATCGGCGACAGCACCTACGCCCTGCCCGACCCGTTCGTGGTGATGGCCACGCAGAACCCGATCGAGCAGGAGGGCACGTATCCCTTGCCCGAAGCGCAGGTCGACCGCTTCATGCTGATGATCAAGGTCAGCTATCCGACGCGCGACGAGGAGCGGGCCGTGATGGATCGCATGACCGCGTCGGTTCAAGCGCGCGCCGTCCCCCGCACCACGCCGGAGCGCCTGCTCGAAGCACGCAAGGTGGTACGCGACGTCTACGTGGACGACCGCGTCAAGGACTACATCGTGGACGTGGTGTTCGCGACGCGCGAGCCCGAGCAAAAGGGGATGAAGGAGCTCGCGCCGCTGATCGAGTACGGCGCGAGCCCCCGCGCCAGCATCGCGCTGAACCTCGCCGCGCGCGCGCACGCGTTCATCCGCCACCGCGGCTACGTGACGCCCGAAGACGTGAAGGCGGTGGGCCCCGACGTGCTCCGTCACCGCATCGTGCTCTCCTACGAGGCCGAAGCGGAAGAGGTGACCGCGGAGGACATCGTGCGCCGCGTGTTCGAGGTGGTCGAAGTCCCCTGACCCCGAGCCGCGCTCCGCGCTGGGAGAAGAGCGTGATCCCGAAGGAGCTCCTCAAAGCACTGCGTCGCATCGAGATCACGACGAACCGGCTCGCGACCGAGCAGCTCTCGGGCAACTACACGTCCGTCTTCAAGGGCCAGGGGCTCGCGTTCCGCGAGGTGCGCGAGTACCTGCCCGGCGACGACGTCCGCAGCATCGACTGGAACGTCAGCGCCCGCATGAACGCCGCCTACGTGAAGGTGTTCGTGGAAGAGCGCGAGATGACGGTGATGCTCGTCGTCGATCTCAGCCACAGTCAGAAGTTCGGCACGCGCACGGCCACCAAATCGCGCCTCGCCGCCGAGGTGGCGGCGCTCTGCGCGTTCAGCGCGATCAAGCACAACGATCGCGTCGGGCTCATCCTCGCGACGGATCAGATCGAGAAGATCGTCCCTCCGATGAAGGGGCAAAAACACGTGATGCGCGTGGTCCGCGAGATCTTGGGCGCGGCCCCCGAGCGACCGGGGACGGATCTCAAGATCGCGCTCGAGACGCTGTACCGCGTCGCGCGGCGGCGGAGCGTCGCGTTCGTGCTCAGCGACTTCTTCGCGAGCGATTTCGAGCGCGCGCTGTCGCTCGCGGCGGCGCGGCACGACGTGATCCCGGTGATGCTCGTCGATCCGCGCGACGACGACTTGCCCGACGTCGGCCTCGCCGCGTTCGAGGATCTCGAGACGGGCGAGAGCGTGCTCGTGGACACGGGCAGCGCCGCGGTGCGCGCGCACTACAAGAGGACGATGCGCGCCCACCGCGACGCGCAAATCCGCCTGTTCCGAAAGCTCGGCCTCGACCACGCCGTGGTGCGCACCGATCAGTCGTACGTGCGCCCGCTCCACGACCTGTTCGCACGCCGCGCGCGGAGGATTCGACGGTGAGGGCAAGGGCGGCGTTCTCCTTCATCGCCCTGCTCGCGCTCTCCGTGTCGCGCGGCGCAGGCGCGCAGAACGCCGCGGGCTCGGCCGCGCCCAGCGCGGCGCCGCCGGCCCCGCCGACATCGGCTGCAGCTCCGCCGACGAAGCAAGAGAAGGGCGCGAGCTCGACCTGCATCGAGCGCCTGCCGCAGGGCAAGGCCCGCCCGAAAGTGACGGAGCGCATCGAGCCGCGGGCCACGAGCGGCCACGCGCTCGAGCTCGAGCTGTCGATCGAGCACGGCATCGGCGAGACCGTGCTCCCCTCCGGGTTCCGCATCGATCCGGGGAGCGAGGACCTCAAGCGGCTCGAGTCGGCCTCCTTCTACTTGCCGGACCCGAAGGGGCCCGCCCGACCCGTCCTCGAGCGCAAGGAGGCGGGCGCCACGGCGACCACGACCGTGAAGCTCACGTTCGTGCCGCTTCCCAAAAAGCCGGGCCGCAACGAGCTCGTGCTGCCGCCCTTGCCGATCGCGATCTCGCGCGCGAGCGGCGAGCTCATGACGCTGTGCACGGCGCCGCATCCGGTCACCGTCGAAGACCCGATCGCCAACGAGCCGAACCCGAAGCCCAAGCAGAACCCGGAGCCGCTCCGCCAGCGCGAAGAATGGACGGCGGCCAAGAACGCCACCCTGGTCGCCTTGGTGGCGCTCGCGGTCGGCGCCCTGCTCACCTGGCTCGTCGGGCGCTGGATGAAGCGGCCGCGCCCGGCGCCCCCGCCGCCTCCGCCCCGACCGCCCTGGGAGGTCGCGCACGAGGCGCTCTTCGACCTCCGTCATTCGGGCTTCTTGCGGGAGCAGCGCTTCGCCGAGTTCTACGATCGCGTCTCCGACGTCCTTCGCCACTATCTCGGAGAGCGCTACGGCTACGAGGGTCTCGAGAGCACCACGCGGGAAGCGCTCGGCGCGCTGCGCGCGGCCGGCGTCCCCATGGAGGTCTGGGTCGAAATCCAGGCGTTCATGCAAGAAGCGGATCTCGTCAAGTTCGCGCGGCGGACGCCGAGTGAGGCCGAGTGCGTTTCGGCGCTCGAGCGCGCCGAGGCGATCGTGAGCCGCACGCGACCCGCCGAGGCGGAGCTCCGCTCGACACCGCCGCTCGCGCCGAAGGAGCCAGCGACGTGAAGAACCGCCGCGCGCTGCTGCGAGCCCTCACCGTCGCGGCGTTCGTCCTCGTCGTCGTCGCGCTCGGGTTCGCCTACCCCGCGCTCGCGCGCGGCGACGAGCTCGTGCGCGCGCGCTACGAAGGCCGCTATTTCCTGGTCGGCCTCTTGCTCGTGCCGCTGCTCCTCTGGCGCGGCACCTGGGGCGAAGACCGGAGGATCCCGCGCCTGCGCCTCGGCACGCTCTCGCCGATCGCCTCCGGGCCTTCCGGAGTGCGCGTGTGGCTGCGCGATCTGCCCGGGGTGGTCCGCGCCGTCGCCTTCGGGTTGCTCGTGCTCGCGCTCGCGCGTCCGGTGAACACGCTGCGCCCCCAAGCCGCCGACGAGGAGGGCATCGACATCGTGGTCGTGCTCGACATGTCCGGCTCGATGCGCGCCGCGATGACGAACGTGCCCGAAGATCTCGCGCGCTACATCACGCTGCCCGCGCGCGGGATCCGCCCGACGCGGCTCGACGCGGCCAAGGCCGTGATCCGCGATTTCATTTCGCGGCGAAAGAGCGATCGCATCGGCGTCGTCGTCTTCGGGCAGAGCGCGTACGTGCTCTCGCCCCCGACGCTCGACTACCACCTGCTCGACGCGCTCGTCGGCCGCATGGAGCTAAACCTCATCGATCCCGGCGGCACCGCCATCGGCGACGCCGTGGGCGTCGCGGTGGCGCGGCTCCGCAAGAGCTCGGCCAAGAGCAAGGCGGTGATCCTGCTCACCGACGGAGACAACAACGGCGGGCGGATTTCTCCCGAGTACTCGGCGCACCTCGCCAACGTCGTCGGCGCGAAGCTCTTCACCGTGCAGATCGGCCAGGGAGAAATGGCCGAGGTCCAGGACGGCTTCGACCTGTTCGGGCAGCCGCGCTACGTGCCGATGCACTTCCCCGTGAACCCCAAGCTCCTCGAGGAGCTCGCGAAGAAGACCGGCGGCGCGACGTACGTGGCCACGGACGCGCAGGCGCTGCGCGCGAGCTTCCACGACGTGCTCGATCGCCTCGAGAAGACGAAGCTCGAGGCGAGCGTCGCCCACTACGAAGAGCTCTACGGCTTCTTCCTCTTGCCCGGCGTGCTCCTGCTCGCTGCCGACGCGCTCTTGCGCGCGCTCGTCCTCCGGAGGTTCCCGTGAGGTTCGCGGAACCCATTTGGCTCTTCGGCACCGCGCTCGCGCTCGTCGTGGGCGTGCTCCTCGCGGTCGGCGGTGTCTTGCTCGTGCGCGCCACGCGCCGCTTCGGCGACGAGAACCTCGTGCTCGGCCTGGTCACGGGACGCCCGGGCGGCCGACGCGCGCTGAAGGGGGGCCTGCTCGTGGCCGCGGTCGCGCTCGCGTTCTTGGCGCTCGCGCGGCCGCAGTACGGGCGCGGGACGCGGCTCATCCCCGCGACGAACCTCGATGTCGTGCTCGTGCTCGACTACTCGAAGAGCATGTACGCGCGCGACATCGTGCCGTCGCGCATCCAGCGCGCCAAGAGCGAGGTCGCGCGCCTGATCGGCGGGCTGCCGGGCGCGCGCTTCGGCGCGGTGGCCTTCGCGGGCCAGCCGATGGCGTTTCCCCTGACGAGCGACGGCGGCGCGATCGCGCAGTTCTTCCGGCAGCTCGATCCGAACGACATGCCCGTCGGCGGCACGGCCATCGCGCGCGCGCTCGAGGCGGGGCGCGAGCTCTTCTCGCGCGATCCGCTCTCGAAGAAGCACGAAAAGGTCATGCTCCTCGTCACGGACGGCGAGGATCTCGAGGGCGATCCGGTGAGCGTGGCGAACGCCGCGGCCCTCGACGGCATCTCCGTCTACGTCGTCCAGATCGGCGGCCGCACGCCCGAGCCGATCCCCGAGGTGAACGACGCCGGCCAGGTCATCGGCACGCGGAGAGATGCGGAAGGTCGCCCCCTCACCACCGCGCTCACCGTGGAAGGCGAGGAGCAGCTCGCCCGCGTCGCCGAGGTCGGGCGCGGCCTGATCGTGCGGAGCCAGCCCGGGACCACCGGAATCGAGGTCGTGGCGGATCGACTCCGCGCGCTGATGACGGAGGAGCTCTCCGAGCGCGTCGAGACGGTGTACGCGGACGTGTTCTACTATCCCCTGCTGCTCGCGCTGTTGCTCCTCGTCGCGGAGACGTTCGTGAACGAGACGCCGCCACGCCCGCGCCCCGCGACGCTGCCGCCGCCCGCCGTCAAGCGCCGCCGGCGCAGCAAGGCGAAGACGGCCGCTTCCCTCTCGACCCTGCTCGTTCTCATCGGCTGCTCGGGCGACCGCTCGTCGCTCTTCGAGCGTTGGTCTCCCGCTGTCGACAGCGCGATCGAGGCGCTCAAAGCCGATGATGCCCCGAAAGCCGTCACCACGCTCACGGAGTATCTCTCGACCGGAAAGTGCGAAAACGGAGAGATCGGCGCGCCCGACACGCTGCGCACGTTCCCCAACGCGGGTTTCGATCTGGGCCTCGCCTTGTTCCGAACCGCCGAGCGCAACGGCCGCCCCTTCGGTGAGGAGCCCGCGCCCGCCGAGGCGCAACCGCCCCAACCGGATCCGAAGGCCGAGGCGCGCAGCCAGGAGGCGGAGTGTGGCCTGCGCCTCGTGCGCTCCGTCGGCGCCGACACCTCGGTCGCCCCCGAGGTGCGCGCTCGGGCCTTCTATCTCGCGGGCAACCTCGAGTTTTTGCGCGCCGACTACCGCGCCGCCGTCGACGCGTACAACGCCGCGCTGAAGCTCGTGCCCGGCCTCCCGGGAGAGACGAGTGATCGCGTCGGGCGGGACGCCGCGTTCAACCGCGCCATCGCCCTCCGGCGCATCCAGGAGGAAGAAGAGAAGAAGCCGCCGGAAGACGAGCAGCAAAAAGAGCAGGAGCCCAAAGAAGACCAGGAAGACCAGGGCGACGAAGACCAGAAGGACCAGCAGCAGCAGGAACCGAGCGACGACCCAGGAGAGGAGGAGCAAGAGCCCGAGCCCTCCTCCGAACAGGAGCAGGACTCGGAGCAGCCCGAGCCCAAGCCGGAGCCGGAGCCTTCCGACCAAACGCCGGAGCAAAACCAAGCGTCCGCGCCCCGGCAGGACGCGAGCCAGGACGACCGCATCCTCGACCAGCTCGAGCAGGCCCCCACGCTCCAAGAGCACGATGCGAAGAACCGCGCGCTCACCGGCCGCGTCGTCGGGATGGAGGACAAGTGATGCGCCCGGGCGTGCTCGCGGTCGCCGTCGCCGGGATCGTGGCCGCGGCCCCGGCGCGCGCCGACGCCGAGATCGAGACGCGCGTGAGCGCGCGCAAGGTCGAGGTCGGCGAGCCGTTCCGCTTGCAGATGAGCGTGCTCGCGGGCGGCGGCGAGAAGGTGTCGAGCCCGCGGCTCGCGCCGCCGCCGGGCATCGCGATCGAGGGCCCGAGCGTCAGCACGCAGTCGCAGGTCACCATCGCCAACGGGCGGATGATCCAGCAAACCGGGATCTCGGCGACCTGGACGCTGCTCGCGAGCCGGCCCGGCGTGTTCCGCATCGGGCCTCCCAGCGTCGAAGTCGACGGCCGCCTCCAGCGCGGAGAAGTGGTGGTCGTCGAGGTGGTGCCCGAGGGCACGAGCGGCAGAGCGCGACGCCCGCAGCGGCGCGCGCCGTTCGATCCGTTCGGCATGTGGCGGCACTTCGATCCCTTCGGGGGTCAGCGCTTTCCCCAGTTCCCCCTCGACGACCCGCTCCAAGATCTGCCGCCGGTTCCGGAAGAGCTGCAGACGTCCCGCGCGCTCGATCCGCTCGCCTTCTTGATCGCGAAGGCGAAGCCGACGCGGGTCGTGCTCGGCCAGCAAGTGAGCCTCACCATCTACGCGTACGGCGCGCGCGGCGACTTCCAGGGCCTCGGCTCGACCGAGCCGAGCCGCGAGGGCTTCCTCGCCTACGAGATGAAACCCGACGAGCGCTCGTACCTCGTCCCGATCGACGGCAAGGTCTTCACCGCCAAGCAGGTGCACGCGCTCGCGCTCTTCCCGATCCGCACGGGCACGCTCCGCATCGGTCCGGCAAGCTTCGGCTTCTTGGGCGGCGGCTATCCGCGGTCGCGCCAGGGCATCGGGCTGTTGCGCGAGAGTCAGCCGCTCGAGGTGGTCGTCGTCGAACCCCCGCTCGATGGGCGCCCCCCCGGTTATCGCCTCGGCGACGTCGGGCGCTACACGCTCACCGCGTCCGTCGAGCCGCGGCGCGTGCGCCAGGGCGACGCCGTCTCCGTCGTCGCCAAGCTCGAGGGCACGGGCAACCTCCCGCCGACGCTGGTGCTCCCGCGTCAGCGCGGCGTCGAGTGGCTCGAGCCGTCTACCACGGAGCAAATCGATGCGGAGCGCGGCGCGCTCGGCGGGCAGCGCACGTTCACGTACGTCGTGAAGCTCGATCAACCGGGCAAGCTCGATCTCGGCGAGCTCACCCTCCCCTATTACGATCCGGAGCGCCGCCGCTACGACATCGCGAAAGCCGTGCTCGGCACCGTCGACGTCACCCCGAACCCGCAGGCGAAGAGCAACGAGCCCTCCGCGATCGACCCCCTCGCCGGCCTCTTGCCCCCGCGCGTGACGCCGGGCCCCGAAGCGAGCTCGCGGACGTACTGGGCCGACGCGCGTGCGTTCTGGCTCGCGCTCGTGCTCGCGCCTTTGTCCGTGCTGTCCGCGAGCGGCGTGCGCTCGCGCGCCGGACGCTTCGCCGCGCGGCGGCGTGAGCGCACGAGCTCACCCGAACAGCGGGCCTCGCGCGAGCTCGACCTGGCGCGGCGCGCCCTCGCCCCCGATCCGAAGGCCGCGATCGCCTCTGCCGAACGCTCGGTGCTGCTCGCCATCGAGAACGCGACCGGCATCAAAGCGCGGGGCCTGCTCCGGAGCGAGCTCGAGCGCGAGCTGCTCGCCCGTGGACTCCCCGCGGCCCTCGCGCGCGGCATCGTCGCCGTGCTCGATGCCGCGGAGCGCGCCCGCTTCGTGGGCGGGGCGCGTGAAATCGCCCCCGAGCTCGTGCTGCGCGCGCAGCAAATCGTGGCCTACACGCGTCGAGGGCGGCGGCAATGAGCCCCCGCACGCTCTTTGGCCTCGTCTTCTGCCTGCTCATCGCCGGCTCCGGCGAAGCCTTCGCCGAATTCACGAGTGTGGCCACGCCCCTCGAGGAAATCACGCAGGCCGAAGCCGCCCTCGAGCGCGGCGCCTTCGACGAAGCCATCGACCGGCTCGAGCTCGCGGCCGATCGCGGCGTCGTGCATCCGGACGTGAGCTACGCCCGCGCGCGCGCGTACGTCGAGCGCGCTCGTTCCTCCGCGGCCCGCGCGGGCGATCTCGGCCGTGCCGCGGCCGCGCTCGAAGAAACCCTGCATCTTCGACCTTCCGACGACACCGCCGAGAAGGCGCTCGAGAAAATTCGAGCCGAGATCTCGCGACGGCGCGCCCGCACCGGCGCGTCGCCCGTCATTCAACGTCCCGCCATCGGTCGCGCCGTTGCCGATTTGCTACCAGAGAACGTGTGGGCAGGGGTCGCGGCCTTTGGCGCTCTCGTGCTGACACTGGGACTTTCGGCGCGCCACGTGCTCCGGCGTCGAACCATCGAGATCGCGGCCGCGGTCGGTGTCGTTGCCGGGCTCGTGTTCGGAGTCGTCGGCGGTGCGCTCGCCGGCCTCTCGCGGTACTACCGAACCACCTCGCGTCCCGCCGTCGTGGTCGTCGCCGAAGCGCGTTTGCTCGACGCGGACGGCCGCCCGCTCCCCCGCCGCGGTGAAAGCGAGAACGCGGTTCCCGAAGGCGCGCTCGTCCATGTTCGCGGCCAGGCGGACGGATTGTCCGACATCGAGTGGGGAACCGTCCGAGGCTTCGTCAGCAGTGCCCAGGTCCGACTCCTTGCCTCGCCATGACGCCATGACGTTCTGCCGCGGGGGGTCTCGGGGGCCGTGTTCCGGTGAGCCTGAAATCGAAAACCCAGGTGCATCGGGGCGTGCTACAAGTCCTTTACCGTGTGGGTTCGCCGCTCCGCCATCCGTCCCGTCCCATCCTACGCAGCCGTGCCGCTCCATGCGCTCGAGAGCGTTCGGGACGGTCTCGCGGAAGATGATGAAGAAGCGCGCGCGCAGCTCGATGACGCCTTCGAGCGGTTCGAGCGCGCACAGCCGGCGCTCGCCGCGTACGTCGCCGAAGCGCTCGGGCGCCCGCTCGACGAAACGGCGCTCGCGCTCGGCTATTTCCTGGCGCTCACCGTCTGGCTCGCCTTCGATCGCGCGCACGGTCCGCACATCGACGAGGTCACCGAAGAAGAGCTCGTCGCCACCGACGAGCTGCTCACCCTCGACGAGGAGCTGCGCCGCGCCGATCCTGCCGAGTCTCTCGACAGCGACGACGTGATCGCGATGGAGCAACCCCACGTGGTTGCATTCGTACACGAGCACATCGACGGCACCCTCGAGAGCCACGCCGAAGAGATCGACGTCGACGACGTGCACGCCGTCTACCGCGTCGTCCTCGTCGAGATCCTCGCCCTCAGCTACGCGGTGCGCCAGCCCGAAGGCTTCCCCGTAGCCAAGGCCGAGCTCCTCGCCTGATCGGCTGCTGGCTGCCTCGCAGCAGCTCGCCTGCAACGGATGGTCGCGTCCCAAGGCCGCGCACCGCGGCAGCGCGTCCCTCGAACTTCGCGGGCTTGCGAATGGGCGCCCGTTTGGGGTGGTGTGCTTCGAGTGCGGGAGGGGCGCGTTCGTGGCGCTCGACGAGCCGTTCGCGGAGCCCAAAGCACATCACCCGTGAGGGTGCGCGCGCGAGCCCGAGGGCGCGCGCCCGCTTCGTGGCGGTGGGAACAGGCCGCTACGAGCTCAGTAGAACTCGATGTCGTCGATCCAGAAGTCGAAGCTCACGGTCGTCGGATCCGTCGCGTCCCCGAACTTCGCTGCCTGAAACTCGATCTTCGTCACCTTGGTCGGATCGAAGGTGATCGCCGTGCCGTGCCCTTCCTGCTCCAACATGGCGAAGGGAATCTTGCACTCGCTCCACGCGGTGGTGAGCGTGCACCAGAAGCCGAGATCGTCGCCGCCGGAGTTCGACGTCGTCACCACCTTCACGCGGATGGTGTCGTCCGCCTCGGCGTACTCCGCGCCGTGCGTTCCCGTCGTCGTGCCCTTGAGCTGGACGGAAATGCCCGTGAAGATCGAGACGTCCACCGGGCAGAGCGAGCCGCCCGAGCGATTGAGCTCGATGCCGACGCCCGCGCCCCACTCCGCGAACCCTTTCCCCGTGGTGTGGAACGCGCAGTCCATCGCGCCGCCCGTGCCACCGACCTCGCCGGGGAACGCGCTCGACGCGCTCTTCTCCGGCGTGTGGGTCGCGCCCGTGGTCCCGTCGTTGTACGCGTACCAGAACCCCTGATACGGCGAATCGATCGCGCTCCTACACGTGCCCGACGAGGCCGGCGTGCCGCCCGAGTACACGACGGTGTCCGTCGCGGTCGGCTTGAAGTCGCAGCCCGCGGCCGTGCTCCCGCCGCCGGTTCCCGAGCTGACCGCGCCGCCCATGGCCGTGGTGCCCGCGGCGCCGATCGTGCCGCCCATGCCGGTGCTGGTCGTTCCACCCGAGGCATTGCCGGTGCCGCCCATCGGCGTGGCCGTGCCGGGAGTGTTGCCCGCTCCGCCGTTGCCCGCTGGCGTGGTGTTCCCGCCAGAGCCGCCCTGGGGCGTACCGGTCACCGCTCCGCCTTGCCCGGGCGTGGTGCCGCCCTGCGCGAAGGATCCACCGTTACCAGTCGATGGCGCGCCGCCCTGGGACGTGCCCGTGGCGCCTCCCTTTCCCGAGCTCGGGTCGCGATCCCGCGGGCTCGTCTCCGGCTGGGCGCTGCACGCCAGACAGAGAACGAGTAGGGGTCGCACAATGCCTCCGGAAACGGTCCAGCTTCTGATCATGGCAACGGCCTCCAAGCGCGAGATCGCAACTACGAGAAGTGTCGTGAGCGGCGCGCGCTCACGGCGTGCGCTCGACTCGACGGCAAAGACACGAGCCGGCGGAGACGGGGGTCCGCCATCGAGCCGGGAGTCTAAACCACTCTTGCTCACAAGCAACGGGCGTCTGTCATACGGGCATGAAAAGGGGGCGCCTCGCCGCCGCTCGCCCCCGCCGTCGCAAGCGCCAAAGCAAGTCTCTTTCCTCGCGCTTCCGCCGCGAATCCCGTTTCCTTGCGGGGCACGAGGATCGGTCGTACGCCCCTCGCAACGAGCGCTCTCGATGACGCTACAAATTCTATATTTCGCGAAAATTCGCGACCTAGTCGGAAAGCCCGAAGAGGAGATTGCCCTCCCGGACACCGCACGCACGCTCGCCGACGTGCTCGAGCATCTGGAACGTCGACATCCGCCGCTCGCCGGCGCGCTCGAGAAGATCCGCGTTGCTCGAAACGAGACGTTCGCGACGCTCACCGACCCCGTCGCCGATGGCGACACGATCGCGCTGATCCCCCCCGTCGCCGGCGGCTGAGCCGCGCCCGCCTCCTCGAAAACCGCGACACCGACCGCGCTGATCCCCGCCTCGACGGAGCCACGTCCGACTCCGCCGACAACCGCGTCATGCCGGTCCGACGCGCGGCGGAGCACCGCGCGTCGCGCCGCGCAGGCTTCCACGACGCGCGTGATTTCAGGGGTTTCGCCCGGCCCGTGCGACAGCGCTCGAAGTCGCGCGCCGACCGTGGCTAGCATCGCGGCCCGTGTCTTCTTGCTTCCGCCTGGGTGTCGACGAGAACGGCCTCGGCGCGCGCCTCGGTCCGCTCGTAGTGACCTCGGTGCTCGCGGAGGTCGACGAGCGCGGGGCCCGTGCTCTTTCCCGCAAGCTCCCGAAATCCATGCGGCAAGACCTCGACGACTCGAAGCGCGTCGTCGCGCACGGCGATGTCGCCCTCGGCGAGGCGTGGGCCCGCACCCTGCTCGGCCTCGACGCGCAGAGCCCCGCGGCCCTGCTCGAGCGGCTCCTGGCCGACGGCGCCGCCGAGCTCCGTGCCCCCTGCCCCCGACACGTCGAGGCTCAGTGCTGGAGCACGAGCGGCGAAGCCTTCGGTGCCGAGCCGGAGGTGCTAAAGCGGGTGATCGCGCACCGCGGGGCGCTCGAGCGGCGCGGCATTCGCTTCGTCTCGGTCCGCTCGAGCGTGGTCTGTACGAACCGCCTCAACGCGCTCCGCGCGCGTGGTATCAACCGCTTCGTTGCGGACTTGCACGCCATGGAATCGCTCGTGCTCGCGCAGCGCGCCCTCGCCGGGGCCGACCTCCAGGCCGTTTGCGGGAAAGTGGGCGGCATCGGCGCGTACTCGCGGTTCTTCGGACCGCTCGCCGGGCGCTTGCACGTGACGCTCCAGGAGAAGCCGGCAAAGAGCGCCTATCACTTCCCGGGGATCGGCGAGGTGTGCTTCGTGCGCGACGCCGATGGGCGCGACGTGCTCGTGATGCTCGCCTCGCTCGTCGGCAAGTACGTGCGCGAGCTGTTCATGGCGCGCATCGCTCGCTTTCACCCGAGCCCGTCCCCGGCGAACGCGCCGAGCGGCTATCACGACCCCGTGAGCGCGGCCTTCGTCGAACGAACGGCGCTGTCGCGGCGCGCGCGCCGCATCCCCGACGCGTGCTTCGAGCGCGCTCGCGACGAAATCGGCAGCGACCCGAAGCCTGCGTCCGCCCCCGCGCGCCGAAGGCGTTCGACGGACACGAAGCCGCGCACGAGCGCGACGCTCGAGCTCTTCAGTGACGGCCGCGCCGCGGCCCGACGGGCGTGAACGGGAGTCCATGCGCCGCTCGAAAGAAACGCTCTCGCGCCGGATCCTGGTGGGCCCGTTGGGCTTCGAAATCATGCGCTTCGGCGTCCCGCTCGCGCTCGGGATGGGCCTGCAAACGGCCTTCAACCTCGTCGATGCCTACTTGATTGGACAGCTCGAGCCCGAGGTCGCCGGACCCGCGCTCGGTGCGATCGGAATCTGCGACCAGCTCGCCGCGCTCGGGACGATCATCGCCTATGGCCTGACCATCGCGACGGGCGCGCTGCTCAGCCGCTCTTCAGGGCGGGGCGACGGTGATGCCGTGCGGCGCGTGGCGTGGCAGTCGATGCTCCTCGTGTTCGCCCTCTCCTCCGTGTTCGGCCTGGGCGGGGTCTTCGGCGCGCGCTGGCTGCTCGCCGATCTGGTCGGCGCGAAGGGCAAGGTCGCCGAGCTCGGCGAGGACTACCTCGCCGTGATGATGGGCGGGAGCTTCACGATCTTCTTCCTGCTCCACCTCGCGAGCGTCGCGCGATCGCTCGGCAGCAGCAAGACACCGGTCGCGCTGCTCGTGCTCGCGAACGTCCTGAACCTCGTGCTCGCGGCGCTGTTCGTGTACGGCCCCGGGCCGGCGCCGCCGCTGTTTTCGTGGGCGCCGCCCATCGCGAGCGCGCTCGGGATTCCGCGGCTCGAGCTCTTGGGCGCGGCGTGGGCCACGCTCGTCGCGCGCGGCATCGCGCTCGTGCCGATGGTGGTGCTGCTCGCGCGTCGATTCGGGCTGTTCTCGCGCAGCGCGCTCGCGCTGCCCGACATGGCCGTCCTGCGGCAGCTCGTCGCGCTCGGCTGGCCGTCGAGCGCTCAGCTCGTGGTCCGCATCCTCGCGATGTTGCTCGTCCACGCGCTCGTCGCGCGCCTGTTCACGACCGATGCCGATCAAACGGCAACGACGGCGCTCGGCATCGTCTTCCGCCTGGAGACGATGGCGCTCTTCGTGGCGCTCGGCTGGGGCAGCGCCGCGCAGACCTTCGTCGGTCAGAACCTGGGCGCCGCGAACCTCTTGCGCGCCAAGCGCAGCGGCTGGCTCACCGCCCTCTACACCGCCGGGACGATGGCGGTGCTCGCGCTCGTCTACCGCGCGTTCGGCGCGAGCCTGGTCGGCTTCTTCGACTCGGATCCGGACGTCATCGAGGTCGCGCTCCAGTACTTCTCCTGGGTGGGGGCGAGCTACGTCGCGCTCGGCGTCGGCATCGCGCTCGGCTCGGCGATCCAAGGCGCCGGCGCAACGTTGCAAGCGCTCTGGCTCGATGCCGCCGTGGTGCTCTTGTTCCAGCTCCCGGCGAGCCTGCTCGTCGCGATCACTCCGGGCGCGGGGATGACGTCACTCTGGCAAGTCGTCGCCCTCACCTACTGCGCGTTCGCCCTGGTCTGCGCCTGGAGCTATCACCGCGGGCACTTCTTGCGCACGATGATCGCGTAGCGTTCGCCTCTGCCCCGAACGCGCCCCGGGCAGTCGCGTCACCCGCCGTGGCCGGGGCCGATGATGTGCTTCCACGCGGCGTGGACGTCCCAGTCGGGCTTGACGTGCGGGACGTGGTGGCACTTCGGGCCGCAAAGCGTGACGGGCGGCGTGCGGGTGATGCGAGCGGCGTCGGCGGGGTTCTCGATGTGGCGGGAGCCCGGGCCGTGGCAGACCTCGCACTGCACGCCCTTCAACCCCTCGACGAACGTCACCGTGGAGCCGCCGGGCTCGCCGTAGCCCGTCACGTGGCAGCTCACGCAGTCGAGGTTGAACTCCTTGTGCTGGTGCGCGAGCGCCTCGTACGCGGAGGCGTGTCGCGTCTTCGACCAGAACGCGTGCTCGTCGTAGTGGCACGTCGCGCACTGCTCGGCGCCGACGAAGCCACTCTTCCCCTCGGGAACGGGCGGCGGCTTGCGATCGCGAAACGCCACGCGATTGTGCTCGTTCACGCGCCGGTAATACTCGGAGAGGCGCGCGGCGACCTTCGGATCACTGCCGTGCTTCTCGCGCACTTCGACGAGCGCTGCCTTGTAATAGCTGCCCTCGGGCGGCGCGGCGGGCGCGCGGAGCGCGTTGATTTGCGCGCGTAGGCCAGCGAGATCCCGGCGGCGCGCGTCGATATACTCCTTTCGAGTGCCATCGAGCTTATCCGCGGTGGGGGTGCGCCGGGTGAGCTCGGCGGCGCGCCGTTCGAGCCGGGCGCGCTCCTCGCTCGCGGTGTCGGCGTTCGCGAACTCGAACTTGCCGTCCCGCACGAACAGGTCCACCGTGTAGAACGCCTGCAAGTGATTCGGTGCCTGCACGACCAGCGTGCGGCCCACGGTGGTCGGCGGGATCACGGGATCGTTCGCCTCACCCTGGTCCACTGGCTTGCCCACCAGCATCACGTGGAAGTCGGGCACGAGCTCGGCGCCGCGCAGCGCCTCACCCCGCGGCAGAGACACGAGCGCGACGCGCAGCGCGGCCCCTTGCTCCGAGAGCTCGCGCACGGCGACGCGCAGCGCCTCGACCGGATCGCCGACGTGCACCCCGGGCGGCGGATCGCCGGCCAGTGCCGGACGGCTCACGCCGGCCACGCCAACCCGCACGTTGCCCACCGTATAAAGCGCGGTGCGCGCGAGCGGCGTCGCGTCCACGCGCAGGTTTCCGGCGAGCAGCACCGGGTCCTTGCCGGCGAGCGCGAAGAGCTCGCGCGGTGCGAGCGCGAAATCGTTCATGCCCGGCGCCCAGGCGCGCAGCCCGAGATCCCGAAACGACTGGATCAGCGCTTCGGCTTTCCAGCGGTCCTGCGCGGCGCGATCCTCGGGCAGGCGCGGATCCATGAACAGCATGGGTCCGGCACCGAGAACCAACGACGGCGTCTCACCCTGTGCGCGCAAGTAGGCAGCAGCGTGATCGACGCCGCCCAACATGTCCTTCACGCAACCACAGGGCTCGAGCGCACCCGCTACCGACGAGAGCAGCACCAGGCGCAACGAAGGCTGATTCACCGGGCGTTCGGCGGGCGGCGCCGGGCCGCAGCGACAGCCAGCGAGCCCACCCGCGACGAGGAACAGGGCCGCGATCACGCGAAACAGGGCGTTCCGTAGGGGCACCGGCATCCGAACGCGCATGTAGCACGAGGTCATTCGGCGTCGAAACGGACCGCGCATTCTCCCGTCGAATCCGTTGCACCGATCTCGTCCTCGCGCTCCGGAACACGCATAATGCGGGACGTGAGCGAAGAGCAGCCGGGGGAGCGCCCCGAAGCGCAGAAGCCGTTCGGCCCATTCGTTCTCGAGCGTCGCATTGCCGTGGGCGGCAGCGCCGAAGTGTTTCTCGCCCGCCCCAAGACGGGCACGGCGCCGGCGCCGCGGCTCGTGGTCAAGCGCCTCTTGCCGAGCGCGCGCGACAGCGGGCTCGACGTGCTCGAACGGGAGGCCGAGCTGCATCGCGCGGTGGCGCACCCGCACGTGGTGACGGTGTTCGGCGCCGGCACGGTCGGCCGCGAGCCCTATCTCGCGATGGAATACGTCGAGGGCGTCGACCTCTATCGCCTCCTCCGCCGGTGCGAGGCCGAGCAACGCCGGATCCCGCCCGGGCTCGCGGTGTACGTCGCGCGACGCGTGCTCTCGGCGCTCTCCGCCGTGCACGGCGCGCTGAACGGCGCCGGGATGCCGCTCAACATCGTGCACCGCGACGTCACGCCGTCGAACATCTACCTGTCGATCACGGGCGACGTGAAGCTCGGCGACTTCGGCATCGCGCGGGTCGAGCAACCCGCGCGCCCGGCGGAGCCCGGCCGGTTGAAAGGCAAGTTCGGGTATCTCGCGCCGGAGCAGGTCGCCGGAGAGCCCTTCGATCACCGGACCGATCTGTTCTCGCTCGCGGCACTGCTCGGCGAGATGTTGATCGGCGAGCGCGTCTTCCCCGGCAGCGGTCAGCTCGCCGTCTTGCTCGCGATCCGCGACGCGAACATCGAGCCGCTCCGCAGCAACGCCTCCATGCTCCCCGACGGGATGCTCCCCGTCTGCGAGCGCGCCCTCGCGCGCGACCCGGACGATCGGTATGCGAGCGCCGCCGATTTCTCCAAGGCGCTCGAGCCGTTCGAGCGACCCTCCGCGGCCGACCTCAAGAAACAGCTCGCCGAATGGGTCTCCTGGGCGCGCGACTCGTCCCAGCTCGCGCGGCGCCTCGAGGGGCAGATTCGCGAGAGCGTGAATCGCATGCAAGCGGTGAGGACGTCGAGCAGCCGCCTGCGCGTCGCGCGCCCCGTCGAGTCGACGCCCGAGCACACGGACGCGCGCTCGCGCGTGCGCCGCACCAACGGGCAAGTGCTCGAGCAGGTCTCGTTCGCGAAGCTCATCGAGATGGTCGCGACCGGCGATCTCGGCGGCGAGGACGAGGTCGCGCTGATGGGCCAGGGCTTCCGCAAGATCCGCGACGTGCACGAGCTCGCGCGGCACCTCTTGCCGTCCACCACGGCGACGACGACGCGCGTGTTCGAGCCGGGCGCGCCCGACTACCAGGCGCTCCTCCGCGACACGAACATGATGCAGGTGCTCGCGCACCTCAGGATAAACGCCGAGACGGGCGCGCTCTTCGTGCAGCGCGCTCTCGGCGGTGGTCGCTCGAGCCGCAAAGAGATCTACCTGGACCGTGGCCGGCTCCACCACGTGGCCTCCTCCGAGCGCGAGGAGCTGCTCGGCGAGTACCTCGTGCGCCGCGGGCGCATCACGCGCGAGCAGCTCGACATGGCGCTCGGTGAGCTCGCGACGCACAACGGGCGCCTCGGCGACACGCTGATCACGCTCGGCCTCGTCGACGCCGTCGACGTGTTCCGCGCCATTCGCGACCAGGGTCGCGACCGCGTGGCCGCCCTCTTCCGCTGGGACGACGGCCTCGCGTCGTTCTACCGCGGCACCACCCCGACGCGCGTGGACTTCCCGCTCGACCTCGACCTGGCGAGCCCCATGATGGCCGGCGCCATCCTCGCGTCCCAAGCCGGCCCCCGCGCGCTGCTCCCTCTCGGCACCACACTGATCCTGAAAGGCCCACGCGCCGCGGCAGCGAGCCATGGCAAAGAGCGCGGCACGGCGCCCGCGTCCCTGCACCTCGCCGCCACCTTCGTCAACGAACGCCTCACCATCGACCAGGCCATCGATCGCCTCACCGCTCATCGCCCCCGTCACGACGCCCGCATCATCACCTCCAAAGAAGCCTGCGCCGCCCTCGCCACCGCCCACGCCCTCGGCTGGCTTGCCTGGGAGCACTAGGAAACCCCAGCCCTGCACCCGCACCCAGCCCTGCACCCGCACGGGGCTCCCGGGGGGCTAAGGCTAGGGCTGCGAAGTCAGCGAAGCCTCCGACTACGGACCAGGCGCGAACGGGAGGATCGTCTTCAGGTCTTCGTCGTTGAAGCGCAGGGCGACGCCGACGAAGTAGTCGCGGCCGGTGCTGCTCAGGACGTCTTCCACGCCACCGAGGAGCCAGAAGCGCTTCACGAACTCGTAGGCGAGCGAGACGCGCCAACGGGGGAGCACGACTTCTCCGAAGCCGTAGAGGTCCTGGCGGAGCTCGAAGCGATTCTCGAACAAGAGCACGTCGAGGCCGACGCCGCCCGTCGACTCCTTGATCCCGAACCGACCCGTGAAGGGGCCGAAGCTCTGCGCGAACTGCAGTGAGAATCGGAGCTGATTGGTCGTGATGGTGCGCACTTCGCGGTAGTGCGGCGGCTCGTTCGGGTTCGTCGTGCTGACGTCGACCTGCTCGTACGAGGTGAGCCCGCGCGGATCGTTGACGACCTCGATCAGGTAGTACTTGTCTTCGCGCGGCTGCAGCCGAAGCTCGACGTAGCTCTTCACGGCGCTCGCGAGGAACTGGTAGTCCGTGCGAAGGAGCAGAATCGTCTGCAAGCGTGAGACGCCGCCGACGAACTCGTTCACGCTCGACGCGACCTCCTCCACCTCGTCGATGAGCCGCTCGTCCTTGGTGAGCCGGCCCAGCGTGCCCTCGCCCCGCTCCACGCGCGCAGCCACCTCGTCGAGGTTCGCGAGCGCGCTCTCGAGGCTCGAGCTCGCTCGGTTCACCTTCTCCACGATCTGCCGCACCTCGCCGGGCTCGGCGCCCTCGCGCTCGGCGCGCGAGACGAGGGTCCGCACCTCCTCGGTGCTCACCCGCACGTTCTCGAGGATGTCCCGGAGCTCGGGGCGCCCCTCGGCGGTGATCCGCTCGATGTTGTCGAAGATGTTCCGGAGCGAGGTTCGGTTCTCACGAACGGTCTGGTTGAGCGCCTCGGTGACCTGAGCGAGGTTCTCGAGCGTGTCCTTCAGGTTCTCGCGGCCCTGGTCGGTGCCCACGGACGCCGCGAGCGACTCGGTCACCTTCTTCACGTCGGCCGCGATCCCGGCGACCTGCCGCATGATCTCGTCGGTGGACGTCCCCTCCCGCACGACGGCGATGCGGTCCCCGTGCTGAAGCCGGCGCTTCCCCTCGGTCCCCGGGCTGACCGCGAGATAGTACTCGCCGAGCAGGCTCGAGCTCACCTTGGAGACGCTCGCGTCCTCGTAGAGCGGCACCTCCGGGTCGATCCGGATATCGATCCGCGCCTTGCCGCCCTGCAGCCGAATGGACTCGATCGAGCCCACCGGGATCCCCGCCATGCGAACGTAGGAGTGCCGAGCGATGCCCGCGGCATCATCCATCAGGGCGTAGACGACGTAGCCGGAATCCCCGCCCACCGATTTACGGGCGAACGAGTAAATCAGGATGCCGGCAACCACCGTCACCACGGCGAAGAGGCCGACCTTCGCCGCCGTCGTCAGCCGCGCGAGGCCGCTCATCGTGCCGGAAGGGTCATAGGGGGACGCCCCACCCTAACACCGTTGTGTTCACGAGGCCGTGTTCGAGGCAATTCTGACCGGGCAGGCGGAAGACCGAACGCCCCGTCTCGCGCCATCGCGACCCGGGAATCGCGTACACTCGGCGCCCCGGTGCTGCGTCTGATCGTCCTCTCGCTCGCCGTGAGCGCATGCCGGCAGCCTACCGCGGCAGCTCCGTCCGAAGGCCCGCCGCCTCCACCTCCCGAGGATCGCAAAGCCGCGTTCGCACCAGTCACCCATTCGCCACGGCCCCACTCGGAGCCCCGTTCGGAGCGGGAACGAACCTTGATGGAGCTGTGCGGGCGGGCGGACACCGCGCTCGATCGGATCGCGAGCGACCTGGCCGTCGCGCTCGAAACCTCGGGCAGGGCGCCCGATGCGGCGGCGCTCACCCGGTCGCTGCGGCGGCACGGCGCCCCGTACGTTTGGCCGTATGCCTGGACCGTGCAGCACGCCGGTGACGACGCCGAGCAACGGTTTTCGCACTTCGTCGCGTCGCTCGCCGCCACCGGGGAGCGACGCTGCGGTGTCTCCGTGCGCGAGCGAGAAGGCGGCGGCGCCACCGTCGCGGCCGTGACCGTCGATGCCCTCGCGGACCTCGAGCCGGTCCCGACCCAGGTGCGCGTCGGGACCTGGGTGACGGTCCAGGGCGCGCTGCTCGTTCCCGCGGACGGCGCCAAGGTCGTCGTGCTCGGGCCGCGCGGGGCGCCGCGGCCAGTGCCCACCTCCTTTCACGAGCGGGTGGTCCGAGCGCGCTTCGCGGCCGACGCTCCCGGACGCTGGCTCGTCCAGGTGCTCGCGGCCGTCGGCGGGGGACCCCGCCCCGTTCTCGAAGCGGTGGTCTTCGCAGGGGAGCCGCCGTCCCCGGACGAGGAGCCCCGCGCGCCCGGGGAAGCGAGCGCACGGCCGGGCGCCGATGCGGCGACGACGCTCGCCGCGCTCGTCGAGGCAGCCCGGGCGAGCGAGCGCCTTTCGCCGCTCCGACGCGATGCGGGACTCGACCGGCTCGCCGCCGCCCACGCCGCGGCCATGCTGAGCACGGGGCACCTGGGGCACGACGTCGGCGACGGCGATCCCGAAAGGCGCCTCGAGTCCGCGGGGCTCGCGGCGTCCCTCGCGGGCGAGAACGTCGCGCACGCGGCGACCGTCGTCCACGCGCACCGCGCGCTCTGGAACAGCCCCTCGCATCGCGCAAACCTGCTGAGTCCCCATTTCGATTCCATTGGAATCGGCGTCGCTCGCGCTCCCGACGGCACGCTCTGGGTGTGCCAGCTCTTCGCTCGCGGCCTCGAGCCGCACCGCGCCAGTCCCACCGGGGATCGGTGACGGGGGCTTCAAATGTGGGACACGCCGGGATAGCGTCCGCGCATCGTGCACCTCTCGACGACGCTTTGCGGGCGGAGCGGGCTTTCGAGGCATGGCTCCGCGCGCCTGATCGGGTGTTTGCTGTTCGCGTTGGCACTGGCGTGGAGCGCGCCTTCCGCCGCGCAGTCGGGATACTTCTATCTCGACCGCGTGCAGCTCGCGGGCGCGCCGGACGACGGCATCACCGTGCTCCGGCCGTACGTGCCGCCGGGCACGCGCGTCTACGCGACCGCAGCCGTAGGCTACGCGCACAACCCGCTGCGCAGTGACACGGTGACGGATGATCCGCTCGCCGAGAGTCGCATCGACAACCCGATTCAAGGTCAGCTCATCGCGTACGGTGCGCTCGGCATCCAGCTCGCCGGGCGCGTGACGGCGCAGGTGACGCTCCCGGTGTCGCTGCTCACGCTGACCGGTGCCGATCCGCAAGCACAAGGCGTGGGCACGGGTGGCATCGAAGACGCCGGCACCGCCGTGCACGATCTGCGGATCGACGCGCGCTTGCGCACCTTCGAGTCCGACGACGGCCGCGCGCGCTTCGGCATCGGCGGCGCGCTCTTTTCCACGACCGGCAACACCTACGCGTTCGCGAGCGACGAGCAGCTCACGGCCTGGGTCTTCGGAGCGGCAGAGTTCGACTTCGGAGATTTCCTGCTCTCGGGGACGATCGGCCCGCACTTCCGTCCCGAAAACGGAGTTGGCGGACCGAACGGCGCGCTCACGGTCGGCAACGAGCTGCGCTGGGCCTTCGGCGCCTACCTGCCCATGCGCGGCGGCCGCGCGCGCTTGGGCGGCGAGTTGTTCGGCTCGACGGGGCTCCTGAGCAGCGCGGGCCCCGACGACGAGAACACCGTGTTCGGCGCGCGCAACACGTCGATCGAGTGGCTCGGTCAGTTCCGATTTCCGATCGGCCCGGGTGACAGCTTCTACGTGAACGGCGGCGCGGGCACGCGCCTGTCCATCGGGTACGGCGCGCCCGACGTGCGCGGCATGCTCGTGATCGGAACCGCCGTTCCGCTCGACAAGCCAGAGCCGCCGGCGCGCAAGAAGGTCATCGTCCCGGACGCGCGCGACTACGATCCGGACTCCGATTCCGACGGCTATCCCGACAGCATCGACCAGTGTCCGACCGAGCCCGAGGATCGCAAAGAGCCGGCCCCGAGCGACGGCTGCCCCGTCGACGTCGACCGCGACGGCGATGGCATCCCCGACGTCTCCGATCGCTGCCCGACCAAGCCGGAAGACAAGGACGGCATTCAAGACGAGGACGGCTGCCCCGAGGACGACGTCGACCTCGACGGCATCCCCGACGCGAGCGACAGCTGCCCCACCGAAGCAGGGCCGCGCTCGATGGACCCGGCGCGTCACGGCTGCCCGGATCGCGATCCCGATCGCGACGGCATCGAGGGGGAAGAGGATCGCTGCCCCACCGAGCCCGGGCTCCGCTCCGACGATCCCGAGAAGAACGGCTGCCCCACGCTCACGCGCGTTCACGAAGACAAGGTGGAGCTGCTCCAACCCATCGAGTTCGAGACCGGCCGCGCGGTCCTTCGCCCCGGCAGCACGCCCATCCTCGACGAGATCGTCGCGCTCCTGCTCGCGCGCCCCGAGCTTCGCCTCGGCGTCTACGGCCACACCGATGACCGCGGCGGCCCCGCTTTCAACCTGCGCCTCAGCAAGGAGCGCGCGGCGGCCTGCGTCACCTATCTCGTCGAACGCGGCATCGACCCCAAGCGCCTCGAGTCCGAGGGCTTCGGCCTCACCCGCCCCATCGCCGACAACAAGACCCCCGAAGGCCGCGCCAAGAACCGCCGCGTAGACTTCCAGATCCTCGAAGAGTAGTCACCCCAAGCTCTCGACGTCGCAGCGCTCACCGCCAGCCGCGGTG
>CAYYWA010000046.1:0-24422 GCA_964475255.1 uncultured Sorangium sp.
GGGCGGCTCGGATATCGTCTCGGGCCGTGTCCGCTCCCACGACGGTCCGCACCGAGGCCGAGACTCCCGTGGCCGAGGCCGGCTCGGCCGGGCGCGCGTTGCCGTTTGCGGCGGTGCTGCTCTTGTTCTGGTTGTCCGGGGCCGCGGCGCTCGTGGACCAGGTCTGCTTCTCGAAGTACCTGGGGTACGTCGTTGGCTCGACGGCCCACGCGGTGAGCGCGGTGCTGGCGGCGTTCATGACGGGGCTCGCGCTCGGGGCGGCGCTGGCAGGGCGCTTCGCCGCGCGCGTGCGGCGGCCGCTCGCCGCCTACGCGGTGCTCGAGCTCGCCGTAGCAGCCACGGTGGCGCTCTCGCCGCTCGCGTTCGGGGCGCTCACACCGCTCTATTCGAGCCTCGCGCGGGCGCTCCCGGACTCGCTCGCGGCGCTGAGCGCGGTGCGGTGGCTGCTCTCGCTCGGGATCGTGGTGGTGCCCACGGCGGCGATGGGCGCGACGCTGCCGTTGCTCTCGCGTGGGATCGAGGGGGATGCGCTCGGCACGGCCGAGACGCGCGAGCGCCGCGTGGCCGCGCTGTACGCGGCGAACACCCTGGGCGGCGCGGTCGGCGCGCTCGCCGGCGCCTACTTCGTGATCCCGGCGTTGGGGCTCGACGGCACGCTGATGGCCGCGGCCGCGGCGAGCGCGCTCACGGGAGGGATCGCGCTCTGGCTCGATCGAGGACCGAAGGCGGAGAAGGCCGCGCCCGCGAGCATGAGCGAGCCCCTCCAGGACTCGCGCGTCACGATCCCGCCGCGGAGCCTGATCTTCCCCTCGCGGCGCGACCGCGTGCTCTTGCTGGTGCTCGCTTACGCGTCCGGCTTTCTCGTGTTCGCGGCGGAGGTGGTCTCGACCCACCTGCTCGCGCTCGTGATCGGCAACAGCGCGTATGCCTTCGGGCTGATCCTCGCGGGGTTTCTGACGTGGCTGTTCGTGGGGGCGAGCCTCGCCAGCGCGCTGCGGAGGCGTTTCTCGGAGGCGGCGCTGCCGCTCGGCACCACGGCCGCGGCGGTGGCCGGGCTCTGGACGATCCCGCTCTGGGACGACGTGCCGCGCCTCTTCGCGTCCATCGGGGACGTGGTGACGAGCTTCTCGGGGCGCGAGGCGGTCCGCGCGAGCGTTGCGTTCGGCATGCTCGCCCTCCCCACGACGCTCATGGGGCTCACGTTCCCGCTGCTCCTCCAGCGCGTGGCGCGCTACGCGCAGCTCGGGTCCTGGGTGGGGCGCCTGACGGCGGTGAACACCGTTGGCGCGGTCACTGGTGCGCTCGCCACGGGCTACCTCATCCTCCCCGCGCTCGGCTCGCAAGGAGCGCTCATCGCGATCAGCTCGGGCTTCGCCGCGTGTGGCCTGTTCGCCCTGCCCTGGGCGGCGGGTCGCATCCGCGCCACGACGCTCGGCGGCGTGTTCGCGGCCGTGGTGCTCGCGATCGCCATGCCGCGCTGGGATTTGGTCGAGCTCACGAGCGGCAGCAACGTGTACTTCGAAGGCCACGAGCAGCGACAGGAGCTCTTGAGTCTGCGCGAGGATGCCGAAGGCGGCGTCACGAGCGTCACCCGCGCGAACGGCGTGCTCACGCTGTACACGAACGGGAAGTTCCAGGGGAACACCGGCTGGGAGATGGATGCTCAGCGGTTCTTCGCCCACTACCCGTCGTTGTTCGTCCATCGCTTCGAGCGGGCGCTCGTGATCGGCCTCGGGACGGGCACGACGCTGGGCACGCTCGCCGCATACCCCTGGAAGCACCTCGACGTGGCCGAGATCTCTCCCGCCATCGTCGATGCCGCCGAGCGCTACTTCGAGAGCGCGAATCGCGGCGTGCTCCGCGATCCGCGCGTCGCGCTCCACATCGCCGACGGGCGGAACTTCCTCCTCGTCGAGGATCACCGCTACGACCTCATCAGCATGGAGCTGTCGAGCATCTGGTTCGCCGGCGCGTCGAGCTTGTACACGCGAGAGTTCTACGACCTGGTTCGTTCACGCCTCGCGCCCGGCGGGATCTTCCAACAATGGATGCAGCTCCATCACGTGTACCGACGCGACTTCGCGACGGTGGTCAACACGCTGCGCGAGCGCTTCGCACACGTGGCCCTGTTCTACGGAGGCGGTCAGGGCATCCTCGTCGCGTCGATGCAGCCGCTCGAAGCGTCCCGCGCGCGCCTCGCCGCGCTCGAGGCGCGCCCGGAAATCCAGGCGACGCTGCCCCGCGGCCGCCCGCTCGACTCGTTGATCGAGGACGTGCTCGCGCTCGATGCCGGGCTCGACGGGTTCCTCGCCGAGTCGGCGCGCGAGGCGGGCGTCCCGCGTGAAGCGCTCGTCGCGACGGACGAGAACCTCTACCTCGAGTACCGGACGCCGCGCGGCAACGTGCTGCCGTGGAGCACCCGCAACGAGCTCGTGGCGGCGATCCGCCGCTTCCGCGACGACGCCGCGATCGAGCGGATGCTCACGCCGTGAACGCGCGCCGGGTCGGCGACGGAGCGACCCGCGCGAGCTCGGCGTCATCGATCGTCTGCGACGGGAACGGCACCACGGTGGCCCGCGGAGCCTCCGCCGCGCCCAGCGGGGAGCGCGCCCGAGACAGGACGGCCTCGCACAGCGCGGACAAATCGTACCCCGCCGCCTCGCCGAGCAGCGGCAACGGCTGCCCCGGCTCGAGCGCGGGGAGCGCGTCGACGCCGAGGACGTATTCGTTCTGACCCTCGGTCACGAGCAGGTCGACACACACCGCGCCGTCGGTATCGAGCGCGCTGGCGGCGCGCTCGCCGAGATTCAAAACACCCGCTTGGCGCGCGCCGCCCAGCCGCGCCGGCATCAGCGCGCGGCTCCCGGAGGTGCCGTTGTGTTCCGGAGCGAGCTCGAGCACGCCGAGCACGCGCCGACCGAGCAGGCCGACGCGGAGCTCGCGGCCCGCGATGTAGCGCTCGACCAAGGCCGCGTCGTCGCGAGCGAAGAGGCGCTCGAGCGCCGCAGCGAGCTCGAGCAGGTTCGACGCCTTCACCGCCGAGACGCCCGCGCTCGAGCGCCGCGCCTTGACCATCACGGGAAAGCCGAACGAGCCGTGGATGTCGGCGAGGTCGGCGCCGCCCTGGCCGACCTCGACGACGTAGTACGGAGGCGTCGGCACGTTGTGGAGGCGAAAGAGCTCCTTCGCCTTGAGCTTGTCCGCGGCGAGCGCGGTCGCGAGCGGCGAGGAGCCGGTGTACGGGATGCCGAGCCACTCGAGCACGCTCCGCACGCAGGCATCCGAGCCGGAACGCGGGTCGAGCGCGAGGAACGCCACGTCGATGCCGGCGCCGCCGAGCACCGCGACCGGATCGCTCCCGGGATCGAGCACCACGGGCACGACGTCGTGTCCGGACGCGATGAGCGCGTGGAGCACGGCGCCGCCCCGCTCGAACGACCCGCCTGCTCCGACCGCCCCGTCCATCACGACTCCGATTCGTCCCGTGTGCATCGCTTTCTCAGTCCTCCGGAACGCGTTCCGTTCGAAACCGGAACGAAGTTCCAGGGTCGTCCGTACCGAACCCGCCCGCACCGGGCCAAGTTTCGGCAGCGAGGCTCAGTCCACGCCGACGACGACGGCGGTGATGTTGTCTTTACCGCCGCGGGCGTTGGCGATCTCGATGAGGCGCTCGACGGCGATCTCCCGCTCGTCCGCGAGGACGTCCGCGATCTCGTCCTCGCGCAGGTACCCGTGGAGCCCGTCGCTACAGAGAAGGTAGATGTCGCCTGGCTCCGCTTCCCACACGCTCGTGTCGACTTGGACGTAGTCGCGGCTGCCCACGGCGCGCGTGATGACGTTTCGCTGGCGGCTCGTCCGCGCTTCGGCCGGCGTGATCAGCCCCTGCTTGATTTGCCAGGCGATCAGCGTGTGGTCCTCGGTCAGCTGCTGCGCTTCGTCGTCGCGCACGCGGTAAATTCGGCTGTCTCCGACCTGCGCGAGCGCCAGCGAGTCCCCGAAGCGCATCATGGCGCTGATCGTGGTCCCCATCCCCGCCTTGCCACGATCGAGCTCCGCCATCGCGAAGAGCAGATACGTCGCCGCCTGCACCGAGCTCTCGATCAGTCGGCACGCCGCGCGCGCGGCCTGTTCCGGAGGCGAGCCGGTCAGGTCGAGGGATTGCTTTCCCCGCTTCACCATGCCGCAAATGGTGTCGATCGACTCGTTGCTCGCGACCTCGCCCGCGGCGTGCCCGCCCATCCCGTCGGCGACCACCCACAAGCCGAGCTCGTCGTCACAGAGGAAGGCGTCCTGGTTCGTCGCCCGCCGCCTGCCGACGTCAGATCGCCCATAGGAGCGCATCGTGAGGCATCCCTTGGCCTCCATGTGACGAGGGAGCATAGCACCGAGGCCCAAGCCACGATGCGCCGGCTTCGTGTCCAAGGCGCGGAAATCTGCGTCGGTCACGGGTCCCAATCCCCGAATTCCGCATGTACGTGTCCCTGAGCCACGAATCATGGGCCGGAGCGCCACGCTCCGAGGTATCGTCGGCCCTCATGCGGGCTCGAGCAGCGAGCTTCGTCGTTCGTGGCGGAAGTCCGGCGCGCGTGGCCCGGGCGGCAGCCGAAACGGCCCGGTCGCTCACGCGGCCGAGCGCTGCATTGCTCTTTGCCGCGGGCGAGCTCCGTGGGCGGCTCGAGGAGCTCGGCCAGGCGCTCCGGGAGCATTTGCCCGAGGTGCCGATTCTCGTCGCGGGGGGTCACGGCGTGCTCACCGAGCGCGGTGAGCTCGAACAGGAGAACGCCGTGTGCGGTATGGTCTGGACGGGTGGTGAGGCGGAGTCGTTGGTCGCCCCTCCGGAAGCCGACGTGGGCAGCGCGCTTTCACGGGCGCTCGAGAGCCGAGCGACCCCGCGCGCCACCGCGTTCGTGTTCGCTCGACCGCGCAACTTCCATCCCCACGCGGCCGAGCCGCTCGCGACCTTGCGCTTCGGAGCGTTCTTGGGCGGCGGAACGGCCGGAGATGGCCAGGTCCTCGCGCTCGCGCCCGGACGCGAGCCCGCGCTCGCGGACTCGGGCGCCCTCGTCTCGCTGGGGCTCCGCCCTCCGGTCGTGACGTCATCGCCCGCTTGCCGGCTGCTCATGCCGCTCGCGCGCATCACCGAGGTGCGCGGCTCGATGGTGCTCGAGCTCGAAGGTGAGCGCGCGCTCGATGTGCTCGCTGCCTCGGCGGAAGGGCTCGTGGAAGAACCGCTGGTCTTCGTCGCGCTCGCCCGTGAGGACGCCGAGGACGACGAGCCCGCGGAGCTCCTCGTTCGCGGTATTCAGGGCGTCGATCCGGCAGAGCGAGGCGTCGTGATTTCGGAGGAAGTGCGACCGGGCATGCGCATGGCCTTCGCCGTCCGCGACGCGGCGGCGGCGCGCCTCCAGCTCGAGGGCGCCGTTCAGCGCCTCGCTCGCGACATCGCCGGCGCCGCGCCGCTGTTCGCGATTTACGTGAGCTGCGCGGGCCGCGGCGTGTCGCTCCACGGCACGCCAGACGTCGATCTGCGCATCATCCGCGCGCGGTTCCCCGACATTCCGATCGCGGGGATGCACTCGTCGTACGAGATCGCGCCCCACGGCGACGCGCCCGCGCTGAAGCTGTACACCGGCGTGCTTGCGCTCTTCACGATGCCGAGCTGAGGGCAACGATGACCGCTTCGAAAGCACTCGGCCTCACCGCCGCGCGTCCGCGGTGGCGCGGCGCGGACGCGGCGCTCGCGGCTCTGGTCATCGCGGTCGTCGGCCTGATGGTCGTCCCGCTGCCGACGTGGCTGCTCGACCTGCTCATCGCGTCGAACCTGGCCTTCTCGGTCGTGATTCTGCTCGTGTCGCTCTACGTGAGCGACGGCCTCAAAATCGCCGCGTTCCCGACGGTGTTGCTGCTCACCACCCTGGTGCGGCTCGCCCTGAACGTCTCCTCGACGCGGCTCATCTTGCTCCAGGCAGACGCCGGCGAGGTGATTCGCGCCTTCGGACAGTTCGTGGTGATGGGCAACTACGTCGTCGGCGGCGTCGTGTTCCTCGTGCTCACGATCATCCAGTTCGTCGTGATCGCGAAGGGCAGCGAGCGCGTGGCCGAGGTGGGCGCGCGGTTCACGCTCGATGCGCTCCCCGGCAAGCAGATGGCGATCGACGCCGAGCTCCGCAGCGGCGCCATCGACGGCAACGAGGCCCGCGCGCGCCGGCACAAGCTCGCGCGCGAGAGTCAGTTTTACGGCGCCATGGACGGCGCGATCAAGTTCGTCAAAGGCGACGTCATCGCCTCGCTCTTGATCGCGATCGTGAACCTGCTCGGCGGGCTCGCGATCGGGATCTTCCAACGCGGCATGGACGCGAGCGCGGCGCTCAAGCGCTACGGCCTCTTGACGATCGGTGACGGGCTGGTCTCGCAGCTGCCGTCGCTCGTGCTGGCGACCGCTGCCGGCATCCTCGTCACGCGGGTCGCGAGCGAGGACCCCGATCAGCCGCTCGGGGCCGAGCTCGCGACTCAGCTCCTCGGCCAGCCGCGCGCGCTCGCCGTGGCCTCCGGCTTCGTCCTCGTGCTCGCCGCCGTGCCGGGCCTGCCTGCCCTCCCCTTCTTCGTCATCGGAGCGCTCCTCTTCGGGGCCTCGCGGGCGCGGACCCGGGCGCTCCACGTCGAGGCCACTCGAGCGGCGGCCGAGCCCATCCAGCGGCCGCGCGACGGCGCCGACACGCGCTTCGTTCCGGTGGTCGTGCCCTGGGGCATCGAGGTCAGCCCCGACCTCTTCGCGCTCTCGGAGGACGAGCTGCGCGGCGGCGAGCTGCGCCGCCCGGGGCTCCGCTCCGCGCTCGCGGCGATCCGGGAGCTCCTGTTTCGAGAGCTCGGGGTGCCGCTCCCGCGCGGACGGCTCGCGTGCAACGAAGCGCTCTTGCCGCGACATGCCGTGCTCTTCCTCTACGAGATCCCGGCTCGCGTGCTCGTCGTGCCGGAAAACGTCTCGGACGCAGATGCCGCCGGCTACCTGGTCGCGAGCTTCCTTCCGAACCTGCGCGCGCGCGCCTCGGAGTACCTCGGCATCGCCGAGACGCAGGGCTTGCTCGACCAGCTCGAGCAGCTCGCGCCGGCAGCCGTCCGTCAGGTCGTGCCGAAGCCCGTCAGCGTCCCCGCGCTCTCGGAGATCCTCCGTCGCCTCGTCGACGAGGGCGTGAGCGTGCGCGATCTGCGCAGCATCCTCGAAGCGCTCGCGGCGGTCGCGAACGTCGAAAAAGATCCGGTGAACCTCGCGGAGTTCGTGCGCTCTCAGCTGCGCCGGCCCATCACGTATGGCCTCACCCGCGGTGGGCGTGAGCTCGAGGTGCTCCTTTTGGACGCCACGCTCGAGGACACGGTGCGCTCGGCGGTTCAGCGCACGCCGGCGGGCAGCTTTCTCGCCCTCGCTCCCGCGGCGGCGCGCGACATCGTCGGCGCGGTGCGCCGCACGCTCGCGGAGTGGCCGAGCGATCGCCGCCCGGTGCTGCTCACGCAGCCGGACCTGCGCCGCTTCGTGCGCAAGCTGCTCGAGACGGATTTCCCCGAGCTCGCGGTGGTCTCCTCCGCCGAGCTCCTGCCGGACATCGCCGTTCGTCCGCGAGCGCGCGTGACGCTCGCCGCGCTCGAGCCCGCCGGGCGGGTCCCGGAGCTCAGCCGCCCCGATCGATGATGATGCGCCTGGGCACGGCGCCGCTCTGCTCGAGGAGCTTCTTCGCCTCGCGCTGCAGGAGCGGATGCGTGCGCTTCATCATGAACGCGCTCAGCATCCGCGCGTCCTGCGACGAGAGTCGCTTCAGCATGCGGCGAATGCCCTTGATGTCCCCGGTGTGCGCGTACGCGTAGGCGAACGCGCGATAGAGCTGTGGGCGAATGGGCTCGAACGCCGGGTCCTCGCTGTCGAACAGCGCGAGCGTCTCCGTCGCCTTCTTGGCGGCGCCGCTCCGCGCCCAGGCTTCGGCGCACACGGCAGCCAGCATGGCGCGCGTCCTCGGCTCCTGATGCCGCGAGAGATTGATGCCGTCCACGAGCTGGCGCGCGGCGCTCACTTCGCCGAGAACGAGGTGGATCATGGCGCGCTGTCCGCGCGCTTCGTCGGCCACGGGCGCCATGACCTTGTTGAGATCGATCTGCTCGAGGGTGGCGAGCGCCTTCTTCGGATCTTCCTGGAGCTCGAGCTGGGCGCGCGCGAACAACGCGGCAGGGTCGTTCTTCTTGAACCCGGTCTCGAGCTTCTCGAGCGCGGCCTTGCGATCTTCGGCCGTCTCGACCTGACTCAGGATGCCCGCGACGCCGCGCGCCTTCTTCGCTTGCCGGAGCGCCCAGACGACGAGCCCGATCGCGAGCACGGTGAGCACCGCCGGGATCGCGATCAGCACGACCTTCGCCGTGCTCGAGTACACGAGGCTCGCGATGAACGCGCAGAGCATCCACACCGCGAGCAGCGGCAGCCCCAGGCGGAGCAGCATGCCGCGCAGCGCCGTGCCGCTCAGCGGATCCTGCAACTGGGGCTTGGGGACGAGCGGCTTTTCGCTCTTTCGATCCCCGTCGTCCCGGGCCTCCTGGGTCCGCCTGATCTTCCGCGTGCCTTTGGCCACGTTTCGCTCTCTCGCTCGGCGTCTTAGCGCAGCACCCGGGTACCCTCAACTCGGCCACTCGGGGAGGGCTCGCCGAAACAGCGCGACGGACCTGTCGCTAGCCCGCCGAAGCGACGCGTTCCTTCGAGGTCGGTGTGGCGCTCGGGCTCACCGCCGTGGTCGGGGGCAAGAGGCTGTCGGGCGGGACGTCCGGCATCGCTTCGAAGCGGAAATGATTGAACAAGCTCTGCGCGAGCGAGAGCGCCGGCACGGCGAGGAGCGCCCCCCAGAGCCCGAAGAAATGCTCGCCGATGAGCAGCGCCATCACCACCAGCACCGGGTGGATCTTGGCAGCGACGCCGATGATCTTCGGGTTGAGGAGGTTCGCCTCGACCTGGTGAATACCGATGATCCAGAGCAGCACCCAGAGCGCCGTCCAGAACCCCTGTGTGAGGCCGATCAGCACGGCTGGGATCGAGCTCAGGATCGACCCGAAGATCGGGATGATGCTCATGACCCCGGCGACGATGGCCAGAATCGGCCAGTACTTGAGGTCGAACATCCAGAACCCGATCGCCGACAGGATCCCGTTGACGAGGCAGATCAGGAGCTGGCCGCGCACCACGCCCGCCAGGCCCCGATCGATGCGGAACATGAGGCGATCGAAGCCGAGCCGCGAGCGCGGCGGCACGAGCGAGCGGAAAAAGTCGAGGATGGCCTCGCGGGTGTGCATCAGATAGCCCGCGACCATCAGCGTCATGAACAGGAGGAACACGCCCCGCGCAACGTGGCTCACCACGGCGTGACCGATGCGAATCAGGTCGAGGGCGTTGCGTTTGACGTACCCGAGAAACTCCTCGATGCCCTGATTGGTGAGCTCGGCGACGTCGATCCGCGACGACGAGCGCGGGGAAACGGGCCCGATGCGCCAGTGCCCGGGACCGTGTTGAACCACGTCGAGGCCAGCGCCGACCTCGATGCGCAGCCCGCCCCCCGGACTCTGGATGATCTCGAGCGCTGCCGCCTCCGGCTCGCCCTGCAAGGGCGCTTCACCCGTCGACGGCTCGGGCGGCGTGACGCGATTGAACACGCCGTCCACCCAGCGTTCGATGCGCGGGCTCCACTCCGCGGAGAGCTCGCGCCCGAGCGCGGGCGCGTCGCGCATCAGCTTCATCCCCTCGCTGTAGACGCGCGGAAAGATCGCGGCAGCCGACACGTACAGCACGCCCATCGTGAGCGCGTACACGAGCAGGATCGCCACCGCGCGCGGGACGCGCAGCCGTTCACACCGTGCGACGAGCGGTGTCAGCACGTACGCGATGATCACCGCGATGATGAACGGCAGCAGGACCTCGGCCGCCCAGATGAAGAGGCCCAGCGCCAGCGCACCCGAGATGGCGAGGAAGATGATCCGCCGGCGAGTCCAGCCGCCGAACAGACTCGAGGGGGGGTCAGACACGCTGTTGGGCGTGGTCAAGAGCGCGACTCCGCGCGCTGATTGTGAAGAGAACACGGCCCGACGCAAGCGCCGCCGGTGGCAGCGCCTGCGTCAGAACGCGGCAGCATTTCACTTGTCGGTGTCTGCGGGAGGGGGCGGCGCAACGGAGGGGCTCCGCTTCATGCTCTCGAGCTTCTCCTTGAGCACGTCGCCCAGTGTCGCACCTTTGCCCTGCTGCTCGCGGCGGAGCGCCATGAGCTGCTCGGCCTCCGCGCTCTCGCCCGGGTTGCGCATGGTCAGCGTGAGCCGCCGATCGATGCCGTCCACGTTCGAGATCTCGGCCTTCACGCGCTCGCCGCGCGAAACGTGAGCGCTCGGGGGGATCTCGTTGGTCGGGATGAGCCCCTCGATGCCCTCGGCGATCCGCACGAACGCGCCGAAGTCCGCGACGCTGAGCACCAAGGCGTCGTCCACCACGGTGCCGGGCTTGTACTGATCCATCTGGCCGAGCCAGGGATCGTCCCAGAGCTGCTTCACGCCGAGGCTGACCTTCTTCTCGTCGTGATTGATGCTGAGGATGATCGCCTCGACCTCGTCGCCCTTGTTGTAGACGTCGGCGGGGTTGTTGATCTTGACGGTCCACGAGAGGTCCGTCTTGTGGACCATGCCGTCCACGCCCTCTTCGATCCCGATGAACACGCCGTAGTCGGTGATCGACCGCACCTTGCCGGCGATCTTGTCGCCCGGCTTGTACTTGTCCGTGAACAGGGTCCAGGGATCGGGCTCGAGCTGCTTCAGACCGAGGCTGATGCGCTTGGCCTTCGAGTCGACCTCGAGGACCTGGCACTCGACCTCCTGCCCCATCTCGAGGAGCTTCGAGGGGTGCTTAATCTTCTTGGTCCAGCTCATCTCGCTGACGTGGATGAGCCCTTCGACGCCCGGCTCGAGCTCGATGAACGCGCCGTAGTCGGTCAGGCTCATCACCTTGCCGCGCACGCGCTTGCCGAGCGGGTACGCCTCTTCGGCGTGGTTCCAGGGATCTTCCTGGGTCTGCTTCAGGCCGAGGCTCACGCGCTCGGTCTCGGCGTTGTACTTGAGGACCTTGACGGTCACCTCGTCGCCGACCTTGAACACCTCGCCGGGGTGGTTCACGCGACCCCAGGACATGTCGGTGATGTGAAGCAGGCCGTCGATGCCGCCGAGGTCGACGAACGCGCCGTACTCGGTGAGGTTCTTGATCGTGCCGGTCACGACCATGCCCTCCTCGAGGGTCTGCAGCGTCTTCGCCTTCATCTCGTCGCGCTCACGCTCGAGCAGCGCGCGCCGCGACAGCACGATGTTGCCGCGCTTCTTATTGAACTTGATGACCTTGAACTCGTACGTCTGCCCGATCAGCTTCTCGAGGTTGCGGATGGGGCGAAGGTCGACCTGAGAGCCCGGCAAGAAGGCCTTGACGCCGCCGCGAATGGTGACGGCGAGGCCGCCCTTCACGCGCTGGCTGATGGTGCCTTCGATGATCTCGTCGCGCTCGCACGCGCTCGAGATCTCGTCCCACACCTTCATCTTGTCGGCCTTCTCCTTCGAGAGGGAGATCAGGCCATCGTCGCTCTCGCGACTCTCGATGAAGACGTCCACCCGGTCGCCGGCCTTGACCGTGAGCACACCGTGAGCGTCCAAGAATTCGTCGCGAGGGATCACGCCCTCGCTCTTGCCGCCGATGTCCACCACGACCGAGTCGCGCGTCACTTGCACGACCATGCCGCTTACGATCTCGCCCTCGCCGCCGAGCTGGGTCGTCTCTTCGCTGGCTTCGAAGAGCGCAGCGAACCCGGAAAGCGGGCCTTGGTCCGGTGTGGCGGTTTGCGTGTCAGCCATGAACGATTACGGTGCCTCCAATCCTTCGAGTGTCTCGCGCGCTAGAGTCCGGTGGCGCGCGAGGCGTGCGCGGGCCGGGCTCGCGACGGACGCGGTCAGGTAGCGCACCCCATCGGTCGAGTCAAACGTGAAACTACCGCGGGGAGCGAGGCCGGCCGGGAAATTGTTGCACACGTTCCCCTGCCCGCCAACATCCGGACCTCGTTTGCGCGCGCGCCCTCACGGGGTCAGCGTGGCGCGGCCGGGCCCTGAGGCGAGCCAATTTGCAGCGCGCGCCGCGAACGCCTCGGTGAGCCGCTCGGCCGCAGCGGTGGGCAGGAGGACCTCACCGCGAACGCGGCCGTTCCCCGCTTCGAGGGTGGCGGTTCGCATCGCCTCGGCCAGCTCGGGATGCAGGCCTGCGACCCCGGCGAGCAAGGCGCGAACGGCGAGCTCGGTCCCGGGCCCCCCGGTCGCCACGAAGCGGATCTGGACACCGGAATCCGGCTCGAGGCTCGCTTCCACGCGCTCGAGCGGCGCGGGAAGCAGCGGCGACCGTGCCACGATGCCGCCCGATTCCCGGAGGAGCTCCGGGGCGGCGGCGTGCGGCAGAAGGGCGGTCCGGAGCCGCTCCGGGCTCGCCGCGATCAAGAACGCCCCGTCTGCGGCCTGCGCGAACGCGACCCCCGCGGGCTCGACGACGAACCCGTCGCTTCGCCGTTCGACGCGCGCGCCCTCCTCGATCAGCACCGTGGCGAGGGTCTCCCCGAGCGCGCTCGGGAGGCGTCCGCCCAAGACGATGAGCCAGTCGTTCCCGGTCCGTCCGAGGGCGAGCACGACCTCCTGCACCGCGCCGGCGACCTGGGCCCCCCGCGCCGCGAGTCGATCCCGGCGCTGGGCGTTGCCGAGATCGGCCAGGGGGAACACGAAGCGCCGGAACGGCTCGTAGAGCGCCACGTGCGTGAGGTCGAACCGCGCGGCGAGCGACGCGTCGGCCGGGACGTGGCGCGCGGCCACCGGCGTGTAGGCGACGTACCGCTCGTGGACGACGTAAGCGACCGCGAGCCCGATCGCGAGCAGAACGACGAAGCCGAGGATGACCCAGCGAAAGCGCGTCGCGCCGCGTCTCCCGGGTGCTGCCGAAGAAGAAGTCACCATGGTTCGGAGCTGGTTAGTTCGTGCCGTCGGACTCGATGCAGCGTTGCCGACCCCGAGCGAGGCGTCGGAGCTCGGCCTCCGGGAGGACGAGCCTCCCGGGCACCACGTCGCCGATGGAGGCGATGCGCGCCGCGGTGAGCCACGGTGCGCTCGAGCGCGACAAAGCCGTCGTTAGCCGGCGCAGCGCGCTCGCCGCGGCCGCCGCTCGCTCGGTGTCGGAGAAGCCGACCTCGACGTCGACGCGCAGCCAGCCCGCCGTGAGATCGGCGCTGGCGCGCAGCCGCTCGCTCCCGGAGAACAGCTCCGCGAGCGCCGGAGCCTTCGCCTCGAGGCGAGCGAGCACCGGGGCGAGCCGCGCCGCGACGGAGATGAAGCCGGTTTCGGGAGCGCGCACCGGGCGCTCGCCGCGGCGCAGCTCGAGCGTGCGCTCGAGCGCATCGATCTCGGCGCCGGAGCCCACGATGACGAGATCGGGCGCGCGGACGTAGAGCACCGCGGGCAGCGCGCGCACCGCGGGCAGCTCCCGATCGAAGCGACGCACGCTGCCGCCGAGGTCCCGCGCGCGGCGCCAGGGCGGCTCTCCGGAAATCACGTTGGGAACGAGGCCGCTGAAGGTGCCCCGCGCCACGAGCACGTTGTCCGTAAGCTCCGGTGAGTGCCCGGGACGCACCCCCACCCAGAGCACGTTCGTTCGCACGAGCAGCTGGGAGAGGAGCCGGCGGGTCCCCGCGTCGCGCTCGGCCGAGGCGCTCTCGTCGTACGCGCGGTCGAGCGCCTGACCGAGGTCGAGCCCGAGCGCGCCCCGCAGACGCGCGAGGTCGAGGCGCAGCACCAGATCGAGATCGGCCGGGATCGCGAGCGCCGGCTCCTCGATGACCGGCGCGGGCGGAGGCGCTCGGAGCGGCTCCGGGCCGCAGGCGAGCAGGCACGCCGAGAGGACGGTGGCGCGCGTCACGGTCTCTCGAGCTCGCGCTCGAGGGCGCGCACGCGCTCGACGATGCGCTCGACGACCACCTCGACGGGGAGCAGGGAGCTGTCGATGAGCACGGCGTCCGGCGCCTTCCGGAGCGGCGCGATGGGTCGCGTGCTGTCGCGGTGATCGCGCTCGACGACCTCGTCGTGCACGCGCTCGAGATCCGGCGCCTCGCCGCGCGAGCGGAGCTCGTCGAAGCGCCGACGCGCGCGCACCTCCACGCTGGCCGTGAGAAAGAACTTCGCTTCCGCGTCGGGGAACACCACCGTCCCGATGTCCCGCCCCTCGAGGACGACGCCGTTCTCGCTCGCTGCCGAGCGCTGGAGCGCGAGCAGCGCTTGCCGGACACCGGGGATCGCCGACACGCGGCTCGCCCCTTGCCCGAGCTCTTGCGTGCGGATCTGCGCCGAGACGTCTTCTCCGCGGAGCAGCGTGCGCAGCGTTCCGTCCGCGGCGCGCTCGAGGCGAACCGCGCCGTCGCGCGTCAGCGCTTCGGCCAGAGCGGTCACGCCGGCGTCGTCGCCCCACGAGATCCCGGCGCGCTGCGCGGCGAGCGCGACCGTGCGGTAGAGCGCGCCCGTGTCGAGCAAAAGGTAGCCGAGCCGCTCGGCGACGAGGCGGGCCACCGTCGACTTCCCTGCCCCGGCCGGGCCGTCGATGGCGACGATCGGTCGCCTCACGCGACCACCTCCAGGTCCGCGCCCAGCGCTCGCAGCGTGCCCACGAATCGAGGAAAGCTCACGGAGATACACTCGGCGTCCTCGATAATGGTCTCGCCGTCGCCGATCAACCCGAGCACGGCCGCGGCCATGGCAATGCGGTGATCGCCGCGGCTCTCCACGCGCGCCGCAGTCAGGCTGCCTTCGCTCCGGCCCTCGATCACGAGGCCGTCGGCCCGCTCCTCGGCCGGAACCCCAAAGGCGCGCAGGACCTCCGTGATGGCGCGCAGCCGATCCGGCTCGTCCTCACGCAGCTCGCCGACGTCGGCGACCTCGGTGCGCCCGCGCGCGCGCGCCGCCAGCACGCACACGATGGGGATCTCGTCGAGCGCTCGCTCGGCGAGCTCGCCAGCGACCGTGGTCCCGCGGAGCACGGAGCCTTCCGAGCTGATTTCGCCGAAGGGCTCGCCCAGGCTGTCGCCGCGCGGGCTGATGCCCATGCGCCCGCCGAAGAGCCGGATCAACTCCAGCACCGCGGCGCGCGTCGGGTTGAGCCCGGTGCGTCGCGTGCTGACGCGACTGCCGCGCACGAGCTGCGCGGCGATGAGGAGGAAGCTCGCCGCCGTGAGATCGCCGGGCAAATCCATCGTAAAGCCGCGGATCGCCAGCGGGCTTCGCGGCGGATGCAGCCGGAGGATCGGGCCGACCGTCTCGATGGGCACGGCCAAAGCGGCGAGCAGGCGCTCGGTGTGATCCCGCGCGACGACCTGCTCGTGAACCGTGGTCGGCCCCGAGGCGAAGAGCCCCGAGAGCAAGAGCGCCCCCTTCGTGTGATCGTTGGCGCGATCGAGGACGTGCTCGACGGGCCCGAGCCGTGTCCCGGGCTCCACGCCGAAGACGTCGAGCGGGGCGTGCTCGCGCGAGTCGTCGCGACGCCCTTCGATGCGTGCTCCACGACGGCGCAAGGGCTCGAGCACGGCGCGCAGGTCGCGCCGCTCGAGCCGCTCGGCTCCGACGAGCCGCGAGCGGAAAGGCTGCGCCGCGAGCACGCCCGCGAGCAGGCGGAGAGCGGTACCGGAGTGCCCGCAGTCGATGTCGACCTCGGGCGGGCGCAACCCCTGGAGGCCGACACCGCGCACGCGCACGGTGCCGCGCCCGTCGTCCTCCGTGCGGACGCCCAGCGCCGAGAGCGCATTCAACATCGTGCGCGTGTCGGTGCCGTAGCCGAAGCCGCGCAGCTCGCAGGGCCCGTTCGAGAGGGCGCCGATGACGAGCGCGCGCAGCGTGATGCTCCGATCGCTCGGCACCGGCACGCTGCCGCGGAGGGGTCCTGTGCACGGGCGGACGATGAGGCGAGCCATACTCCGTCAGCGGGCGGCGCCGGGCGCCCCCGCGGCCGGGTAAGCTTGCACCAAATCGAGCAGACGCGCGACGGCGGCCCCGTCGATTCCGAGCACGAACCGCACCTCGTCGTCGACGGCTTCTGCCTCGAGCTTGCGGACCGGCTGCGTGATCCCCACCAGCGCGAGCAGCGGTGCGTAGGTTCCGAGTCGAGCGGACAGGTCCCCGACCTGCGCGGCGCCCCGCCCCGCCGCCTCCGGCGTGTCGTACGTGAGGGTGCCCGCCGCGTTGAGGCCCGGCTCCTCGAAGTTGCCGACCAGGCCGAGCGTCGAGACGCCGTCGAGGAACGGCAGCTCGCGGCGCGCCGCGTCCGGCACCGGGTGCGCCGTGAAATCCGCCCCGAACACGAGCGGCGCGCTCGGCGCCTCGATCCGCTCGATCATCCATTTGGGCAAGCGGCGCTCGACGCGCCCGGACTCGAGGCGATCGAGCGCGCGCCGAAGGCCCGCCTCCGTCCCGAACACGATCGTGCGCGCGGTCAGCACCGTGAAGCCGAGGCCCCGTGACATGAAGACGGTGCGACCCGCGTACTCGCTCTTCGTGACGGGGAACGATCCGGTCGTCAGCAGCTCGCCATCGAGGGCGGCGATGGCGTCGGGCTGAAACGTGCCCAGCGCCACGCCCGCGAAGTCGGCGCCCTGCATGGAGTAGACGCCGAAGTACACGCGCTCGAGGTCACGACCGGGCTCGATGCCTGCCGCCGCCGGGAACGGTGCCCGCGCCCGCACGATCTCGAGTAAGCGAGCCCCGAAGCGCGAAGCGAAGAGCGCCCGCGCGTCCAGCGTCCCCGCGCCGATCGCGTTCGGGGGCAAGAGCGCGAGCGGATCGGCGTCGATCGCGGGGGGCGCGAGCTTCTGCCCCTCGCTCGCGTGGACGACGACGTCTTCCTTCTTCGCGCAGCCGACGGCGCAGGCGACGAGCAGCGTGCTGACGAGCGCGAGCCGCGACGCCCGCGTCATCAGCGGAGCACCTCGCGGAGCGCTTCGACGAGGCGCGCGTTCTCCCGCGCCGTGCCGACCGTGATCCGCAAGCTCGTCGGCAGATTGGCGAACGGCCGCACGATGACGCCCCGTCGCAAGAGCGCGTCGTACACGGGACGCGCCGGGCGCCGCACGTCGGCGAGGACGAAGTTCGCCTGGCTCGGCGCGACGGAGACGCCGAGCGCCGTGAGCTCGGCCGTGAGCCGCGCGCGTTCCTGGAGGTTGTGCGCGCGGCTCCGGGACACGTGCTCCGTGTCGTCGAGGGCGGCGCTCGCCGCCGCTTGCGCGAGCGCGCTCACGTTGAACGGCGCGCGGACCCGGTTCATGTAGTCGATGAGCGTCCGCGGGCCGATCGCGTAACCGACGCGAAGCCCCGCGAGGCCGTGGATCTTCGAGAACGTGCGGACCACGAGCAGCCGCTCGCGGCGGCTCCGGAGCGTCATCGAGTCCGGATAGTCGGGGGCGTCCGCGTACTCGAAGTACGCCTCGTCCATGACGATGATGACCTCGGGCGGCACGCTCTCGAGCAGCCGTTCGACGGCGGCGCGCCCGACGTGCGTCCCCGTCGGGTTGTTCGGGTTCGCCACGAAGAGGACGCGCGTCTTCGGCGTCACCGCGGCCGCCATGGCCTCGAGATCGTGGGTGAGCTGCGTGAGGGGAACGGCCGTGAACGGGACACCGCACGAGAGCGCGGCGATGCGGTACACGACGAACGCCGGCTCCGCGAAAACGATGTGATGCTCCGGCGTCGCGAACGTGCGCACGACGAGATCGAGCAGCTCGTTCGAGCCGTTTCCTTGGATCACCTCGTGCATCGAGACGCCGTGCACGTGCGCGAGCTTCTCGCGGAGCGCGTAGGCCGCGCCGTCCGGATACAGGTGGACGTCCGCGAGGCGCGCGCGCGCCGCCTCGAGGGCGAGCGGGCTCGGCCCGAGCGGGTTTTCGTTCGACGCGAGCTTGATCGCGTCCGTGACTCCGAGCTCGCGCGCGAGCTCGTCGATGGGCTTGCCGCCCTCGTACGGCACCAGAGATTCGATCGACGGCAGGACCAGCCCGGACATCCGCGCCAGCGTATCACTCCTCGGGAACTCCGCTCCCGTTCACCGGTTGGAGTCCCGAGCAGGAGCCCTGCCACTCCGAGCGACCCGCGCCTCTACTTATCGGCCGACGTCGACCAGGTGGGTATCGCAGCGACGCGAGGCGCCGCTCGGTCAGCTGGCGGCGGGGAACGAGCCGAGAAGCTTGAAGTACCGGACGCTGCGCTTCACCTGCTCGAACGCCGTCACGACGGAACGGTCCGACGCGTGTCCCCCGATCTCGGCGAAGTACAGGTACTCGATCCCGTCGCCGCGCACCGGCAACGACTGCAGCTTGCGGAGCGTGATCCCGCGTTCCCCGAGGTGGCGGAGCACGTCGTACAGCGCGCTCGGCGACTCGTCCGTGCTGAAGAGGATGCACGAGACGTCGCGACCGGAACGGGCGGCCGGGCGCGCAGCGGCGATGCCGTAGCGCAGCTGCAGATCCGGCACGTCGCCGATGTTTTCACGAACGATGGACAGGCCGCCCGCCGTCCCCACGCGCTCGGGGACGATGGCCGCGTTCGTCGGCGCTTCGCGCGCGAGCTCGACCGCGACGGCCGGAGATCGAACGTCGATGATGCCGACCCGGGTGAGCTCCTTCTCGAGGAAGCGCTCGCACGCGGCGTGGCCCGCGGCGGTCATGTAGACCTTTTCGAGCGCGCCGATGTCGTTCGTCGTCGACATCAGGTGGTACCGGGCTTGCGTGAAGCGCTCGCCCACCAAGACGAGGTTCGTCTCGGCGAGCGCCAGCAGCGACGGTTGAACGATGCCTTCCGCCGACGACTCGAACGGGAACACCGCGTAGGCGGCGCGTCCCCGGCTCACCTCGTTGAGGGCGTCGGCGACCGTGCCGCACTCGATGAGCTGCGCGGTCGCCCCGAACACCTCGAGCGTCGATTGATGAGAGAAGCTCCCCTCGGGCCCCACTACGGCCACCCGCACCGGATGCTCGATGGCGCGCCCCGCCGCGCGAATCTCTCTGAAGATCGCGCGGAGGCTCTCCTCGGGCATGTCCCCGGTCGAGCTGGCGACGATCTTTTCGAGCCACTCGCGGTCGCTCAAATCCGTGGCGGGCTCCGCCTCGTGCAGACCGCGGATCTCGTGCGAAAGACGAGCCCGCTGTTCGAGGCGCTCGCGGATCTCCTGATCGAGCCCGGCGATGCGCTCGCGCAACTCGGAGACTTGTCGGCCGCGGTCCACCATCACTCAGGAGCCGGTAGCGGCGCTGGGGGTGGAGGTCGAGCCCGAGGTCGCGGGCTTGGTGTCCGAACCCTTCGATTCGCCGCCGTCCTTCTTGGTGTCGCTCTTGCTCTCGCCGTTGCCGCCCGACTTGGGGGCCTTCGGCGAGCCGTACAAATCCGCGTACCACCCACCACCCTTCAGAATGAACCCGGCACCGCCGGACACCTGCCGCTTGGCGGCCTCGGCATTGCAGCTCGGGCAATGCCGGAGCGGCGCCTCGCTGATCGACTGCTCGGCTTCCCAGCCGTGACCGCACGCGGCGCAGATGTACTCGTACGTCATCGAAGAAGACTCCTTCTCCGCAGGCAAATGAGTCGTGCTCGGAACCCTGTCAACCTCCGGCCCCGCACCCCTCGATTTCGGCGGGCGCGGCTCGCACCGAGGCCCCTCCACGCGGCGCCACCGACGAGGCCGAGCCGTCGCCCCGCGGCTCGAGCCCGCCCCAATCCGAGAACGCGTCCCTGACGGCTCGCCCGTTCCTCCAGCGTACCGACCCGCGCCGGCAAGCGCGCTTCGAGCGGCGGAATCATCGAAAGCTCGCTGAGGTGCGTCCCATCGGCGGCGACGACCGCGCGCCTTCGAGGCTCGCCCGAACGATCAGCCCCCCACATGGGGGCGAGGGAGGTTGGGGGTTCCAGGAGTCGGCGCCCGGGAAGCACTGCTCGCCCGCGCAGCCGAAGCCAGAGGCTCGAAGCCGCCCGTAGTGGCGGCGTCTGACCTCGGAACCCCGGCCGGTGGGGACCCGCGAGGAGGTTCTGGCGGGGAAACCGCGGGGGAAACAGGGGTCGCCCGCGCTGATTTCGCTTGTGTTCATCCGTTCAGGGCGGGTACATAAAGGGCTTGCTGCAACGCGTGACGATACATGTGCTGCCACTAACCTCCGCATCACTGTCGTCGCCGCCGCACGGCCGGCCCGACGCTCGAGGCCGCGGCCGCATTGCTATATAACCCTACCCCCGGGGAGCCTATCGAGGATGCACATCAAGAAGCTCGAGATCGCAGGCTTCAAGTCCTTCGTGGACCGGACTGTGATCCACTTCGATCACGACGTCATCGGCATCGTCGGTCCGAACGGCTGCGGTAAGTCGAACATCGTCGACGCGATCCGATGGTGCCTCGGGGAGCAGAGCGCCAAGCACCTCCGCGGGCGCGCGATGGAAGACGTGATCTTCAACGGCTCGGAGTCGCGTGGGCCGGCTGGCCTCTCCGAGGTGACGATCACGTTCGACAACACCAACCCCGAGTATGCGGCGACCCTCCCGGTCGAGTTCAAGGATTACCCGGAAATCGCGGTAACGCGCCGTCTTTTCCGCGACGGCACGAGCGAATACCTCATCAACAAAACGCAGGTCCGCCTCCGCGACGTGACCGAGCTCTTCCTCGGCACGGGCGTCGGCACGAAGGCGTACTCCATCATCGAGCAGGGCCGGATCGGGCAGATCGTCAGCGCACGTCCCGAGGATCGGCGCCTCTTCATCGAGGAGGCGGCCGGCATCACCAAGTACCGGCAGCGACGCAAGCAGGCCGAACGGAAGATGGAGCTGACGCGCCAGAACCTGCTGCGCATCAACGACATCGTCTCGGAGATCGATCGCACGCGGGCCTCGCTCAAGCGTCAGGTCGCCAAGGCCGAGCGCTTCCTGGAATACCGGCGAGAGCTCGACGATCTCGTGCTCCACGACGCCGCCCATCGCCTGCTCGAGCTCATCGTCGTCGAGCGGGTGGAGCGCGCCGCTTACCAGGAGGCCGACGCCTCCGCGGCCGGGGTCCGCGAGAAGCTCCGCGGAGCGGACGAAACGCTCGAGACCGCGCGGCGGGACGCCGCGGCGTCCGAGGCCCGCGCCGACGAGGCCTCGCGGGAAGCCTTCGAGGCGGACAACGCCGTCACGGCGCTGCACGCCGAGATCGATCGCTCGCGCGATCGCCTCGCTCACCTCTCCGAACGGCTCGAGGCCGGCCGGAACGAGCTCGAGCAGATCACGAGCAAGACGCGCGAGCTCCGCGCCGAGCAGGAAGCGCTCGACGCGCGCATGGCCGGGCTCGACTCGGACGAGCGCGCCCGCGAAGCGGATGCGTTGGCCGAGACCGAGGCGCTGAGCGAGCTCCAGGGTGAAGAGGCGCGCGCCGGAGAGGCCGTGCTCGCCCTCAGGCGGAACACGGGAGACCTGGCGACGCGGGCCGCGGCCCTCGAGGCGCGGCTCGACGGCATCGCCCAGCGCGTCGCGGACGCAGGCGTCCGGCGCGATCGCCTCGGGCAGGAGCGCGAGCGCGTCGCCGGAGAGCTCACGAGCGCCATCGCCCGCCGGGCCGCGCTCGAGAAGAGTCTGGTCGAGATCGCCGACGGCAAGCGCCTCACGGAAGACGAGCGCAAGGCGCTCGAGCGTGAGCTCGAGTCGCTGCGCGCGCGGCAGCTCGAGTGCGAGCGCGCCTTCGACACGGTCAAGAACGAAACCTCGCTGCGCCGCAACCGCCAGCGCGCGCTCGAGGATTTGCATCGCCGCATGCAGGGCGTCGGCGCCGGCGCCCGCGCTCTGCTCTCGCGCAACGACGCGCGCATCCGCGGCATGGTCGCCGATCGCTTCGAAGCGCCCGAGGAGCTCACGCAAGCGGTCGCCGGCCTGCTCGGCGCGCGCCTGCAAACGGTGGTGGTCGAGAACCAGGCCGCCGGCATCGAGCTGCTCGCGGAGCTCCAGGAGGGGCGACGCGGCCGCGCCGAGGTGGTGCCGGCTCGGCCGGGCTACGTCGCGGGCAGCGTTCGCGCCGCCGCGTCCGACGAGCGGGTGCTCTGCCGCCTCGCCGACCGGCTGCGCTACGCGCCGGAGGACGAAGCCCTGGTGCGAGCCCTCGTCGGCGACGCCCTCGTCGTCCAGAGCGCTTCCGATGCCGCCGCCGTCGCGGCGCTGCATCCGGGCGTGACCGTCGTCGCGTTGGATGGAACCGTCGCCCGGCCCGATGGGACGGTGAGCGGTGGCAGCGGTGATGACGTCGCCTCCGCGATGCTCGAACAGAAGCGCGAGCTCCACCAGCTCGCCGCCGAGCTGTCGCGCCTCGAGCCGGAGTCGGCCCGGCTCTCCGAGGAGCTGACGACGCTCCGCGCTCGCGTCGCCGAGGTGAGCACGGCGCTCGAGCGCGCCCGCCGCGAGGCCCACCAGGGCGAGCTCGCGCAGGTGACCGCCGAGAAAGATCTCGCGCGCACGACCGCCGACATCGGCCGCGCCGAGGCGCGCATCGCGTCGATCGACGCCGAGCTCGAGGAGATCGCGCGCGCGATCGCGGGCGTTCAGGAGGGCGAAGCCGAAGCCCGCGCCGAGCTCGACACGGTTCGGGCGGAGCGGGAGCGCCTCGCCGAGGAGCTGGCGCGCGCCGAAGCGACCCTCGCCGAGTGGCGGGAGCGCGTGGCGGCGCAGTCGTCCCTCGTCACCGAGCGGCGCGTGCGGCTCGCCCAGGTGAAGGAGCAGCTCGATGCCGCGCGCTCCGCGCGTGCCCGCGTCGAGGCGACCCTCGCCGAGCACGCGACGCGCGCCGAGCGGTTGAACACCGAGCTCGACGAAGCCGCGCACGCCTACGGCGAGACCGCGGCGCGCGTGCTCTCGGCGCGCGAAGCCCGCGTCGAGGCTCTGCTCACCGCGCGTGCGGCGCACGAGCGGCTCGACGCCGCGCGCGAGCAGCTCGAGAGCGTGCGACAGTCGCTCAGCGCTCAGGAAACGACGCTGAAGGCTCTCCGTGACGAGCTCGAAGAGCTCGATGCGCGCGCTCGCAAGCACGAAATGGCCGTGCAGCGCATGGACCTCGAGCGGGAGCACCTGCTCGCCGGCGTCCGCGAGCGCTTCCGCGGGCTCGAGCTCTCCCGCGTCATCGGCGACTATCACGCCCGCCCGGCGCCGGATCCCGAGCATCGCCGGCGCATCGACGAGCTCACGCAGCTCATCGATCGCATGGGCCCGGTGAACCTCGACGCGAAGGCGGAGCACGACGACGCGGAGCGCCGGTTCAAGGAGCTGAGCGAGCAGAAGATCGACATCGAGAAGGCGCTCGAGGAGCTGGACCGCGCGATCCGTCACATGAATCGCGAATCGAAGCGGCGCTTCCGCGAGACGTTCGACGAGGTCAATACCCTGTTCAAGAAGACCTTCTCGAAGCTCTTCCGCGGAGGTCGGGCGGAGCTCCTGCTCACCAATCCCGAAGATCTGTTGAGCACGGGGGTCGAGATTTTGGCGCAGCCGCCGGGCAAGAAGGTCGGCAACATCGAGCTGATGAGCGGTGGGGAGAAGGCGCTCACGGCCGTGTCGCTCATCTTCTCGATCCTGCAGCACCGCCCCTCGCCCTTCTGCGTGCTCGACGAGGTCGATGCGCCGCTCGACGAGGCGAACGTCGCCCGATACAACGAAATGGTGCGGGCGATGACGTCGCAGTCGCAGTTCATCCTCATCACGCACATCAAGAAGACGATGCAGAGCGTCGACGTCCTCTACGGCGTCACCATGGGGGAGCCCGGCGTTTCTCGCATCGTGAGCGTCCGCGTGAACGAGAACGCGGCGACGCGCAGCGACTCCATGGTCGCGCGGAGCGACGGCAAGGAGAGCGCTCCGCCGCGCTCTGCCGAAGCCGTCGCCGGCGTGGCCTGAGCCTAGATTTCGAGCTCACTCGTCGGCGCAGTGGACGCCGAGCCCGTCGAGGCTGTCCGTCGGCGCGGACGTCCACTCGAGAGCCGGGTCGAACGGATCTTCCGCGTCGCCATCACCGCGGTCTACCGTGCAGCGCCGGCGAAGCGTGCAGTCGAGGGTGCTCGCGCCTTCGTTCGCCCAAGCCGTCCCGGGGTCCTCGCCCACGCGCCCGATCCCATCGACGACGACGCCCCCGCACTCGAGCACGACGGCGTCGTCGCCGTTGAACGGAAGCGTCTCGACGCGGTCGCATCCGTTCGGGACGATCGCAGCGACGTCGCTCGTGCAGAGGACCAGCGTGGCGCCCGCGGGCCGCGCGCCGGCGAGCGGGACGATGCGGCTCGCCGCGCGCGAGCCGTTCGCGTAGCCGCGCCCCGCACACCCGT
>CAYYWA010000047.1:0-24366 GCA_964475255.1 uncultured Sorangium sp.
CCCGACGCCCCGCCCGCGCCTCCGCCGGCCGAAGCCCCGCCGGAGTGTGCGCCCGCGGTGCCACCAGAGCTGGCTCCGCCGCCGGCCATGCCGCCGCTCGCCATGCCACCGCTCGCGATGCCGCCGCTACCCGTCATGCCAGCGGTCGTCTCACCACCGCTCGCGACGGGAGCTCCCGAAGAGCCGCCGCCCGATCCATCGCCCGGCGGATTCTCGCTCGAGCAGCCGGTGACTGCAGCGACGGAAAATAGCGCCCCCGATAGAATCAGCGATAGTGCGGAACGTGCTTGCATACCGATCCTCGATTCAGAGGTTCGGGTCGTAGCACGATTGGCCGCAGATTTCAGGAATTGACTTGGTCAACCTGAAACGCCGCGACCGGTGGCGACGACCCGATACGAACGCACACACTGGTCCATCGCGCCGAGCACCGCGCCGAGCATGCCAGCTTGATCGCCGAGCGTGCTCGTAACGATACGTACGTCACGCCCGCGCAGTGTGTGCTTGGCTGCCGACTCGCGCGTCGGGTCGAGCAGATAGTCACCCGCGGCCGTGACGCCGCCCGCCAGAACGACCATCTCCGGATCGAGCAGGTTCACGAGCGTCGACAGCCCCATGCCGAGGTAGTTGCCGACCTCGGCGAGGATGCGCTGCGCTTCGGCATCACCGCGGCGCGCCGCGTCCGCGACCGCCTCGGCGTCGAGCGGACCCGGGTATTCGCGAAGCAGCGTCGCCGCCGCGCTGCCGCGCGCGCGCTCCGCCGCCCTGCCGATCGCCCAACCGGAAGCGACGGCCTCGAGGCAGCCCCGCAGTCCGCAGGTGCATTCGGGACCGTCGAGCACGAGCGGGCAGTGCCCGATTTCACCGCTGAAGCCGTTGTGGCCGTGGAAGAGGCGCCCGTCGATCACGATGCCCGCGCCCGTGCCCGTGCCGACGTAGAGCCACACGTACGAGCGAACGCCCTTGGCCGCACCGACGCGTCCCTCGGCGAGCGCGCCGCTGTTCGTGATGTTCATCACGACCACGGGCAGGTTCAGCACGCGCTTCACGAGCTCCCGAACGGGCGCCGACGTCCATTCGAGGTTCGGCGCGAGCTCCACCGTGCCGGTCGACTGAGCCACGAGACCCGGCAGCGTGACGCCGACGGCCTGCAGCCGCTCCCGCGGGAGACCCGCTTCGGCCAAGACCGTATCGACGAGCCCCAGGGCAAGCCCGACCGATCGCTCGGGATCGCCAATCACGCTGGGCACTTCCCGGACCGTGCGGAGCTCGCCGCGCGCGTCCGCGACACCCACGGACACCGCGCTGACCCCGAATCGAATGCCCAGGTAAGCGGCCGAGGCCTCGTTGAACTCGAGCAACCGTGCACGCCGCCCCCCAACGCCGACGGTGTGATCGTAGCCGACCTCGTGGACGATACCGTTGGCGATGAGATCTTCGACAATCGCCGAAACCGTCGGCTTCGTGAGCGTCGAACGGCGCGCCAGATCGGTTCGCGAGACGCGGCCACCCCGCCGGATGATATCGAGCACGATCGAGCGATTTACCTCCCGCATCGCCCGGCTATCGACCTTGCGCTGAATGTCCTTCATTCGAATCAGGGCTCGGGCGGGAGTGCGCCGCCGCGACGCGGCTCGAGCCTACCACAGGACTTTTGCGACCCCACTTCGGATTCTGCTAAATTTGCGACAAGCATCTTGCCAGATGCCCCTCACCCAGACGTCGAGGGTGTCGCGTATCCGGCTTCCGCCGTGGCCGAGAATTTTCGATACAGGGCGGCGTAGCGGCCCGAGCGACGGAGCAGCTCCGCGTGCGTCCCCCGCTCGACGATCCGCCCGGCCTCGAGGACGAGCACCAAGTCGGCCTTCTGAATGGTGCTCAAGCGGTGCGCCACCACGAAGCTCGTTCGACCGGCGAGCAGCCGCGTGAGCGCCCTTTGAATCCGAGCCTCCGTCACGCTGTCCACCGAGCTCGTCGCCTCGTCGAGCAGGACGATGCGCGGGTCGGCGAGCAGCGCCCGGAGGAAACAAACGATCTGACGTTGGCCGAGCGACAGCCCGCTCCCGCGCTCGCCCACTTCCGTCGAAAAACCGCGCGGCATGCTCTCGATCACGTCCATCACGTCGAGCGCGCGTGCAGCCGCACGCACCTCCTCGTCGGTCGCGGACGGGCGCCCCATGCGAACGTTGTCGAGCACGCTGCCGGTGAAGAGGAAATTCTCCTGGGCCACGCAGGCGATCCGCCCGTGCAGCGACTCGGAGCGAAGGGTGCGGATTTCGAAACCGTCGATCCGGACCTCACCGGCGCTCGGCAGCGCGAGCTTCGCGACGAGGTTCACGAGCGTGCTCTTGCCGCTCCCGGTCGGTCCGACGAGCGCCACCATGTGACCGGGCTCGGCGACGAAGCTCACGTTGGAGAGCGCGCGGCGCCCGGGCGAGTACTCGAAGCTCACGTCGACGAACTCGACGCGGCCGGTGAGGGTCGGAAGCGCGCGCGCCTCCGGCGCGTCCTCCCAGTCGGGCGGCGTGTCGAGCAGTCGGAACACGCGCTCCGCACCCGCCATCGCGGTGAGCGCCTGGTTGTACTGCACGCCGATCATCGGGATCGCCGCGAAGAACGCGGTGGAAAGGAAGAAGAACTGAATCAACGCCTCGAGATCGACGGCGCGCACCAGCGCCTGGTGCCCGCCCACGACCAGCAAGATCGCGAGGAAGAGCTGCCCGTTGAACTCGAGCAGCGGCTGGAAGACCGCCGATTTCTGCGCGGCGCCCATGTTGTACTTCGAGTGGTCGAAGATGAGCTGTCGGAACAGGCCTCCGTTCACGTCCTGGCGGACGAACCCTTGGATTTCGCGGATGCCCTGGACGGACTCGGCGAGCGTCGCGGTGACGCGGCTGAAGCTCTCCTGCTGCGCGCGGTACGCCTCGCTCAGCTTCCTCCTGAAGTAGCGGACGAGCGTCCAGAGGATCGGCGCCATCACCAACACCACGAGGAAGAGCTGCCAGTCGTAGTAGAGCATCAGCGCGGCCGAGACGACCATGTTGCCCGCCTGGACGGTGGTGACGAACGCGACGTCCTGCACCCCCGTCCGCACGGCGTCCACGTCCGAGGTCACGCGCGCGATCAGCTGCCCCACCTCCGTTCGTTTGAAGAAGGCGACGGGCATGCGCAAGAGGTGCGCGTAGATCGCGTCGCGCAGATCCTGGACGACGCGCTCGCCGAGCAAGAGCGCGCAGCGCATGCGGTACACGAAGCAGAGCTCCGTCACGGCGGCGAAGGCGAGGAAGCCCGCGACAGCCAGCACCGTGCCGACGAGGTCCGCGCTCGCGATGGGGCCGCTGATCACCCGCGCGATCCCCCAAGCCAGCGCCGGGAGCTGGAGCGCCCGGACGACCACCAGCGCGAACAGCACGTTGCGCAGGGCCGCGTGCCGGTTCGTGTACGAGAAGAGCCGTCGGATGATCGCGAAGCCGAGCGGCTGGGGCTCCCCGCGTGCGTCGTTCGCTCGAGAGGTCACGCCGGCACGCCCTCCCCGACCGCCGAGGCCTCGCGCTCTCCGAGCTGCAGCGCCGCGGTCCGGAAATAGAGGCCGCGTTGCTCCAGGAGCTCCGCGTGCGTCCCGCTCTCGACGACTCGGCCGCGCTCCAGGACCAGGATGCGATCGGCGCCCTTCACGGTGGAGACCCGGTTTCCGACGATCAACGTGGTGCGGCCCGCCATCGCGCGTTGCATCGCGGTGAGCACCTCGTGCTCGGTCTCGGAGTCGACGGCGCTCGTCGGATCGTCGAGCAAGAGGATCGACGGCTCGAGCAAGAGCGCCCTCGCGATGGCGATGCGCTGGCGCTGCCCGCCCGAAAGATTCACGGCGCCTTCGGCGAGGACCGTATCGTAGCCGTCGGGGAGCGCGCTGATGAACTCGTGCGCGCAGGCGAGGCGAGCGGCGCGCTCGATTGCCTCCCGGCTCGCGTCCGGGTACCCGAACGCGATGTTCTCGGCCACGCTGCAGTGGAAGAGCAGGCTCTCCTGGAACACGACGCCCACTCGGCGCCGGAGCTCGTCGAGGTCGAGCTCGCGCACGTCGTGTCCGTCCACGAGCACGCGCCCCTGGCTCACGTCGAAGAAGCGCGGAACGAGCGAGATCAGCGTGCTCTTGCCCGCGCCCGTCGCCCCGAAGATGGCGAGCGACGCCCCCGGCGGCACCTCGAAGTTTAGGTCGTCGAGCACGCGGCGCCCCGCCTCGTAGGCGAAGCTCACGTGCTCGAAGCGGACGCGCCCCCTCGCGCGTCCGAGCCGTCGCGGTGTCGCGGGCGCGGCGACCTCGATCGGCGCATCGAGCACCTCGAACACGCGCCGCGCGCCGGCGAGGCTCTGCTGCAACGTGTTCACGATCCCGGCCATGCTCGTGATCTGCCCGGAGAACTGCTGCATCAGGCCCGCGAACACGATCAGCTCCCCGAGCGTGAGCACCTGTCGGGACACGAGGGAGCCGCCGTAGAGGAGCAGGATGGCCGTGTCGAGGTGCGTGATGAAGCCGACGCCCGGCGTGAAGCGGCTGACGCGGCGAAAGATCGCCGTCTGCTGCTCGAGCACCGCGCGGTTCTTCCGGCGGAAGCGCTCGAGCTCCTCCGCCTCGCGCCCGAAGACCTTCGTCACCTGGATGCCGTGCACGCCCTCCGACATGGCGAGCACGAGGTCGTCCATGAGCGCGCGGTTCTTCTCGTACTCGGGTCGGGCGCGCGCCGAGAACCAGGCCGTGAGCCACCACAGCGCCGGCATGAACGCGAGGCACGCGAGGCTCAGGCCGACGTGCGTCTCGAGCATGTACACGAGGTACACACCGAGCGACAGCAGCATGATCGCGCCCTGGAGCAGCACGCCGTCGACGAACGCGCGCACGGACTGCACGTCGCCCGTGACGCGGTTGATGATCGACCCGCTCGCGTTCGCGTCGAAGAAGCGGAAGCTCAAGCGCTGGAGCTTGTCGAACACGCGCGCCCGGAGCTCGGGCACGAGCCGGAGGTGCATCAGCTTGCCGACCTGGACGGAGTACGCGTAGTTGAGGAGCGCGCGGGCCCCGGCCATCCCCAACACGAGCGCGCCGATCACGAAGAGGAGAGCGCGCGGGGACCCGGCTGGCGGCTCGATGCCGAAGGGCCAGCGCGGCGCGGGCGCCCCGGGGTCGAGCTCGTGTCGGATGACGTCGATCGCGAGCCCGCCGAGACCGAGGCCAGAGAGCCCGAGCCCGAGCAGCACCACCTGCAAGGCGAACACCCCGACGCAGGCGCCGCGGTACTGGAGCGCCAAACCGAGCAGGCGACGGAGCAAGCGGGCATTCTTCTCGTTCTCACGAGGTGGGCTGGGTGTCTGCATCAGGGCTACGGGACGCCGCGCGGAAAGGCCCGAGCAGCTCGGGCGCGCAGTGTTGCACACCGCACGCGGCGCGCGCAGATCGCCCCCCTGGCGCCCGCCTCAGATTGATCCACGATCGGTTCGTGGATACGGCGGAACGGATCTTGCGCGAGTACGACACCATCGCCGTCGTGGGCATGAGCAAGGACCCGAGCAAGGCGGCGCACGCGGTGCCGAAGGTCCTCGGTGCGGCGGGTTTTCGTGTCATCCCCGTGAACCCGAACGCGACCGAGATTCTGGGCGAGCGCGCGTATCCGCGGCTCGAGGACGTCCCGGTTCCCGTCGATCTGGTGCTCGTGTTCCGGCCGTCGAAGGAGGCCGAGGCGGTCGCGCGGAGCGCGGTCGCGATCCGGGCCAAGGCGCTCTGGCTCCAGCTCGGTATCCGCTCGGAGGGCGCGCGCCGCGTCGCGGAAGAGGGCGGCTTGCGCTACGTCGAAGATCGCTGCGCCGCCGTGGAACGCGCCGTCCACGACATCCGAAAGCCCTGAACGCGTCGTTCGCAGGGGCTCGCGGCGTCCGCTCAGAACGCGGCTTCGACGCCGAGGCTCGGCAGCACGACGGGACCGGCGCTCCGCTCGCGGCAGAGCTCGCCGCAGTCGAGGCGCACCACCTCCCGCGTGGACGTCGCGTTGAGCACCTCGGCGATGATGCCCCAATATCCCGCCTCACCCAGACGGAAGCGCTTTTCGAACCGCAGATCGGCGCGGAAGTACGGCCTGCCTCGGCGAGAGTCCGTGAACGTCGGGGAGCCCTCGAGGCTCAGCGCGGGCACGCCCGAGTAGAAGATCGCGCGCACGCCGCCGCGGAATCCGTTGCCGAAGTCGTACCCGAGCGCGCCCTGGAGGACGTGCGGGCGATCGAAGCCGGAGACCGCCTTGCGCCCGCGCACCGTCTGCTCGGACCGCGACAAGGTGTAGCCGAGGAAGCCGCCCAGGCGACGCGTGAGCGGACGCGAGATGCGGAGCTCGAGCCCCGCGGCGGACACGGTCGCGCGCCGATCGAGCAGGGTGCGATCGATGGTGAAGTCGCGCCCGCCGCCGATCGGGTCGAGCGCGCGGAAGTACGCCGAGCGAAACACCGTCGCGCTCGCGGACAGATCGCCCGGCAACGGGAAGCGCACCCCGGAGCTGAAGAGCAACGCTTGCTGCAGCCCGCCCGCGAGATCCGCGACCTGCGCGCCCGGCACCTGGGCGGCGAAGTTGGGGCGCTGGTGGAGGATGCCGAACGAGTGCTCGAGCACGACGGCGCGGCGCAGCTCGAACTCCGCCGAAATCCGCGGGTCCACCCCGACGACGGTGACGCCCTGGCCGCGGTACACGTCCGCACGGACGCCCGGCGTGACGCGAATGGATCGCGTCGGTTGGAGCTCGGCCTCGACGTACGCGCCGACGACACTCTCGGTGCGCTCCGGGAAGAGCGCCGAGTAGTCGGGATAGCTCAAGTACGCGGGGTTCGGCTCCAGCCCGAAGCGGTCGATGCGCCCGTCGACTCCGACGAAGAGCGTCGCGGACTCGGAGAGCACCGAGTTGAGCTCCGCGCGCGCGCGGAGCGACTCCGCATCGACGACGCTCGCGTCCTCGACGGCGCCCCCTGCGCGATCGTAGCCGGCCGTGACCGCGACCGAGAGCTCCGTGCTCGCCCCGAGCCGCCGCGTGTAGCGCACGTCGGCGCGGTGGAACTCCACCTCTCCGCCCGTATTCTCGGCGTCGCTCGGCGGGCGGAAGAGGTCGTACGCGCCGAAGGCGAAGAAGCTGATCGCCTCGTCGTCCCCGAGCGCGAGGCGCGCCTGGGCCTGATAGTCCCAGTAGTCGAGCTCGGCGTCGCTGAGCAGCGACAGCACGAGGCCTGCATACGAATAGCGCCCGCCGACGCGCACGGCGCTCCGGGGCGCGCCGCCTGCGCCTGCGCCTCCCCCGCCGAATCCGGTCTCGAGCAGCGCGCCCGCGTCGATCAAGCGCACGCTGGCTTCGCCGCCGGTGCGCCCGGTGAGCGGGCTCGAGCGCAACGCGACGACCGGCCCCGCGAAGCGCCCGTACCGCACCGGCGCGGCCCCGGGGTAGAAATCGATGCCGTCGATGATGCCCGGGTGCAGCACCGAGGGCCCGAAGAACGCGTGGAACAAGAGCGGAACGTCGACGCCGTCGATGAAGAACCCGACGTTCGCCGGCGGCGCTCCCCGGATGAAGAACGCCGGGAGCCCGGACACGATCGGAACGACCCCCGGCTGGCTCTCGATCGCGCGCACGGGGTCGCCGAACGTCCCCGGCAGCATCCGGGCTTCTTCGCGGGTGATCGTCACGGTGCCCGGAGGCGGACGCTCCCCGTGGATCACGATCTCGACAGGGTCGGCAGGCGCGGCGGGCTCGACGGGCGGCGGTGCGCCCGGCTCCGCGACGCGAGGAGGCGGCTCCGACTCGGGCTCCTCCGGCGTGAAGTGCAGGGTGTAGCGGATACGGACCGGCACCGGGCGCCCCGCGCGGCGCGCGGGCTCGAAGCGAAAGGCACGCGCGGCGGAGAGCGCCGCCTCGGCGAAGGGCGGCTCGCCCTCGATCAACTGGGTGTCGGTGACCTTGCCCGACGCGTCGATGGTGAGCTCGACGACGACGATGGCCGCGCCCGATCCGTCCTCGGGATAGGCGAGCGGCGTTTCCAACGGCTCGGGCGGGATCAACGGCGGCTCGCTCGGAGCCGGCGCGCCCTGCGTGCTAGGATGGCGCATGCTCTCGTCGACCGCTTCGGCGGATGGTTGCGCCTCGAGCCGCGACGATACGAGCAGGGCGATGGCGGCTTCGAGACACAGAGCGCGGGTGAACGTTGACGCGCAGCGCACGAGGTCGTCCGATAGAATGGCCTTCCTATCACGGATACGCGGCCCTCAGACACCCGCCGCAGCTTCCCGCGGGAACGGCCCACGGGCCGCGGGTGTCGTCGGCGCGATCGCCGTGTCGCTCGCGCTCTTCGGCTGCGACATCGTCCAAGGCTTTCAAGACGCCGGGGACGCGCTCTTTCCGGAAGAGCGCACACACCTCAACGCGCCGGGGCTCCACCTCGCGAAGGGCAACTACCGGCAGCTTCGGTTCGCGATCGGAACGGAGCTCTACCTCCTCGCGCGTTCCCCCGAAGGGGACCCGTACACCCTCCACTCGATGCTCTACGCGAACCCGAAGCCCTGCACCCTTCCCAATGTGGTGCAATATCAGACGAGCTTCGGGACCTACGAGGGCCCGGCGCTGATCGCGTACTTCGCCACCGACACCGGCAACGGAGTTTTGCGCTTCGCGGACGCGAGCTGCCGGACGTACCCGTTCACCGTCGAAACCTCGAGCTTCCCGGTGAACGAGACGGCGCGCGGCTTCGTCGTGCCGGGCAGGGTCGTTGAGGACGGCGCCGAGCGGGCGGGGCTCTTCCTGGTGGATCCGGTCAGCGAGCGCCGCGAACGGCTCGCGATCGACGTGGAATGGGTCGCCCCCAACGCGTTCGCGGGGCACCACGTCGTCAAGGCGCAGAAGAAGGCCGTCCTGTTCGATGCCGACTGGAGGTACGTCGGCGAGTTCGGCGCGGAGTTCGACAGAGCGGTCACCGGCTCGAACAGTCTCCTGCTCCAAGACAACGAGGGCATTCATCGGGTGACCCCCGGCGGGAACGTCGAGCTCGTGAAGGAGCGGGCTTGCGGCCTCAGTCAGCGGGGGAGCTTCATCTTCTTCGAGGCCCCCTGCGACGTGCAGGTGCCCCGAGAGGACGCCCGGCTGTTCGCCTACGACGAACGCGCGCTCCGGCTGCGAGAGCTTCCGTTTCGAGCCTCGCCCTGGAGCGTGGAGATCCGGCGCGCGCGCGAGGCGTCCGGCAACGATCTCGCCGTCGACCCGTTCTGGGCGTTCTACCTCACGGGCCCCGAAGGCGTCCTCGTCGTGCGCACGCCGAGCGGGGAGAGCCACGCGATCGGCAAGGCTTCGACGCTCGATCGCGTCGAGCTCGTCGAGGCTCCGGGAGACACCTACGGCTATGCGCTCGTCGACATCACGGGCGACACCGGCACGTTCGTGCACTGGACGCCGGACGGCACCGTCCAGACGCTGGCGCAAGGCGTGTTGCGCAACGGGAGCCGCCTCGTCGTCGACTGGAACGGGGTCACGGGGACGCTCGCCGCGCCGGTGCGCGACACGATCGTGAAGGTCGCCGAGAACGTGCCCTCGCGCGGCTTCGAGCTCGTGGATCGCCGACGCCGCTGGACCGTCCTGTTCCACGACTTCGACGGCACCTCGGGGCGCCTCTCCGTGCTCGAGGGCGATCTCGACGTCGGCAAGACGCTGGGCCCGGGTGCTCCGACGCCGGCGTTCGCGCTTCGGGAAATCGCGACGAACGTGGGGCACTTTCGCGCGACCTTCCTCGATCAGGTCCTTCCCGGGATTCTGTACATGACGGACATCGACCCGGAGACGGGCGTCGGGCGCGTGGAATACAGGAACCTCGAGCTCGGATTCACCGCGTTGATGAGCCACGGCGTCGCGGACTTCGTCGTGGCGACCGACGAGGTGCTCTACACCGTGCCGTACGGCGAAGCGGCAGGGATCTGGCTCGTTCAGGCCAAGTGACCCGGCGCGGCATCCGCGCGCGGACGAGCGCGGGGCGCCGCCCGTCGCTGGACAGTCGTCGCGGCGGCCTCATACTCGCGCCGGATGGACGCGGGCGCTCTGCCGTCGAAAAGCGTGAAGGGCGGAGCGAGGCAGCTCGTCGACCTCGCGTGGCCGATCGTGCTGTCGCGCGCGACCCAGTCGGTGATCGGCTTCTGCGACGCGCTGATGCTCGCCCCGCTCGGCGAAACCGCCCTCGCCGCGGGGAGCACGGGGGCGCTCAATACCTTCGCCTGGATCATCCTGCCGATGGGCACGGTGTTCATCCTGCAGAGCTTCGCGGCGCAGCTTCGCGGGCGCGGTGATCTCGAGAGCCTGCCCCGCTTCGGCTGGTACGGCCTCGTGCTCGCCGTCGCCTCCGGCGTGCTCGCGCTCACGATGATCCCGGCCCTGCCTCGGCTGCTCGGGCTCTTCGACTACGAGCCCGACGTCGAGCGGCTGATGATCCAATACATGGGCATCCGCCTGTTCTCCGTGGCGCCCGCGGTGGCCACCGAAGCGCTCGGGAACTGGTACGGCGGGCTCGGCAACACGCGCATCGCCATGCTCGCGGGCCTCGCGAGCATGGTCACGAACGTCGCGGGCAACTTCCTGCTCATCGAGCCGCGCTTCGGGCTGCCGGGCTATGGAGTCGCCGGCGCCGCGTGGGCGAGCGTGCTCGCCACCTTCGTCGGGCTCAGCGTCGTGCTCACGGTGTTCCTGCGCGGCGTGGGCTACGAGAAGCCCGCGAAATTGCCGCGCCTGCGCGCCGGGGAGCTCCTCCGGGTCGTGCGCTTCGGCTTGCCCAACGGGGTCAATTGGTTCCTCGAGTTCGCGGCGTTCATGCTGTTCGTGAACGTCGTCGTCGCGCACCTCGGGACCACGGTGCTCGCCGCGCTCAACGTGGTCATGCAGATCAACTCGATCGCGTTCATGCCGGCGTTCGGCCTGAGCTCGGCCGGGGCGATCTTGGTCGGCGAAGCCATCGGTCGCCGCGCGCACGGCGAAGTCTGGCCGATCGTGCGCCGCACCGGGGCCATCGCCCTCGGTTGGATGGGGACGGTGGCGCTGGCGTACGCGCTCGTCCCCGAGTTCTTCTTCTCCTGGTTCAGCCCGAAGCGCGCCGAGGAGGGGCTCGCGCTCGCCACGGTGGGTGCGACGATGCTCGTCCTCTCTTCCACCTGGCAGCTCTTCGACGCCACGGCGATGACCTTCGGCGAGGCGCTGCGCGCCGCCGGAGACACCACGTGGTGCATGGCGGCTCGCATCGTGCTTGCCTGGCTGGTCTTCACGCCGGTGGGTTGGGCCGCCGTGTTCGTGTTCGACGGCGGTGTCGTCGCGGTGATGGTGTCGATGGCGGGCTACATGGGGCTGTTGGCGCTCGCGCTGGCCGCGCGCTTCGCGTCCGGGCGCTGGCGAAACATCGATCTCGTCGGAGAGCCGAGCCTGGTCTGACCAGAGCGGCGCGGTCCGGATCCCCGCGAGGAACGAAACGTGCTTGAATCCCCGACGACGGCATGGACCACCCGATTTTCCTGATCGTCCTCGTGCTCGCCGCCATCTACATTGCCCTCCGTGTGATCGCCGCGCGCAAGGGGAGCCCTCCCACCTCCACGCGCCGATACTGAGCCTCGTTTCGGGCTCCCTCGGCGGGGAACCCCTGTTTGTGCTCCGAGTCCGTCCCGAGTAGGTCTCATCCAGAGAGACTCGAAGCACACCACCCCAAACGGGCGCCCATTCGCAAGCCCATTGGATTCGATTCCGCCGGCGTTCAGGCCTGACATCGAGGCTCGGCGCCTCGTCTGGGAGGGGACGCTTCCGCGTCGATCGTCGCGAGCGCCGCCGTGTCTCGATGCCACGGGGCGCTTCGTGGGCTGCGGCCATTCATCCCGCGGGGGCGAAACGCGCCGAGCCTCGCCTCCTCCCCGCCGTTCGCTCGTCCGGGCAGAGCACGCGCCCAGCAGCCTTCGTGGATGTGGCGGAGGCCTCGCCAGAAGGCGGCCGAGGCTCGGACCACTACTCGGCGCAGGGCTCGTAGATCGGGCGCGACTCTTCGCCGGGACACGACACGCGTTGGGGTACGGGCGTCGGCACCTGGAACCCGAAGCGGTCGTAGAACGCCGCTCGATACTCGCTCTTCCACTGCTCGAAGCCGTCCTCGCGCGGCAGGATCCCCGTGGCTTCGAGCACCCGAAACGCGGTCACCTCGCGACAGAAGTTGCACATGCGCCCCCAAGGACGCAGCGACAGCTGCGCCTCGGCGTCCGCGCACCAATACTTTCCGTTCTCGTGAGTGCCGTTCATCAGGCAGAGGAGCTCGGAGTGGTAGCCGCGCTCGGGCCGCCCGAACGCGCCGACGAGCTCGGGCACGTCGTGGATGCCGGCGCCCGCGAGCAGGTGCGCCCACGGCAGCGCGCTGCACGCGTTCGTGGACACCACGTTCGAGGTCTCCGTCGTCGCCGTCACGGTGATGTCGTCCTCGAGGTATTCGTCGCGGAGTCCGGCGAACGCGTGCGTGAACTCGTGCGCGTGCCCCTGCGCGAACGCCACCGGGATGCGCTGGCCCGGCGCGTTCGGATTCGAGAGCTGCGTGGTCACGCCGCTGTAGCCGGCGCGCGCCGGGCTCCGCGTCACGTCGAGGACGAGGAAAGCGGCCACGTGATTGACGGCCGGCGTAGCGGGTGGATACGGAAATGCGTCCGCGCCCGCGCCGTCGATGGCGGCGAACAGCGGCGCCGCCGCGGAACGCACGTTCGAAATGCCGCCGTTCGAGACGCCGATCCCGAACGCCGTCGCCCCCTCACCCACGTGCGCGCTCGACGCGCGGGGCAGGTACCAAACAACGAACGCCTCGCGAAACAGCGAGTACGGCTCGATCGCGAACACCTCCGCGAGCCATCGATCCACGTCGTTCTCGGGATCCTGAACGTCGTGCACTTCGCCGTGAAAAGTCGAAAGATCGCTCGCCAGGTATCCTTCGGGAAGCAGCATGACGTGGACGCGCTTCTCGATCGGCACGCGCGGCACGCGCTCGCCCGTCACGATGTCCACGAAATCACCGGTCCCGAGCTGCTCGAGCACCCACTCTCCCGTTGGCGTCGCCGTGATCTCGGTGGAGACGGGCCCTTCGCCCTCGGCCGTGACCACGCGCACGACGTAGCGGTAGGTCATGCCGTTCACGAGCCCGCGATGCACGATGCCCGGAGCCTCCGTCTCGAGGAGATCGGCCGTCGCGAGCGACAGCGGCTCTTCCGTCGTCCAGTAGACGCGATAGCCGAGCGCGCCGGGAACGCGCTTCCACTCGAGGCCGATCGAGCCGTTCGCCGCGATTGCCGACAGCTCGAGCTCGATCCCCTCGCCGGCAGGCGCGCCGCCCAGCGCCTCGCCGCCGCTCGCGCCGGAGACCGTGGAGTCCGCGCCGCCTGCCGCCGAGTCTCCCGTGCCCGCGCCGCCGAGCGCGGCACTTTCACCCGAGGCCGCCGACGCGCCGGGCGCTCCGGACAGCGCGCCGCCGAACGCTCCGCTCGACGTGTCCCCGCTCGTGCCTCCGCTCGCTGAAGGAGAGGTCCCCTCTCCGGTTGGCGGCTCGCCATGATCGCGCGGAGCATCGCCACGAAGGCCCGAGCACCCAAGCGCGAGGGAGCCGTAGGCGAGCGCCCGCCGCATGCGCCCGAGGGCCTGCACGCTCGGAGGCCGTGCGTGCGTTCCCACGCGGCCGGACGAGCTCGGGACGGGTACTCTGGACGGCAGGTGAGTGGAATAGCTCGCCCCGCGGCGCATTGCCACGCGCACGTGTGCGCATGGCTGCGCGCCCTTCCCCACCTCGTTGGAAAGGACCCGATCGCGTCAGACGCTCGCGTCAGGCGCTCTGCGCGGTGAAGGTCCCGGCGCAGGCCCGCACGTCGCGAGCGAAGCGCTCGAGCATCCGCTCCGTCGTCGCGAAATCGACGCACGCGTCGGTGATACTCTGACCGTACACGAGCTCCGAGCGCGCCTTCTGCTCCTGACGACCGGCGACCAGGTGGCTCTCGATCATCACGCCGAGGACGTGTCGCGAGCCCGAGCGAATCTGCTCGCCCACGTCCGCGAGCACCGCCGGCTGGTTCTCGTGGTTCTTGCCGGAGTTGTCGTGGCTGCAGTCGATGAGCACGCGCGGCTGCACGCCGGCGCCCGTCAGCGCGCGCGCCGCCGCTTCTACGTCGGAGCGCCCGTAGTTCGTGCCGCCGCGGCCTCCGCGCAGCACGAGGTGCGTGTGCGGGTTGCCCGCGGTGCGGACCACGCCGACGCGCCCGTCGCCGTCGATGCCCAGGAAACTGTGCGACTGCGACGCCGCGATCATCGCGTTGATGGCGACGGTGAGGCTGCCGTCCGTGCCGTTCTTGAACCCGACGGCCATGGAGAGCCCGCTCGCCATTTCGCGGTGGGTTTGGCTCTCCGTCGTTCGCGCGCCGATGGCCGTCCACGTGACGAGATCGGCGAGGTACTGCGGGATGATCGGATCCAGCATCTCCGTCGCAGAAGGCATGCCGAGCTCCGCGAGATCCCGGAGCAGCCGGCGCGCCGTGCGGAGCCCCGTCGGAATGTCGAACGTGCCATCGAGGTGCGGATCGTTGATGAGTCCCTTCCAGCCGACGGTCGTGCGCGGCTTCTCGAAATAGACGCGCATCACGATCACGAGCTCCTCGGCGAAGCGCTCGCGGAGTCGGAGCAAACGCGCCGCATAGTCGAGCGCTGCCTCCGGATCGTGAATCGAGCACGGACCGACGATCACGAGCCGTCGCTCGTCCTCACCATGGAGCACGTGCTCCACCTCCCTGCGCGCTCGAAACACGCGATCCGCAGCCCGCTCACCGAGCGGAAGCTCTTCGAGGATCTGGTTCGGGCTCTGGAGCACGGTGGTATCGACGACTCTGAGGTTTCTGGTCTGAGGCATGGCGGGACCCACAAAGCGAAAACCCCCGGCTGCCTCGCGGCGGCCAGGGGTTTGTGCTGTTTCGACCTCTCGTTCTGGTCAGTACACGAGCCCCGGACGCCGCAGCAGCGGGCGCCAGTAGGCAAACCAGAAGAAGAACGGCCGGAACACCGTGCCCGTTCCTATACACGATGGTGTGGGAGCACGCAAGGCTCCCCATTGGGGCACGCGGGCCACGCCCCTCGCGGAAGTTCGCTAATTCGCAAGGGAATGTGCGGGCTCGCGGCGAGACCGCGAGAGAATGAGCTCGGCCGCTGCCCCGTGTACGGGGTCGGCGCCAATCGTGCCCTCCAGCGCGTCGAGATACGACGGGTGGCTCACGCGTTCGAGCTCGTGCCTAGCGTGCGCGAGGCGCTCGGCGATACCGAGGCGCTCCGCCTCGTCTCTGTGGCTCGGCTGCTGCAAGAACTCGTTGAGCGAGCGCACGTGCCGCCGCCAGAGCGCGACGTCGCGTTCTTGCTTCACGCGCAGCCGCTCGCGATACCAGTCGCTCGCGAGCACGGCCTCGCGCTCGAACAGCCCGCGGATCTCCGGGTGGTGCACGTCTTTCCCCTCGTAGTGGCCGTACGCCATGATGTGGAGCAGCGCGCGAAGCGGTGGGCACGCATCACCGATGCTGCCGTCTTCGAAGAACGTCAGCGCGACGCGCCGCTGCGCTTCGACGATGTTGTCGACGCCGTCGGCGAACACACCGAGATCCTGCGTTTCGGGCTTGAGGATCTCTTCCGTGAACACGTCCGCGGGATTGTCGAAGACGCGCCCCAGGAACGTGTGCACGAACTTCACCGTGATGCGATAGCCGAGGCGACTCGCCGCCACCTTGCGACCGTCCATCTCGAAATCTTCGAGCCGCTCGAGGTGTCCCTCGGCGATGAGCCGTGCCGGATCCCGCTCGTGCGGGAACATGCGGCACCACACCTCCGGCACGAGCAGGCTGATGTCGTGGTCCACCTGGAACTTCGGCCCGATCCACCCCGCGGCCGAGCTGAACCCGGCGTAGCCGGTGAGCACCATCGAGACGAGGGCATTGTTCAAATCGGCGGTGGCGCACACCGCGTTGAACGGCCCCTTCGTCAGCGCGCCTTCCGTCCCCGCGCCGGTCGTGCTCGGCGACTTGCCCGTGACGGAACAGATGTAGTCCATGAAGAGCTCGGGCAGCTCTTGATAGTGAATCGGCCCGTACACACACAGGGGGCGAATCGCGCCGTCCGGGGGATTGTTGCGACGCCCCGAGAGCACGCTGATCACCGGAAAAATCACGGGCTCTGGCCACGGAACGCGTCGATAGAGGCGCGCCCCCAACTCGGCGACGTAGCGATCACGCGGCCGCGCGAGGTCCGGCCGGACCTGGAGATAGCGCGGGTTCTTGCTGGGCTTGCCGCCGACGAGTCGGGGCTTCGCCGAGCAGATCGAGTAGCCCTCCTCGCGTTCCGCGTTCCGGGCCACGTGTCGCTGCATGGGCTCGGTGAACGCATCGTGGAGGGCCACCTCTTCGGCGATGTTCCGCGCGTCCGCCGGAGTGAGCGGCTGGTAGTTCGAGCAGAAGAGCCCCGAGGCGGCCATGTCCTCTTCCGTCTGTTTGTCGAGCCCGGGGTGGATGGCGTCGTCGGGCCGCTGGAACAGCCTGAACTCGCAGTTCTCGGCGAGCTTCAGGCTCGGATGGCCGTCGTACTCGGAGGGCAACCCGAACAGGTCGCGCGCGGAGACGACCACCGAGGCCGTGATGTCGTCCTCCATCTGCACCTTGTCGGCCGCGATGAAGTCTTGGCGAAGCTTGTACGTGCGCCAGGCGCCGTTGCCGAGGAGTCCCACGCGGAGATAGCTGCCGACGAGCTTGCGCCCGCCGTACTTGAGCTCGTGCCCCGGAGCGCCGTTGATGATGTCCACGGTGAAGTGCTTCCGGAAGTCGGTGCCCCAGTCCGGCCGATAGAAGCGCTTGATCACGAACACGAGCGCGCGAACGTAGTTCGGCATGCTCTCGAGCCAGGCGTTGTACTCCGGCGTGAAGTCGACGGGGTTCGGCGTGAGCAGCTTGATCACCGAGCCCAGGGATCGATCGGCCGACAGGAGCGGACGGGAGTTGTCGACCGCCGCCCTCCGCTCGGGCCGGAGCGCCTCGCGGTAGTCTCGATTGAAGATGGCCTCGACGAGGCTCATGTCCTCATCGAGGTTCTTCACGTAGATGGGGCCGTAGATCACGGCATCGACCAAGCTCTTGCTGATCTCCGATTTTCCGCCGCCCGAGACCGTGCAGGGCTTGTGACAGAACGTGCCCTCGGCGGCCGTCCCGACGAGGCGCCAGCTCGGCGCCGCCGGGTGCTTTTCCATCCGGACCTTGTAGCCGCTCGGATGCACGTAGATGCGGCCGGGCAAAAGCTTCAGCGTTTGGTCTTCACCGCGGCTCTTCCAGCGGATGGCTTGCTGCTCGAGGTCGATGGTCATGTCCTCGGGCAGGTAGTGGATCTCGGGGTACGTCTTGTCGGTCGCGTAGCCGCTCGGGTGCACCACCGCGCGCTCCCCCAAGAGCTCGAGCGCTTCCTCGAAGCGATGCCCGAGCGACTGCAGCCGATCCGGAGCGAAGTGGTAGCCGAGGCTCTGCGTGGCGAAGGCGAGCGCGCCGCCTGCGTGCTCCTCCTCCGCGAGCCCGAACAGGTTCGCGGCGAAGCTGATCTGCGTCTTGACTTCCTTCTTGCAGTAGCCGAAGTAGTTGTCGGCGAGGATGGTGACCATCACCCCATCCATGCTCCGCGCCGTGATCTTGAAGGGGCTCCCGTCGTTGTAGAGCTCGTCCGGATCCGCCCAGCACATGCCGGACTTGCGCTGCGCCTCGGTGGCCTGGGAAACGTGCGGGAGCCCGACGTCCTTCTTGCGCAGGCGCACCAAGTGCGGCGCGAGGATCACGCAGCCGGTCTGGCCGGTCCAGTGATCCACGTCGAGCGCGGCGTCGTTCTCCGGCAGGTACGGATCGCCCGCATTGCCGAAGATGCTCTCGACGAAATCGAGGTTCGCGACCAGGCCACCCGGCGCGAAGAACCGCACCTCCATGCGCTTCTCGGGCGACACCTTCGGGACCGCCGGGCACACCAGCGGGCGCAGCAAGAGGGACGCCATCGTCTCCACGGGCTCGTCCCAGCCCGCCGAGTACGGGAGGCGCATCAAGTGTGAAGGCGGATGCAGCGCGTGCTCCAGCATGTGGAGGTACGTGACGAGCGGCACCGCGAGCTTGTCGCCCGGAACGGGGAGCCCGACGTCCGCGACGTGGAACACGCCTTGGGTCGTCCGCCGATCATTGAGCGGATTGTGGAGCACGCCATTGTCGAGGCGGTAGCTGCTGATCACCTCGTTGTGCCACTCCTCCGCGTCCCAGGGGAGCGAGACCTCGCGCGCGATCCCGTAGCGATCGAGCAGGAACGTCGAGCCGGGGAGTCGCGGGGTCACCGCGCGCGCCGCGGCATCGGCGAGCGAGTCGATGAACGCCTGGATGCGCCGATCGGCCGGGCACAAGTGGTCGCTCAGCAGCCGGGCCTGCTCGCGGTAGCGCGCGAACAAATCGCGACCGAGATCGAGGAGCTCCTCGTCGCCAGCGCTCTCCGGCACTCGAAATCCCATCGCGGCGAGCTTGAGCGCGATCGCGCGTCCCATCGTGCGACGGTCGAGCGCGGCGTGCTTGCCATTCACTCCGAGGCCTACCTGGCGTTCGAGATCCATGAGCGGCTCCTTCGCGGGGATGGATAACAGCGTGCTTCTCCGCCGGAAAGCCCGAACGGCCGCCGGGGCGCGAGTATCGGCGCCGTTTCCGTGGCTCGGCCTGGATTTCGGGCGTCCTCGTCAGGGAGGCCCGAGCCCGGCGCGCCCGGCCACACTCTAGGCTCAGAATTTTGCTTTCGGAGCGATCGCGAGAGCGACGCGACCGACTGCGTGCGGCTCGCGCTCCGGACATGCACTGGACACAAATGCACGCATACCGGCCGGGCTCCCCGCGCTGACGAACGACTTGTGGCAAGCCGGCGACTTCGACGAGCCTCGACGCCGAGCTCGAGAGCCGTCGCCGACGACACGCCCTACTCCGTTCACTGCGCGGATACGGAGCTGCGCTCGGCTCGCGAGCGGGCCGTCTGGCTCGCCATGGGCGCGGACGACTCCATGAAGCTCTGGCTGAACGGAGAGCTCGTGTTCACGAGCGAAGCGCACCTCAAGCCGTGGGTGCTCGCGGAGGGGTTCGTCCCGGCCACGCTGCGCGCCGGGCACAACTCCGTGCTCGTGCGCCTCGAGAACGCCCCGGAAGGCAGCGCGTTCTCCGTGCTCGTGCGCACCGCGCCGTGAGCGCGTCGTGGGCCGTCACGGAAGGCCCGCCGTCGCGACGGCAGCCGTGCTCCGGTCGCCACGCGGTGCGACGTCGAGGCCCACCGTCATGACCAGCGCCGCCGTCACGCCGCCCGCGTCGGTCACGCCGGTAAAAACGATCGGCTCCGAATCGGGCACCGGGTACTCGACGCGCCACGGAGCGCGGTGGCGTCGCCAATCGACGTCGACTCGAAGCTCGAGGCCGAGCCGCGCCCCGACGATCGCAGAACCGCTTCGATCCGAGACCCCCGCGCGCACGCCGAGCATCGGGCTCGAGAGCGCGTAGCCGCCCGGACCGTAGCGCGCGTCCTCCTCGCTGTGCGTGCGCGAGCCGAGCGACACCGCCCCGTGCACGTCGACCCAATTTCGGTACGGCAGCGCGATCCCCGCGAAGCCGCCCGCAGCGCGGAACTCGCCCTGCTCCAGATGATCGCTCTGCTCGTAGAACCCACCGAGCTCGACCACGCCGAAGCGGAGCCGCACCTGTCCTCCCCCGACGCCGTGCGCCCAGAGCGCGACCCGCGTTCCGAGCACCGACAGGCCCGCATACGCTTCCGCAGTCACGGCCGGTGTGCGTGGACTCTCGAGAGAGAGGTGGAACGAGGGCTCGTCCGCGGGCAGGTCCTCGAGCGGATCCATCGCCCAGGCCACGCGCGGCAACGAACACAGAAGGAGGACGACCGGGGTGGAGACACGAAATGCCACGCTTCCTCGGTGGGCCCGAAGAGCCCAATTGGCTCACACACGGGTTGCGGCGTTCCCCAGGCGCTCCATTCTTGCCGGAATGGGCCCGACGAGCTCGAACGCCCCCGAGGTGGCGGCCGCCCCCCTCGAGACGGACGCGAAAGAGCGGCCGAGCTTCTCGCTCGCGCTCCGCTGGCTCCTGGCGCTCGTCGTGCTCGTCAGCGTCGTGGTCCTCGTGGGCCAGGGTTTCCGGACGGAGCTCGAGGCGCTCGGCCGCTCTTTCGTCGATCGCTTCGGCCTGCTCGGCATGGCCCTCGGCACGTTCCTCGCCGATGGGTTCCACTGCCCCGTGCCTCCGCAGTTTTACATGCTGCTCGCCATCGCGGCCGGGGGCTCCCAGGTCGCCGCGCTCGGCGCCGTGGCCAGCGGCTCCCTGCTCGGCGGGGCCACCGGGTATGTCGTGGCGCGCAACGTCGGAGCCATGCCGTGGGTGTCTCGGCTCTTCGCCCGCTCGAGCCGCGTCGCGACGCGCATCTACGCCGCGCACGGGACCCGCGTCATCCTCCTCGCGAGCATCACGCCCGTCGCGTTCTCGATGCTCTGCTACTTCGCGGGCGTCTGCCGGCTCCCCCCGCGCGCCTTCTTGCTCATCGCGCTGCTCCGCCTGCCCAAGCTCGTCGCGTACTACTACCTCGTTCGCTTCGGCTGGAGCTTCGTCTAGCCCCCCAGCGTCGTGGAGCTCGACGACGCCGTCAGAACGGCGCGAAGCAGTCGTAGTTCCGTTGGGAAACGATGCGGCCCTCGCGGAAGGTCATGAAGACTCCGAAGTGTGCTTCCAGGGTGCCTCCCGCGGGAATCGTACCGAGCGGCACGCCGAGCGTCGCCGTCCACCGCACCTCGAGCGCGACCTCGTCCCCGCTCTCGAGCGCCCCGAGCACCTCGTAGCGCTCGCTCGTGACGACACGCCGCCCGCGCTCGTTCGCTTCGAGCAGGGCCGAAAGGTCGCGGGTCGCGCCGTTCGGGACGAGCCGGTTCGGAAACTCTCGCTGCACGATGTCCGGCGCGAGAAAGGGCCGGACGTCCTCGCGCGCCTCGATCGCTCGCAGAAAGGCCTTCGCTCGCTCCAGGTTGCTCATGGTGGCGTCCTCCGAACGGGTTCGAGCTTTACACAACCTCGGTTGTGGATCAAGACGAGGGTGTGAAGAGCTCCCCGAATGCGCCGGTCGAGCCGCAGGACCTCGACCTCGGCTACCTGTGCCTCTTCGTCGGCATGCGCCTCAACGACCTCGTGCTCGAAGCGCTCCATCGAGCGGGCTTCCGAGACCTCCGCCACGCGCACGGGTACGTCTTCCAACACCTCGTCGGCGGACCTCGCGCGGTGAGCGACCTGGCTCGCTGCCTGGACGTGAGCCAGCAAGCGGCGTCGAAGGCCGTGGCCGAGCTCGTCGAGCTCGGCTATCTCGAGGACGCGCCGTCTCGCGATCGGCGTGCGCGCACCGTGCGCCTTTCCAAACGAGGCCGTTCGAGCATCGCGCGAGCCCGGGCGATCCGCAGGGGCCTCGAGCGGCGAATTCGCGAGCGGCACGGCTCCGCGCCCATCGAGAACGCCAAGTCCCTCCTCGCCCAAATCCTCGAGGACCTCGGTGGCGCCGATGCGGTGCGAGCGCGCCGCATCCGAGCGCCCCGTTGACCCCGTTTCACGAGCAGTCGCCCAAATGGGCGCGCCGCCATTCGCGCAAAAGCCGCGAACGAAACGAGGAGGAAGCGCGACCCCACCCCCTTGCCACCTCCGTCATATGCCAGAACCGGGGACTTGCAGCAAGCCCCGGGTCGTGCCGCAGAGTGATCGGCCTCACGCGAAAAGCGATGAACGCGGAGGTTCGAAGATGCGCGAAGAATCGAAACGAAGCGGGGACAAGACGAGCTCGGCGGTGGTGATCGCCGGAGGCGGGCCGACGGGCTTGATGCTGGCAGGCGAGCTTGCGCTGGCGGGAGTCGACGTGGTCCTCGTCGAGCGGCGCGAGAACCAGGAGCTCGCCGGTATGCGCGCGGGCGGCTTGCATGCGCGCGCGATCGAAGTGCTCGATCAACGGGGCATCGCCGAGCGCTTCCTGTCGCAAGGGCGGACGGCTCAGCTCGCGTCGCTCCCGGAGATCCCGCTCGATATCAGCGATTTTCCGACTCGCCACAACTATTGGCTCGCGCTCACGCAGAACCGCATCGAGCAGATCCTCGCCGACTGGGTCGCCGAGCTCGCGGTGCCCATCCTTCGCGGGCGCGAAGTGACGGGCTTCGCGCAGGACGAGAGCGGTGTCGACGTCGAGCTTTCCGACGGCAGCTCGCTTCGAGCGCGGTATCTCGTGGGGTGCGACGGGGGTCGCAGCCGGATCCGCAAGGAAGCCGGGATCGCGTTCCCGGGATGGGACGCCTCGACGAGCTATCTGATTGCGGAGGCCTCCGTCGCCGAAGAGCCGCCGTGGGGCATCCGCCGCGATGCGAAGGGAAACTACGGCCTCGGCAAGATGGGCGACGGCAACCGCGCGCGGATCGTGCTGCGTGAAGAGCAGGTCCGGCGCGGCGACGAGCCGACCCTCGACGAGCTGCGGGAGACGCTCATCGCCCTCTACGGAACGGATTTCGGGGTCCACGCCGTCACCTGGCTCTCCCGATTCACCGACATGACTCGACAGGCGGCGACCTATCGCGATCGCCGCGTGCTCCTCGCTGGCGACGCGGCGCACGTGCATTCCCCGAACGGCGGACAAGGCCTGAACCTCGGCGTTCAGGACGCGGTGAACTTGGGGTGGAAGCTCGCTCAGGTGGTGAACGGAATCTCCGACGAGCGCCTGCTCGACACCTACCACGCCGAGCAGCACCCGGTCGGGGCGCGCGTGCTCCGCGCCACCATGGCGATCACCGCGCTCAGCCGCGGCGACGAGCGCACCGGTGCGCTGCGCGAGCTCCTCGCCGACGTCTGCCGCATGGACGGGCCCCGGAAGCGCTACGCGGCGTTGCTCTCCGGGCTCGACGTTCACTACGACCTCGGAGAGGGACACGCCCTGCTCGGCCGTCGCATGCCCGATCTCGAGGTGATCACCGCCGAGGGGTCACGGCGCGTGTTCACGTTCCTGCACGATGCCCGCCCGATCCTCCTCGACCTCGGCGATCCCGGCGCCCTCGACATCACGCCTTGGGCGGCGCGAGCTCGACGAGTCGCGGCGCGCTACGCGGGCGCGTGGGAGCTCCCGGTGCTCGGCGCCGTCCCCGCTCCCACGGCCGTCTTGATTCGTCCCGACGGCTACGTCGCCTGGGTCGGACACGGCACGGCCGAGGGCCTTCGGGAGGCCCTCACCACCTGGTTCGGGCCCCCGGCCGCGCCGTAGCGAGAAAGACTCGGAGACCTCCGGCTTTCGTGGCGCGATTTCCGCGAAAGCCCGAAAAAGAGCGGCGCCGTGTGATAGAGCGCCACCCCGCTCGCGAGCGCGAGCCGCTCCGTCACGGCCGCCTGAGTCGGGCACGCTTCCGGCGCGGACCACACGAGCTCCGCTGCGCTCGCTCGGGCAGCGCCGAGTACCACCAGAGACAGCGCCGAGAGCGGAACGAGACGAAGCGCGAACACGCGGCCCGCCACTCGTAGCACGCCCGTCGCGCGCGGTGCACGCTCACGCATGGAGCCCGCGGCGCGCGGTGCACGCTCGCGCATGGAGCCCGCCGCTAGCGGCGCACGGCGAGCGCGCAGCCCACGGCTTTCCCTCCGCTCAGTCCCAGCCCGAGCTCTCCGCCTCGCCCAAGATGGCGTGCACGGCGTGGACCTGGTCGCCGTACATCTTGAACATGTGCATGTCGGTGTACTGCCCCAAAAACAGGGTGAAGCCGACGCCGATGCCGGTCTCCTCGTCCGCGAGGATCAGGCGCGGAACCATGTTGGCATCACCGGGGCCAGGTTGGCCCGCGTTGCAGCTGGCGCCAGCAGTGCAGGCAAAGTTGCCGCCCCCGTTTTCGTAGCGCCTGCACGTGTTGCTGACGTTGCAGACGCCCGCGGGGAACATCCGAAAGTACTTGTCCATCCAGGCGATGATCGCTTCGCGCGAGTTGCGTTGCGCCTCGGGCACGGGCTCTTCCCACCCGACGTCGTCCGCGACGTCGATGATCGCCTGAGGGTTGCTCGAGGCGAGCGCGTAGTCGCCGGGGCGCACCGCGATGGTCTCGATTTCGGTGATCGTCTGCTCCTCGAGCTGGAGCCGCACCGCGCGCGGGATGTCCATCGTTCCCTCGGGAACGACGGCCTGCGTCGCCACCATGCACGCCTCGGTGTCGAACGCGCTCTGCGTGTGCTTGACCTCGCCG
>CAYYWA010000048.1:0-24200 GCA_964475255.1 uncultured Sorangium sp.
TGATGCCCATCATGGAGGCGGCGCGAATGCTTTTCAAAGAGGTGGCGTCGTAACATCCATGTGCATGTCGCCGCTCATCATCCATTCCGGCATGTCGCGCATCAGCTCGCCCATGCCGTCGCGGCCCATCATGCCGTGACCGTTCATCATGCCGTCGTCGCCCATGGTCTGGTCATCCGCCTTGCTGGTAGGAGCTTCCGGCTGGGCTTGCTCGGGCTCTTCGCGTGAGCTCTGGCAGGACGCTCCGAAGGCCAGCGCCGCCAGTAAGACGATCGAGCGCAGGACCCTCTCGAGGCGTAGACTCGCCCCTCCCCAATGAGCGCCCCTCAGGCGTGCGGCCGCCTGTCTTTGAAATCCGCGAGGCATAAGGCACAGCGCATGCATATTTCACACCAATGCCAGAAGGTGCACCCGGGGGTGCCATTGCCGGGATCGGATCAGTTCTGGTGCATCCTGCCGCAGGCGGGGAAAAACGACACGCTCTACCTTGGGGTGCCGCTGACGGAGAGCAGGCCGCTCTATCCGTCCACCGCCCAGTCGCTCGCGGACCCGCACGAGGGCATGCGCGTGCCCATGTAGGGATTCGAGAGCTCGGCAGTCGGCTGCACCCACTTCTTGTATCCCTGGGCCATGGGACACTTGAACACGTGACGCCCCTCTTGAAGAGCTGGCTCGGCCGCGAGCAGCACGATGACAGAGCGGCTGACGTCGCCGAAAGTGCGGCGGACGGCATTGGCGTCCTCCTTCGACATGTCCTTCAAGCCGCGCGCCGAAGAGGCGACCTCTTGCAGGTGTGTGCGAAGCTTCTCCGGCACCTTCGAAGCCGCCTCGCCCGCGGCGTTCGCAAGCGTTTCAGCACTCGATGTGACGCCGGCGACATCGTCCGCGGCCAGCTGCGCTCGAATCTGCTCGTAGGCATCGAGAGCATGGGTGATGCTCTCGATGCCTTCCGCAGAGAGCGTTTCCGGCGCTGCCGCCGAGGGCGTGGGCGCCGCCGCGGGTGCGCTGGGGCTGGGCTCCTCGTTGCTTCCTTCGTCGCTTTTCTTGCAAGCCCCGAGCATCACCCCGGTGGCAGCGAACGACAAGACCGCAATAAATAGACTCCTTCTGATCATCTTTCTCTTCTCCTAGTTGTTGATGATTGGAACGGTTGGAACTACTGGTGGGACAGACTGGTTCATCGTGATTTGGACTTCCTGCGCGACTTCGTCGTGGACCGACGATTCCCATGAGCACGCTTGCCGCTTCTGGCTCGCACGCGACGCTGGATGATCTCGACAACGGCGATGAGGGATCCGAGACCCACCACGGCGACAACGATGGGCAACAGCCAACGGAGGGCGGATTTGCTCTGCGTGCTGGAAGCCGCCGTGAGAACCTTGGGGCCGAATCGATCGACGTAGGCGTCCACGATCGCCTCGTACGCGGCGTCTCGTCCGCTCTCGGCTGCGAGGTCGTGATCCTGGAGCATCGCCGCAATCTTCTCGCGCTCCTCGGCTGCGAACGGGCACCGGCAGTCGGCCAAGGGAAGCCGATCACACTCGCCGCACATGCACGCCAGGTCGTGCGACAGCCGGTGCGCGACATCCGAGTCATCGGTCGTTTCACCGGTGGCGTGGACATGCTCGTGCCCTGGCTGTCCGCGCGCCACGGTCGCCCCGAGTGCGAGCGCCAGGACGACGGTGGCCCCGACGCCGCACGCGAGCCCCGCGCTATTGCCATGCGCGCTGCGAACCACAGCGAGGCATCCGCCGGCCCATATAGGGGTTTGAGATCTGCTCCGCCTTCTGGAGCCATTTCTTGTACCCCTCGGCCATGGAGCACTCGAAGAGATGCCAGCCACGCCGCAAGCTTGGTTGCGCCATGACGAGAGCGACTATGGGTCGGCTCACGTCTCCAAAGGCACGGCGGACGGCGCTCGCATCACCTTTGGACATCCGCCGCAGACGACGAGCCGTCACCTCGATCTCGCGAAGATGTCCGCGAAGGTTTTCGGGGACACGGGGAGTCGGATCCTTTGCGAGACGTTCGAGCGGCCTGGCGGTCGATGTCACCGCCGTGAACTCGTCGTTGGCGAGGCGGCCCCGAACCGCCTCGTATGCTTCCAGAGTGCGCTCGATGCGGGATCGCGCTTCCTGCGGGATGGCAGCACCCGCGGAACGCTCTTGCGCCCGGGCCATACCGGTCACGCTCATGGTCGCCAGAATTGTGATGGCGACGAACCCCAAGGGGCTCGCCGTTCCTTTTGCGTTGTTCATACTGGTTCTCCTTCCTCGAGGGCGGTCGCCTCGGCTGGCGGTGTGTCCTTCGGAAGTCCGCGGCCCTTCCAGACGGCGAAGATCGCCGGATACACAGTGAGCTCGAGCAGGAACGAGGTCACGAGCCCGCCGACCATAGGCGCGGCGATACGCTTCATGACATCGGCTCCGGCCCCGGCGCTCCAGAGAATCGGCAAGAGGCCAATCGTCGTCGTTACCACCATCATCAGCTTGGGCCGTACCCGTCTTGCGGCTCCTTCGACAATCGCCTCCCGCAGGTCGACAAAGCGTCTGAGTCTGCCGTCCTCCTTCCAACGTTTGTGGGCAAGGGTCAGGTAGAGAAGCATCACGACGCCAGTCTCTGCATCGAGACCCGCCAGTGCGATGATGCCGACCCAGACGGCGATGCTCATGTTGTAGTCGAGCAGGTAGAGAAGCCAGATCGCACCGATGAGGGAAAAGGGGACGGCAAGAAGTACGATTCCGGTCTCGATCACCGACTGCGTGTTCCAGTAGATGAGCATGACCACGATGAGAAGTGTCAGCGGAATAACGATCTTCAGCTTCGCTTTGGCACGCTCGAGGTATTTGAATTGCCCGGCCCAGCCGAGGCGAATCCCTGACGGCAGGTCCACCTGCTCCGCGATCACTCTTCTGGCGTCCTTGACGTAGTCGTCGATCGGGCGGTCGGTGTCGACAAACACGAACCCGGCGAGCTTGCCGTCCTCGCTCCGAATCATTGGAGGACCGGTGACGAAACGAATGTCAGCGACCTGTGTGATGGGGATTTGAGCGCCGGTCTTGGTGGCGACCAAGATGTCGTTGAGCAGATTCGGATCGTCTCGGAACTCGCGGGCGTAGCGGACGCTGATGGGATAGCGCTCACGCCCCTCGACGGTCTCCGAGATGCTCATTCCGCCGACGGCGGTCATGAGCACCTCGTTGATGTCTTGGACCCGCAAGCCGTGGCGCGCCGCCTCGCTTCGCTTCACCTTGAAGTCCACGAAGAAGCCTCCGGTCGATCGCTCCGCGAACGCGCTTCGGGTGCCGGGGATCTCGGCGACCGCCTTCTCGATCTCAACGGCGGTTCGCTCGATGGTCTCGAGGTCGTCGCCGAACACCTGGATCCCGAGCGGGCTGCGGACGCCGGTCGCCAGCATCTCAGTGCGCGTCTGAATCGGCATCCACCAGATGTTGGGCATGCCCGGGTACTGGAGCTTCTCGTCCATCTCGGCGATGAGCGCATCCCAAGTCATGCCATCACGCCACTCGGACCGCGGCTTGAGCACGACCGTCGTCTCGACCATGCTGATGGGAGCTGGATCCGTCGCAGTGCGTGCTCTGCCGATCTTCCCGAATACCGACTCCACCTCGGGAAACTCGCTGAGCTGACGATCCATCGCTTGGAGGATGTTGGATGCTTCGGTCACACTCATGCCGGGAGGCGATGTCGGCATGTAGAGGATGGCGCCCTCGTTGAGGGGGGGCATGAACTCCGTGCCCAATCGGAAGAACGCCGGAGCCGTCGCCGCCATCGCGATCACGGCAAGGACGATGACCGTCTTCCGGTACTGAACGACAAAGCGGACGACCGGTGTGTAAAGGGCGATGAGCCAGCGGTTGAGCGGGTTCTTCTCCTCGCGAACGATCTTTCCTCGGATCACCAGGACAGCGAGCGCCGGGGTGAGCGTGACCGCAAGGATGGCTGCGAAGCCCATCGAGTAGGTCTTGGTGAAAGCCAGGGGCTTGAACAGGCGTCCCTCGGTGCCTTCGAGCGTGAAGACCGGCAGGAACGAGACCGTGATCACGAGCAGCGAGAAGAAGATCGACGGCCCAACCTCCTGCATGGCGCCGACGGTCGCCTCCCACCGAGTCCCCGGCCTGCCTTCCTGGTCCCAAGCCTCGAGCTTCTTGTGTATGTTCTCGATGATGATGATCGAGGCATCGATCATTGCGCCGATCGCGACCGCGATGCCGCCTAGCGACATGATGTTCGCGGTGAGGTTCTGGTAGAACATCGGAATGAACGCCAGGAGCACCGCGAGCGGGAGCGTGAGGATCGGGACCAGGGCGCTTCGCGCGTGCAACAGGAACAGGAAGATGACGAGGCTCACCACGATCATTTCTTCGATGAGCGTGTGGGTGAGCGTGTCGATGGCGTCGCGAATGAGTCCGGAGCGATCATAGGTAATCTTGAGCTCGACACCGTCCGGAAGACCCTGCTCGACGTCTTTGAGCCGTTCTTTGACCGCATCTATTACTTGCAGAGCGTTCTCTCCGTAGCGCATGATGACGATGCCGCCGACGACCTCTCCCTCCCCGTTGAGCTCGGCAATTCCGCGCCGCGGGGCTGGCCCGAGGCTCACCACGGCGATGTCGCGGAGCAGGACCGGTGTCCCGTCCTGGCCCAGCTTCAGGGGGATCTCGCGCAGGTCATCGAGATTCTCGACGTAGCCACGTCCACGAATGACTTGCTCGTGCCCGGCGATCTCGAGCGTTCGTCCGCCGACGTCCTCGTTGGACTCCCGCACGGCGCGAACGACCTCGTTGATGGAGATGTCGTACGCGCGCAGGCGAACCGGGTCGATCTGGACCTGATACTCCTTGACGAACCCACCAATCGAGGCGACCTCCGCGACGCCAGGGACGCTCTCAAGCGCGTAGCGAATATTCCAGTCCTGCATCGACCGGAGCTGCTGCAGATCGTGTTGTCCGTTTCGGTCAACCAAGGCGTATTGGAAGACCCATCCAACGCCGGTGGCATCCGGTCCAAGCGTGGGGTTCACGCCTTGGGGAAGATCATCTTGCGCGGAATTGAGATACTCGAGGACGCGGCTTCGCGCCCAGTACATGTCCGTCCCGTCCTCGAAGATCACATAGACAAATGACAGTCCAAAGAAGGACTGGCCGCGGACGAACTTCACCTCAGGCGCCGCGAGTAGCGAGCTCGAGATGGGGTACGTGATCTGATCTTCGACGAGGTCGGGGCTGCGCCCTTGCCACTCGGTGAAGATGATGACCTGGGTGTCGGAGAGATCCGGGATGGCGTCGAGTGGCGCGTTCCGCAGGGAGTAGTAGCCCCAGGCGCTCATCGCCAGAACGAACAGGATCGTCACGAACGGCCGCCGCGCGCTGGCGGCAATGATACGAGCGATCATCCCCTTCTGGGCGTGGTCGCCCTCACTCGGAATCATCGCCACCCTCCCAGTACTCGGCGGCCGAGCGAATGCGGCTCTCGGCGGCGATCAGGAAGTTGCCGGAGGTGACGACGACGTCGCCCGCAGAAAGACCGTCGGTCACCTCGTAGTGGCCATCGGCGTGGACGCCGAGCTTGACCTCCTTGGGACGGAGGCGACCCTCGCCGAGATCGATGAAGACCAGCCGCCTCGGTCCGGTGTAGATCACGGCGGAATCGGGGACCGCGAGACGCTCACCTAGATCCACCTCCAGCCGAACGTTTGCGTACATGTCAGGCTTGAGCTCGAGGTTGGGATTGTCGAGCACGACCCGGACTCGGCCGGTACGTGTGGCGCCTTGGAGGGTCGGGTAGACGTAATCCACGCGACCGTCGAACGAGCGATCAGGGAGATACGGAAGCTCGACTTGCACGCTCTGGCCGGCTTCAACGTGCGGAAGATCCGACTCATAGACCTCGGCGTCGATCCAGACGCGGCTGAGATCGGCGATGCGATAGACGAGCGCCCCGGACTCGACGCGCGCGCCCTCGAGGACGTTCTTCTCGATCACGTAGCCGCTCGCCGGCGCAAGGATCGGAACGTTCTCATGGGCCTCTCCACGCTGTTCGAGCTCTCGGATCTGCGCCTCGCTCATGCCGAGGAGCGCGAGGCGGCGCCTCGATGCGCGTCTCAGGTTGGCGAAGGTCTCGGAGGTGCCCTCGCTTTGTCGGCGGACGGCGGTGAGGTGCTCGAGCTGCGCGGCGTAAAGCTCGGGACTGTAGAGCGTAAACAGCGTCTGTCCGCGGCGTACGCGCTGGCCGGTTTCATCGACCACCAGGCGCTGCACCCAGCCGCTCATGCGAAGGTTCACGTCGGAAAGGCGAGTCTCGTCGTACTGGACATCGCCGACCGCGCGAATGTGCAGCGTCATTTGACGCCGCTCTGCAGGTGCGGTTCGGACGCCGATTCGTTGACGCCTGACCTCGTCGACGAAGATAGTGCCGGTCTCGACTTCCTCCTTCGTCACCGGCGTGAGATCCATCGCGCAGATGGGACAAGTTCCAGGCCCCTGCTGCTTGACCGAGGGGTGCATCGAGCAGGTGTAGTAAGCGATCTCGTCATCGCCCCCTGGGTGCGCATGGGCATGCTCTTCGGGGGCAGGGATCGTCCAATCGGATCGGACCCCGCACTCGAGCATCTGCTGCCCCATGTAGGGGTTCTCGAGCCGGCGTGACCGCTGGAACCATTTCGGGAAGCCCTCGGCCATCGGGCACTTGTAAATGTTCCAGCCCTCGGCGAGACGCGGATCTGCCGAGGCCAGCGCCACGAGATACATGCTGACCTCGCCAAAGTGGCGACGCGCCTCTTCCGGGCTCGAGGCTCGTCCGAGCGCCTGCGCGGCCTCTTGGGCTTGAGCCAGGCACTGCGTGACCTCGCTCGAAGGTCCGCTGAGACCCTGCGCAGCGGCCTCGAGCGCGGCGTGTATCGCCTGGGCCTGCGCCGGCAAGCCCTCGACTGTATCGCGCGCAAGCAGCGCTCGGGCTTGTTCATAGGCTTCGAACGCCGCCCGAAGCCGGGCCAGCGTGGGCTCGTCGAACTCGGTGGGCGGGACCTGCGGGGCGGTAGGCCCGGCAGCCGGCCCACTGCCGGTGCCGCCGGTGACCGTTAGTCCCCGGCGGCCAACCGTCATCGTGAACGTGGCCTCGCCGCTGCTCTCTCCTGCCTGGACTTCGGCTTTCAGCGTCCAGCTGCCGCCCATCGGGAGATCGAATGCAGCGTCGTAGCGTCCGTCGCCCTTGGGCTCCACATCTGCTTCGCCGCGCATCTCCTGCATCGAGCCCATCGCTGGCATTTGGTAGGTCACCTTCACCTGGGCTTCATCTACCGGTTCGCTGCTCCCATCGCGCACGCGAAGTCGCAGGACATTCCCCTCCTGCCGCGGCGGATCGGGCGAAAGCGCAGCTTCGATCTGGAAGGGCCCGGCCTGTGCGGTTGTGCCCGCTTGCTGGGACTCCGAAGGCATCGGCTGCCCCGAGAACCACGCGGCGATGTTCGACCAAAAGAGTGCTACGAGGACGAGTCCAACCAGAGCGATCGCGGCGGGGACAAGCTTGGCGCGATGCCTCTTGAGCTTTTCGCGGAGGGTCATGGCGCGCTCCTTTCGTCCGTGATGCCTGGGATGTGGCCGATGGCGCGCTGAAGCTCCGCGCGCCTTTGGCCAAGCTCGGCCAGGGCTTCCTGGTATCGGATCTCGAGAGTTCGAACAGAGCGCTCCGCATCGATGAGCGCTTGGAAGCTGTTGCGTCCTGTCTCGTATCCAATACGCGCCGCCTCGATCTGTGCGCGGGCCGCCGGAAGGAGCCGCTCCTGGTACAGCCGGACGACGTGCTGCGCTTCCATCGCGCGCTGGCGCGAGCGCTCGACTTCCACCAGGACGTCATCGGTCGTGGTGGCGAGCTGTAATTGGCTTTGGCGGAGTCGGGCTTCGGCCTGTTCGACCGCGCCTCGGCGCGCCCCGATCTGGATGGGTACATTGAGCGAGACACCGACCATCCAGCGGTGCTCCTCCGCCATCCACATCGAGTTGTAGGAGCCCATCACGCCGAAGTCTGGGTAGTACTGGCGCTCGGCAAGGTCGACGGCAGACTCGCGACCACGAATCCTTGAACGCGTTGCCGAAAGCTCAGGCCGGAGACGCAGTGCCTGTTCCTGAAGGGCAACGCTATCCGCGTAGTCCTCGAGGTCCGCCTCGATCTGCTCGGGCGGCGGCGGCAGCTGGAGGTGTGGCCGGCGGTGGAGAAGACCGTTGATCTGGGCCACCACAACCTGGCGGCGTGCTTCGAGAACGACTTGCTGGTGAAGGACGTGGGACAGCTCGAGATCGGCCTGCAGCGCATCCTGTTGCGACGCACGTCCGGCTTCGTACTGTGCCTCGGCGATCGCCTTGATGTCCTCGATGAGCCGGCGATGTTCTTTGTTGAGCTCGAGAGAGTGAGCGACGGCGTAGTACTGATCGAAGAGCAGCGACGCCATGAGGGCCAAGTGCAGTTGTGTCGCCCGGTAGTTGTCGCGCGCGGCTTCGGCCTCGGCGAGCGCGATCTCCCCTTTCAGAGCCAGCTTCCCGGGCCACGGAAACTGCTGACCGACACGGACCACCTGGCCGTAGGAGACCGCGTCCGAGCCGATGCTGAGCGGAGCGAGCGAGTACTCGACCATCGGATCTTCGAGGGCCGTGACTTGCGGATACTCGGCTAGCGCCGCGCGCCAACCCTCCCGCGCCGACTCCACACTGGGGTTGCGCGCCAGCACGGCCTTGACGAGCGCGTGCCGATCGAGGCGGCTTAGATCGTCAACCTCGAACGGCTCGCCATTCGAGGAGGTGCTCCCGGTGGTGGGAGCGGCCTCTCTAAGCTCGGATGAAAGGGTGTCGTAGCGGCGCGCTTGCGCCGTTGCGCATCCCGCAAGCCCTATGCTGAGAAGTATGCACGACCACCCGACTCGCCGGAGGCATCGTACGCTAGGTTGTTGCGACATTGATCATAAGCTCCTGCACACATTCGAACGGCGCCGGCGCGCGAACGCAGAACGCCACATCGAGCAGCGGACGCACTCGCGCCCGTGCTCAGCCCAAGACGTGTGCAGAGCTCAGATCAGGTAGCTGCAGTTCCAGACAAAGAGCGGCGGACCGCTACCGGGAGGTGGACCGCGCGCTCCTGGCGGTAGGTTTGCATCCTCGGTCGCGGGCCTGGCCACTTGCACGACAGCGGGCAGCGTCGCCACCATCGGCACTGGCTGCATATGCTGTTTGGTCGCCTCAACGCGGGCCGGCAGGTGGTCGGCGCTAGCAACGCGGACCTCGCAGCAGTCGTCGGCACGCGCGACCTTCACACATGAATCGTCCGTCTCGGCTTCGGCCTTCTTGCAGCAGCACTCCGAACGGACCTGGCCATCCATGAGGCACAGGTACGCCACACCCCCGATCGCACCGGAGGTCGCGAACATGACGAGCGCCAATAGGCTTGCTGCGAGTTGGTTCATCTACCCCGCCCATATACCATAACAGAATTTCTCTTGACAATCCCGCGTTTCCGCACCGTTTCGCGTGGCAGACTCTGCCGCGCCGCTCACTTGGTACCAGCTTAGTCGCCGTCGCAGCACGGTTCTCCTCGCAGACCTTCCTGTCCTTCCTTCACGAGCCACGGGACCATGAGCAACGCGGCCACGGGGTCGACCCACCACCACCCCACAGCAGCGTTTGCCACGAGGCCAAGCAGCAGGGCGAACGAGAGATACGAGCAGGCAAGTGTCTCCTTGGCCTCGGCACGCAGCGCGGCACTTTGGATCTCGCGTGCGGCGCGGAGCGCGCCGATGCGCATCCACACACCGTGGTGTTGCGGCTGTTCGCGAGCCAGAGTCTCATCACCTACTGGGTTGCTTGATCGATGGTGTGTGGCATGAACGCGGTGTCCGATCCTACCTTGCCGTAACGGTGCCAAGTACAGCCGAGACCAACGTGAAAAGCACAAAGCCACCGACGAAGGCCAGCACGGACCGGCGACTATCTGTGTGCGCCTCGTGCGCCTCTTCGAGCATATCCTCGACCGCGGCCACGGTGAGAAGACCGGCCACGAAGACAAGAGCCGCCATCTTGAAGGACCGGGGGGCATCGCGGAGAAGGAAGTATGACGCCATCGCGGAGCCAACGACGTAGATGAAGAACGAAGCCGAAAGGAGGATCCGCTTCGGCCGCGGCACGTCCTTGTCGCGGAAGTTGGCGACCGTGGCGTAGCCCTCGGGCACGTCGGCAAGCACCTGTCCTGCGGCTAGGACGAGAGCGAGGCTCGAGGACACCGCCGCACCCGTCCCGATCATCAGTCCGTCGCTCACGAGGTCGACACCGACGGCACAGTAGATCATCCACATGCGGCTGCGGTCGTCTCCCGAGTCCTTTGCCTGTAGGCGCTCGACGACCGACTCGAGCAGGACGTAGGCGCATCCACCCAATAGGAACGCGAGCGCGACCCACCACCCAGCAAGGCAGCCGAGGGCCTCCGGCATGAGCTCGATGGCCACGATGGCGATGACGATTCCGGACGCGGCATGGAGCGCCCAGTTGAGAAAGCGCGGTGAAGGCTTGTGGACCTCCGCCGCCATCCCACCCAGGAAGTTGCCGGCACCGGGAAGGAGCGAGAGGAGCAGGACGAGCCACGCACCGGTCACGACGCTGGTCCCTTCTCCGGCACGGTTCCCGCGAGGATGTTCCCGGCATCCCACAGGTGTCGCTCTTCATGAACGGCGGACACAATCGTAGAAACCAGCCTAGAGCGCTTGCGCACCGCGCTCCCCAGTTCGGATCTTCACCGCCTCAGTGACTTCGAGGACAAAGATCTTCCCGTCCCCGGGATTGCCACTGTGTGCCTCTCGCTCGATGGTCTCGACAACGGGGCCGGCGAGCTCGTCTCTGACAACGATCTCGAGCTTGAGCTTCTTGGCAAACCTGTGCGCCCCCTCGTCGACGACGTCCTTCGCGTTTTGGGCTCGCGTCTTTCCCCAACCCGAGACCTGGGACAGCGTCAGACCGGGCAAGTCGCCCAGCTGCTCGAGGGCCAGCAGGACCCTGTCGAGCATGAACGGTTGGATGATGGCTTTGACCTCCTTCATGGGCGTTCTCCTTTAGACCTCCACGTCTTTGCGCCGTTCGGCGAACCACGTATAGACGGACGGCAGGACGAGGAGGGTGAGCAACAAGGACGTACAAAGGCCTCCGATAACCACGGTCGCGAGTGGTCTCTGAACCTCTGCACCAGCACTGGTCGCGATGGCCATCGGCGCAAAGCCAATGATGTCGGTCAACGCGGTCATGAGGACGGGACGCAAGCGCGTCATGCCGCCTTGGCGAGCCGCTTGCTCGGTATCTTCGCCCTCCAGCTCGCGTTGCCGGATATACGACACCAGCACAACGCCGTTCATCACGGCAACCCCGAACAGCGCAATGAAACCGACACCGGCCGAAATCGAGAGCGGATACCCGCGAATGGTGAGCGCGATGAGCCCACCGGTAATCGCCATGGGCACATTCAGGTAGATGAGCGCGGCGAGGCGCCCCGACTTGAACGTCGAATACAACAGGACAAAGATCAGCAGCAGCGCGACTGGAATGAGCAGGGCAAGACGCTTCGATGCCGCTTGGAGATTCTCGAACTGACCTCCCCACTCGATCGTCCAACCGGGTGGAAGGTCCACCTTTTCTACAGCTTCCTGTGCGTCCGCCACAAACGACGCGAGGTCGCGCCCTCGAACATTGGCCTCCACGTTGATCCGGCGACTGATACGCTCGCGGCTGATCTGGGCAGGTCCCTCCTCGATGCTGATATCAGCGAGTTGCGACACAGGAATCTGAAGCGGTGGGCCGTCCGGCTGGGGCACGCCGACTCGAAGATTCTGCACGGTCTCGAGATTCCGCCGGACGTCTCCGCTGAAGCGGACCTGCAGGGCGAACCGCTTCTGCCCCTCAAGCACCGTGCCGACCTGCTTTCCACCCACAGTCTCGATCACATCGAGAATCTGCGACGCATTGATGCCGTACCTTGCGATGGCGCTACGGTCGATGCGGACGCGAAGCAGTGGTAACCCCTGGGTCTGCTCGGCCTTCACATCCGCCGCACCCGGAACGGCGCTGACGACAGCAGCAATCTCATCTGCCTTCTCTTTAAGCAGATCGAGGTCGTCGCCGTAGATCTGGATGGCAAGGTCGGATCGCACGCCCGAGATCAGCTCTTGGACCCGCAGCTCGATCGGCTGCGAATAGCTGAAAATCGCCCCCGGGACGTGTTCCTGCATGGCTCGGTCGATCGCTTCGACGAGCTCCTCCTTCGTGTCGAAGCGCCAAGTGTCACGCGGCTTCAGCATGATGTAGGTGTCGCTGATTTCGACCCCCATGGGATCGGTGGCGATCTCCGCACGGCCTGTGCGCGACACGACGGTCTCCACTTCGGGGAATTGCTCCACCAGTACGCTCTCGGCGATGGTGCTGATCTCGTTCGACTGCTCGAGCGAGATGCTCGGCAGCCGCCAGATCTGCATGGCGACCGCGCCTTCATCGAGGCGCGGGATGAACTCGGCTCCCATGAAAGGAATGAGCAGCAGGCTCGACAAAAAGACGCCGACCGCGGCACCAAAGGTCACACGCTTGTAATGGAGCGCTCTGGACAGAACCGGCTTGTAGGCCTTCTTCGCCAAGCGGAATAGCCAAGGTTCCTTCTCGGACGCCTTCTTGAGGAAGAAGCTGGCCAGCACGGGCATCAGTGTCAGCGCGGCCACGAGAGATCCCGCCAGCGCGAACATCACCGTGAGCGCCATAGGCACGAACATTTTCCCCTCGACACCTCGGAGCCCAAGAATCGGGAGGTAAACGATCATGATGATCCCGACCGCAAACACGACGGGCCGGCCAACCTGATGTGCGGCCGCCCGAACTTTGTCGAGATGGGGCACCGATCTTTCGTCGCGGCGCTGATGGAGGACGCGGACGATGTTCTCGATCATCACGACGGCGCCATCGACGATGATGCCGAAGTCGACCGCACCAAGGCTCATCAAGTTCGCTGACAGACCTGCCCACCTCATGCCAATGACAGCCACCACGAAGGAAACAGGAATCGCGAGCGCCACGATGATCCCGCCGCGCAGGTTGCCCAGCAACAAGAGAAGCACGACCACCACGAGCAGACCGCCTTCGAGGAGGTTCTTGGCGACCGTCTTGATCGTGCGCTGCACGAGCTCAGTGCGGTCGTAGTACGTGTCGATGGTGACGCCTTCGGGAAGGGTTCTCTTGATCTGCTCGATCTTGTCTTTCACGCGGTTGACCACGGCGCGGGAGTTCTCGCCCATCAGCATCATGACGATGCCGACCACGGCCTCGCCGCGGCCATCGCGGGTGACGGCGCCCTGGCGAATCATGGGGGCAAACTCGACCCCGCCTACATCGCGAACGTAGACCGGTGTGCCCTGCTCGTCGTGGCTGAGGACGATGCTCCCGAGCGCGTCGAGGCTCTCGATGAGCCCTTCACCGCGCACCAGGTACTGTTCGCCTTGATGGGCGATGTAGCCGCCACCGACGTTACGGTTGTTCGCTTCGAGGGCTTCGAGCACATCGCCCGTCGTGAGCCCATAGGCGACAAGGCGCTCCGGGTCGAGGGTGACCTGATAGGTCTTGAGCTCCCCGCCGAACGAGTTGACCTCGACGATGCCAGGCACCGAGCGGAGCTGGTAGTTGACGTACCAGTCGAGGATGGTCCGAAGCTCCATCGGTGTGTAGCAGGCATCGGTGTTGGGTTGCCCGGCCTCGCACATGGGCTCGCCCTTCACCTCGAACTGGTAGATCTCGCCAAGACCCGTGGAGATGGGGCCCATCCCGGGCTCGCCGTACCCCTCCGGGATCTGTTCGCGCGCTTCGGAAAGGCGTTCGTTGACGAGCTGGCGCGCCCAGTAGATGTCGGTGCCCTCCTCGAACACGACGGTGACCACGGAGAGGCCGAACTTGGATACCGACCGGATCTCCTCGACCTTCGGCAGCCCGCTCATGGCGGTCTCCACCGGGAACGTGATGAATTTTTCGACTTCTTCCGGCGCGAGGCCAGGGCTGTTGGTGAGCACCTGGACCTGAATGTTGGTCACGTCCGGGACGGCATCGACCGGCAGCTCCTTCAAGGACCGGATTCCGATGCCCACCACCAGCAGCCAACCAATGATGACCAAGAGCCGATTATTGAGCGAGAAGTCGATGATGCGATTGATCATGCGGCCCTCCCTCAGTGGCTGTGCCCGCCGCCCATGCGGTGCTTGGCGGCCTCGGATTTCAGAAAGAAGGTCCCTTCGACCACGACCGACTCGCCCGCGGAGACGCCCTCGAGCACTTCGACGTAGGCATCGGTCCGGCGACCGAGCCTAACCACGCGCCGTTCATAGCGGTTTTCGCCTGCGGGAACGAATGTGACCTGTTCTTCGCCGTCGCGCTGGATGGCGCCGGAAGGCACGACGAGCGTCTTGGACGCCTCCTCGCCCCCGGTTCCGTGAGGATCGGTGACCGTGACCGTGGCGAACATTCCGGGCCGCAGGTGGCCATCGGTGTTTGTGACATCGATCCGCGCTCGGGCGGTGCGAGTGTCAGGGTCGACCTGGTTTCGGATATAGGCGACCTTGCCCTCGAATGTGCGCTCGGGAGACGCATCGACGCGGACCGCAACGTCGTCTTCCAGGTGGACGCGTGCGAGGTCACGCTCGTACACGTCGATCCAGATCCAGACTTGCGACAGGTCCGCCACCGTGAACAGGTTGCGCTCCGGCGAGACGACCTCTCCCAGGCTCACGTGTTTTTCCACCACCGTGCCGTCGATCGGGCTCGACAGGGGGAACAACGCCGCGGACGGGTCGTTCGCGCTCGTCCTGTCGATCTGTCGGTCGGAGAGGCCAAGCAGGCGCAGCTCCTGCCTTGCGGCTTGATAAGCGGCACGGGCCCGCTCGGCTGCTGCGCGGGCTTCGGCGACAGCCTGCTCGCTGGTAATTCTGTCCTCGAGAAGCCCTTCTTCGCGCTCGAGGGTCTGGCGCGCGAGGTCGAGTTGCACCTTCGCCCGCAAGAAAGCGCTCTTGGCGCGCCCAAGCTCAATCGAGTCGATGACAGCGAGAGTCTGCCCCGCCTGGACCTCATCGCCTAATGTCGCCTGGACCCGGTGAACCCTTCCCGGAACGCGGGGGGAGACGTGGGCGAGTCGATCTTGGTTGAAGTCGACCCGCCCCGTCGTGGTGAGCACGCCTGAGAGCGCACGCTCTTCAACCGGGGCGACGCGGATCCGAATGCGTTCGGCTGCCTCGGGGCTGAGCTGAACGACGCCCTCTTCGTGTTCGCCATGTTCGTCTTCGCCGTGCTCGGCATGCTCCTCCTGGCGGTGCTCGGTATGGTCTTCAGCCCCGTGCTCGGCGTGCTCTCCGCCGCGGTGCTCTTCGTTGTCTTTGGACTTGCAACCGGTGCTCGCCATGGCCAGCGCAGCCGCAAGAAGAATGGCTGATCTCTTCCAATGCATCACTGTTCTTCCTCCGGATGGCTGGTGGGCTCCGGGACGGGCATCTGGCCGGCCGCCACTTGCAGCTCCACCCAGGCCCGCCGAGCGTTCGCTTCGGCAGTCGTCAGCTCGCGCTGGGCATCGACGAGCGCGCGGCGGATGACCACCACCTCCGGCCAAGTGGCTTTGCCGGCCTCGAAGGATCGCTGCAGCAGCTCGATATTCTGCTCGAGTGTTCCAAGGACCAGCTGGCGCAGCCTCTCGGACGTGCGCAACCCGGCTTGATACCGGGAATGGGCGGCGACGACCTCTCGCCCCACGGACAGCTCGCCTGCGTGTCGCTCCGCCTGAACCCGATCGATCTGTGCCCGCGTTTCCTCGACGCGCCCTTGGTTGCGGTTGAAGAGCGGAATCGGGATGGAAAGACCTCCGCCGATGAGGGTGTCGCTGCCTTCTTCACGGCCTGCGAAGGCCCGGACGGTCAGATCGGGCCAGGCCTCAGCGCGCGCCAGCTCGTGGCGCGCCCGGCTTGCAGCCTCGAGATCGCGCAGTGCCTGGAGATCGGCTCGATGCGTGCGCGCAGACTCGACCAGTCGTTCGAGGGAAGGCAGCGCATCGAGGCTCACGTGCAACTCTCCCTGCGGCAGCGGCAAGAAGGTCGCTTCGAGGCCCATAGCCTCGGCCAGGGCCGCGCGCTCGGCTTGATAGGCTGCCTCGGCGGCCTGGTAGCGTGCTTCGGCTCGGCCGAGCTCGGCGGCGGCGACATTCACGTCGAGTTGCGTTCCGGCGCCGCGCTCCAGCCGTCGCTGCGCGAGATCGTGCAGTCGCTCGGCCAGCTCCATGTCACGGCGCGAGACTTCCAGAAGCTCCCGCGCTTCGAGGGCTGCGACGAACGCCAGGTGCACGCGAGCCGCCAGAAGTCGCTGCGCCCGCAGCAGCCTGGCGCGCTCGGCGGCGAGCTCCCCACGTGCTGTGTCGATCCGGTCTCCACGCTGGCCGGCAATCTCGATCTGCTGGCCGAGGCCCACCTCGAAATCCACCGAGCTCTGCCCGCCGCCGCGCCGTGACGCAGCTTGACCCTGAGCTGTCGGATTATACGGATAGGTCTCGGCGCCGGTCAGCCTCCCTCGAGCCTCACCTAGGCGAGCCTCTGCCGCTCGGATCTCCGGGTTGCGCGCGAAGGCATGCCGAACGGCCACTTCGAGCGTGAGCTCTCGGTTCGGCGGCGGAAGTTCGCTCGCCGGCCGAACAGAAGGCGCACCGAGGGTTGGTGATTGGCCTGCCGCAGGTCGAGCGCACCCGCTTCCCAAGATGATGATGATCGCGGTGGCTGACCACCGCGTATGTCTGATACGCGATCGTTCCTCCATAGCTCTGCCTCTGCCCGTCGTGGGGCGCGCGGGTCAAACAAGTCCAGCAGCAGCCCTGAGTTACGTACGCGCGACGACTCGCACGTCGTGCTCAGGACGCACTACTCCCCTGGTTGGCAGAGCTAGGCGATCGGGGGGCGGAAGACGCTATCGAGGTAGCCGTCGGACGGCGCGTTTTCGTACCACCAGCCCACCTCGGTTTCCTTGGCAACAGGAGAACCGACGTCGACGGCCGCAATCGAGGCCGTGAAGGCAGTAGACGAGTGGCACGAGCACACATGGAACGGCCCCGAGCAGCCATGCTCGGGACTGTCCGGTTGGTGAGCATCGTCTTGGAATGCGTGCGCCGTGTGCCCCTTCGTCAAGAGGTGCACCACGTTTTCGGTGATCTCTCCGGCCGAGGGCGTCATCAAGTAGACCATCAGCACGGCCATGTATGGGAGAATTCGGCGCATTCGCTTCCTGTAGTTAACACTGCAGGTGCGGGATCCGCAAGAGCGGGGGCCGGAGCTATCGAAGAATCGAGTAGCTACGGCTTCTGCAGCATCACCTTCGGGGCCGCTCCCTGGGAAACACACGATGCACGCGGAAAGATCCAGAACCACCCTGCTCGTATCATCAGGAGACGCCCTTCACCCGATTGGGTGCCCGAGACCTGCAGCTCTCAGCGTCGCCTCATCCGGCCCGCGCCCCGCGCAGCAGTCAGCGAGCTTGCCGTCGATGACAACCGCCGGCACGGAGCGGATGCCGAGCTGCTTGGCCCGGCTCGCGACTGCGTCGTCGTTCATGTCGAGGATGCTGACCTCGCACGACGGGCAGGCCACCTGGTTCACCAGGGCGATGGTTTCCTGACACGCTGGGCAGCCGGCGCTGAATACTTCGATCGTCCTCTTGTTGCTCATGGCTCTCTCCTACGGGTTGATTTGTTGTTGTCCGTCGACGCACGCCGGACACGCGGCTGCTGGCTGTCGCCTGGGCCACGTGTTCCAGAGAGATGCGCCGATCAGGATCGCGAGGCCGGCGTACATCGCCGGATCGCTCTCGAAGATGAACTTGCCGATCAGGACGACGGCGGCGGCGACCAAGCCGAGCGCGAAGGGCGGATAGCCCCGACGTCTCTTGGCGCGATAGACTAGCGCACCCACAGCAATCGCCAGGAACACGGCCGTGAGCGGCAAGAGGTACGCCGTGTCGAGCAGAAACCCGAGCCCCATCGATGATAGGAAGCCCGCGTACGCCGGCCAGCACGCTGGGCACGCGACCTTGGGTAGAAAGGCCGCGCCAATGCCTGGAAGCATTGCCAAGTTGAGCTTCCAGCCCCGTCCGCTGTCCGATGTGGCGTGGTGGCCTGGTGGTCCGAGGGCTGCCGCGATCATGCCGACGCTCGGCACGCCCCAGACGGCGCCATCGGGTTGCTCGTACAGACGGCAGCTGGAGCCCCCGTTTCTACCTGTGCCGGCCACATCGCGACCATCAATGAGGATGGTCGGCGATCCGTAGCCTCGCACGTGCTCGGGGCTGCCCGCCCCATCGCCCTGCCACTCTCTCCAACGGGGTTCGACCTTGGCCTCGGCGAAGGCGCGCAGGAGCTGCGCGCGGGCGTCGGCGACGTTCGGGCAGTCGCCGTCGTAGATCAGCTCAACCGCCGGCATGCCCATTCTCCTCCCGATCCAGCTCTTCGAGGATCGGACAGTCCGTCGTGGGTCCCTTGCCGCGGCACTTCCGGGCCAGGCGCTCAAGCGCAGCCTTCATCCGGGCGAGGCTCTCGATGCGTTCCTCAATGTCGGAGATCTTGTCCTTGGCCCGCTGGCGAACGTCGGCGCAGGTGGATTCCGGATCGACCCGCAGCTCGAGGAGCTCCTGGATCTCCTTCAGCGTGAAGCCGAGCTCCTTGGCGTGGCGGATGAAGCGCACGCGCCGCACAGCCTGCGGCGGATACTGCCGGTAGCGGGACGAGGGGCGCCGCTCCGGCTCTGCGATCAGACCCTCGCGCTCGTAGAACCGAATGGTCTCGACGCCAACGCCCGCCTGCTTAGCGAGCTGCCCGATGGTCAGGACTTCCATGCTGCCGCCGTCATCTGGAGACAGTATGCACCCCGTACATTACTACGGAGTCAAGGTCACAAAATCTGTGTGCCGGAAAGGCGGCCACCCAGCTCGCGGCCCCGCCGGCTTCCCTCGGAGCAGTTCAGGGAGCATGGGCAGTACCGAGACTGCCTGCTACGCGGATCACTCACCACCATACCCGCGCTCCGGCTACGAACCGTGTCTCCGAAACCGGTTCCCCGGCGGCTTCCGCGAGGTCCGCCGTGCCCGCAAACCTGCGAACCCAGTTGACGCCGATGTACGGCGCCACCTCGCGAATGAACTCGTAGCGCAGCCGCGCGCCCAGCTCCAGGTCGCCCAACCCAGAGCCGATCCCCCAGTCCGCAACTTCTTGCACGGCCACGTTCACTTCGATGTCGGGGGTCAGCACCATCCGCTGCGTGATCAGCAGATCGTACGATGCCTCCAGGCGCGCCGAGACGTCGCCTTCGATTGAAACGAAGATCGCCGGCTCAAGCTCGAAGAAGTACGGAGCAAGCCCTTCGAGTCCAAGGACGAGCAGCGGTCTCGCTCTGGCATCGTTGTCATTGAAGCCTACATCTGCTCGCACGCCCACCTGGACATCGAAGAAGGCGGTAAGGATCCGGCTGTACAGGAGCTGCGCCTCGCCTTCGCCCTCTCGATCGGGAATGTCGCCTTCCCCTTCGACCTTTAGCCAGACGCTGTTGTAGGAGTCGCCGACGCGCCAGAATCCTTCGAGCTCGAGGGGAACATCGGTGTTGATGGGCGCCGCTTCCAGCTTCTCGATGAACACGAGGCTATAGATGGACTTGTCAGCCGCAACGGCTTCACCTGGTTCGAAGGCGGGATACTCGGGATAGGCAGGCTCGTCGGCATTGGCCGGTCCCCCCGAGACAAGCACCAGGAAAAGCGGCAGCAGCGCTCGCTTCATCGATGACCCCTGTGGTCTCGCTCTTCGCGCCGTTGAACGAGTGCCACCCGGAACATCCCGAGCTCCATGTGATAGAGCACGTGACAGTGGAACGCCCACGGCCCCAGCGCGTCCACCGTCACCAGCACCGACAGCCGTTCGGCGGGTTTCACGATCACCGTGTGCAGCCGCGGAATCCTCTCGCCCTGCCCGTTCTCGAGCTCCATCCACATGCCGTGTAGATGCATGGGATGGTTCATCATCGTGTCGTTCACCATTGTGAGCCGAAGGCGTTCGCCGTAGACGAGAGGAATGATCGGCTCTTCGGCGTACGTTTTGCCGTCGATCGACCAGGTGTACCGCTCCATGTTTCCGGTCAGGTGAAGCTCGACCTCGCGGTCCGGCGAACGTCTCGGCTCGGGATGGAGGGCTTTGAGATCGGTGTACACGAGCACACGATGGCGCGCGTCTTCGAGACCCACGCCTGGCTCATGCAGGCGGCTACGCGTCATGTCGGGAGCCATCGCATTGCCCGGCCCGTGGTGGTCTGCACCGTGCGGCGTCGGCTCCGGCAAAGTTCCGGGCGGCCGCAGCCCGCGGTGGTCCACCCCTGGCATGGCTGTCTCATCGCTGCGGGTCCCATGCTCGCCGTGTCTCAACACGGGCGCAGAAGCATTCGGATGGTCCGGCGCGGGTGACTGTCCACCTTCACCACCTGCCGGTGCGTGGTTGCCGCCGTGTTCGGCCGCTCCGCTGGTGGCGTGGTCCATTCCGGCGCCCCCGTGTGCCATACCCATGTCCATCATGGTGAGCGTCGGGCGCGTGCGTCGGGCCGGAACGGGTGCACGCATGCCAGCTCGCGGTGCAAGGGTGCCGCGGGCGTAACCAGAGCGATCCATCGGCTCGGCGAACACCGTGTAGGCGCGGTCGGACGGCTGCACGACCACGTCGTAGGTTTCGGCGATGCCGATGCGGAATTCGTCGACGGTTACCGCCTCGACGTGCTGCCCGCTTGCCTGCACGACCGTCAGCGGGAGGCCGGGGATCCGCACGTCATAGAACGTGCCCGCACTTGCGTTGATGAAGCGCAGCCGCACGCGCTCGCCCGGACGAAACAGCCCGGTCCAACCCGGCTCTGGAGCGTGCCCGTTCATCAGAAAGGTGTAGGTGGCGCCGGTGATGTCCGCGATGTCCGTGGGGTCCATGCGCATGCGGTCCCACGCCAGTCGGTCGCCAAGACCCATGCCACGCCCCTGCAAGAGACCGGCGAGTGTTTGACGCTGGAAGTTGTAGTAGTTCGCTCGCTTGCGCAGGTTGCTGAGGATCTCGTGCGGGTTTTCAAAGCTCCAGTCGGACAGCACCACCACGTGTTCCCGATCGAACGCGTACGGTTCTCCTCCTGCGGGATCGATGATCAAGGGCCCGTAGTGCCCGAGCTGTTCCTGAAAGGCAGAGTGGCTGTGATACCAGTAGGTGCCGTACTGCTTGAGCGGGAAGCGATAGGTGAAGGTGGAACGCGCAGCGATCCCCGGGAAGTTCACCTTGGGAACCCCATCCATCTCGTTGGGGACGAGCAGGCCGTGCCAATGGACGGAGGTGTCCTCGCCCAGACGATTGTGCACGCGGATGACAATGGTCTCGCCTTCGGAGAATCTCAGAATGGGGCCCGGGACCGAGCCGTTAATAGTGACCGCCGTGCCGGTCTCACCACCGAAGACGAGGGGAGTTCTATCGATCGTCAGGTCAAACTCGCTCACGCCATCGCGACGGCGTGATGCGGGCAGCGCGGTTAGCGGTCCGACCTGCTGCCCACGCAGTGAGGTGCACGCCCAGCTGGGCAGTAGGGCAGCGGTGCCGGCATACAACCCCGTCGCCGAGAGGCAACGTAGGAAGGTTCGTCGTTTCACTCTCGTCTCCTCGAGCTCCGCGGGTACCTCTCGCCGTTCGGGGGGGCGTCTGGCGTTGTAGCCTCGATCCGCTTGACGATGTCGACAGACAGATTCGTCTCGACCACATCGACGAGCCCCGCGCGCCGCACGTTGTCGACCGTGTCGCGGTCGATGTGAGCACCCCAGATGTGAAACGGAATCGGGTCCAGCCACCGCATGAGGCGCCGCAGTCCCCAGCGTCGTGAGAGCACGTGCTCGAGCAGCAGGAGCTGACCGCCAGGCCTGAGAACGCGCCTTGCCTCAGTGAGGCCGAGGACGGGATCTGGAACAGAGCAGAACAAGAAGGTGGCGACGACGACATCGAAGCTCGCGTCAGGGTACGACAGCGCCTGGGCATCACCCAGCTCGAGCTTGACTCGAGCGCCAAAGCGCTCGGCTCTGCGCTGCGCGCGGTCCAGCATCTTCTCGGAGATGTCCATCGCTACGATGTCGCGGCCTTCGGGGTAGTAGCGGATGTTCTTGCCGGTCCCGACACCCATCTCGAGGACACGACCCGCCCCGACGCGTGACCAGAGACCGCGTCTCCATTTACGTGCGCGCCACTCCATTATCCACTCGAGGGCGTCGTAGATGGGTGCGATCCGGTCGTATCGCCGGCGCGTGAGCCGGGTTTCACGCTCATCGATGGCGAGTTGAGTCGTCACGCTGCGCTCTCCCTCGGCTTGCGCGATGCCACGAAGAAGGTGGCGGCGCGAAAGGCCGCGCCACTACGGCTCTACGCTGGCCCTCGGCCTTCACTGCCGGAGGTCCTTCAGCATGCGCTCGTAAGCTTGGCGGTCGATCTCACCGTTGGCGTACCGGCGCTTGAGCGCCTGCTCGGGCGACTCACCGCTCTCGCTACCGCGCCGAGATGCGGCTACGGCGAACCAGATCGCAGCCCCAATCGCGATAATGATCAGGATCCACCACAGCCACATTCCGCCCATATGCCAGTCATCCCAGTGCATGGTTACTGGCCGTCGTCCTTCGCTGCAGGGGGCTGGCTCTGCAGCATCCAACACTCACCGGACTCCATACGCTGCTGGTGCCAGCGCACGTGCTCTCGAAGATCCTCGAGCTGAGATACATCGGTGGGCCGGAGCTCGAGCCGGGCGCCCCGATCGACCTCGGTCACGGTGGCGGTCGCGGCCGGCATCGGACCTCGCCCAGTCATGTGGCCCATGCCCGTGCCGGGCCCGCCGCGACCTTGTCCCTGGCCGCCCATGTGGTGCCACATCATGCCGCGCTGCCCGCGATGCATCTCGTACATCTGGGCCATCTGTTCAACGCGGGCACGAAGATCGTCGGCGTCACCCGCCTGCGTGGTGAAGGCCAGCACCACGCCTTCATCCGTATCGCTCACTTCGACATCCGCTCCATCGACCACCATCGGGCAGGCTGCGCGGAGCTGTTGCATCATGTCGCCGCCCCCGGCCGGCATGGGTGACGGAGGCTGCTGCATGTGTTGGGCCGATTGCTCCGGCTCCGGAGCGCTCTCCTCGTTGCACGACCACAGCGCGGCGGCCGCGAGCATGCTCGCTATCGTCAGGTTCTGAAATCGTGCGAAGCCCATCGGTTCATTGCCTCCTCGTGCGGGGCAGATGCCGCATGCCCCCAGTGGGTATCCTCGAGCACGCAGCAACCAACGTGCCAATGCTTGGGCGCGGTGATGAAGCTATACACGCAAGCGTTCCCGAGCCAGTGGCTGCGGTCGGACATCGCTTTGGTACAGCGGCAGTGTGGCGGGTCTGACGAAACCCACGCGCCGAGCGCACACGCCTGCAGATAGAGGCGGGACGGGATCGCACACGGGCCCGATTCGGCGCTCAGGCCGAAATAGTCAGGGTACGTGGCACGTCGCTTGCTGCTCCTTACCTTAGATGCCCGTAGGGGGCATAGGGCAACGAGGAGCGAGCCCACACGATGATGGACACATGCGTGAGCGACGCCATAAACAGCGGCAAGCCTGCCGAACGCAAGCAGAAGATCAACGAGCTCATGCAGGTGGTCTCCCGCCATGGCTGCATGGGAGGGAGAAGAGGATGGAGCGCATCGAACACCATTCTGAGCAGCTTTCGGAACAGCACCGCGCCAACACGGGCAGGAACGCTCCCGTCTTGCGGATGAACGTGCGTGACGAATCGCCCCACTGTGGCACCAACGGCGAAGCAGCGCCCCACAAGCTCGCGTCGTCGCCGTCAGACGCCACCGTGAAACGTAAGCCTTTGGGGCGAAACGTCGCCACCTTGGCGGAGGGCGCCGTATGCGAGCCATGACCAAGGGCCTCGTCATCGGAGTCGGTGGAACGCTGATCTTCGGCATCGCGGTCTGGCTGACCGTCGCTTACACCGGGCTATACAACATCGCCGCTTCGGACACTGTTGCCGCTCCACCTGGTCGAGGCGTCTGAGGACGATCTCGCGCCGGCTATAT
>CAYYWA010000049.1:0-10320 GCA_964475255.1 uncultured Sorangium sp.
GGCTGCGCCGGCCGATTCGTAGAGCTTCGCCGCCATGGCGTGCGCTTCCTTCTCGAGCCGCGCGGTGACGTCCTGAACCTTCTCGTCGTCGTGCTTCTCGACCGCCTCGCGCCCTTCCTTGATCAGCCCCTCGACGGCAGCGAGATCGATGCCCACGAGCTTGTCGCGGTTGTCGGCGATCTGGCGTTCGAGCGTGTAGCAGAGGTTGTCGAGCTTGTTGCGCCGCTCGATCTCTTCGCGCCGGCGCCGATCCTCGGCCTCGTGCTGCGAGGCATCCTTGACCATGCGGTCGATGTCCTCCTTGCTGAGGCCGCTCGACGCCGTGATCGTGATGCGCTGATCCTTGCCGGTGGCGAGGTCCTTGGCGGTCACCGAGAGGATGCCGTTCGCGTCGATGTCGAACGTCACCTCGATCTTGGGCATGCCGCGCGGCGCCGGAGGGATGCCTTCCAGGTGGAACTTGCCGAGCGTGCGGTTGTACCGAGCCTCGGCGCGCTCGCCCTGGAGCACGTGGATCTCGACGCTGGTCTGGTTGTCGCTCGCGGTGGAGTAGATCTCCTTCTTCTGCGTCGGGATCGTCGTGTTGCGCGGGATCATGACCGTCATCACGCCGCCCAGCGTCTCGACGCCGAGCGACAGCGGGGTCACGTCGAGCAGCACCACGTCCTGCACGTGCCCGGCGAGCACGCCGCCTTGCACGGCGGCGCCGACCGCGACCACCTCGTCCGGGTTCACGCCGCGGTGGGGCTCCTTACCGAAGAACTTCTGGACCGTCTCCTGCACGAGCGGGATGCGCGTCGAGCCGCCGACGAGCACCACCTCGTTGATGTCGCTCGGCCGCTTCTTCGCGTCTTCGAGCGCCCGGCGCACCGGCTCCATCGTCCGTTCGATGAGCGGGCGGATCATCTGCTCGAGGCGCGCGCGCGTGAGCTGCTTCTGCAAGTGCTTCGGCCCGCTCGCGTCCGCCGTCAAGAACGGCAGGTTGATGGTGGTCTCCTGCTTGCTCGAGAGCTCGATCTTCGCCTGCTCCGCCGCGTCCTTGAGACGCTGGATCACCATCTTGTCGCCCGACACGTCGAGGCCGGTGTCCTTGCGGAACTCCGCCATCAACCACTCCATCACGAGGTTGTCGAGGTCGTCGCCGCCGAGGTGCGTGTCCCCGTTCGTCGAGATCACCTGGACGACGTTGTCGCCCACCTCGAGGATGGAGATGTCGAAGGTGCCGCCGCCGAAGTCGTACACGGCGATCACTTCGTTCGTCTTCTTGTCGAGGCCGTACGCGAGGGCCGCGGCGGTCGGCTCGTTGATGATGCGCTTCACCTCGAGACCCGCGATCTTGCCGGCGTCCTTCGTCGCCTGACGCTGCGAGTCGTTGAAGTACGCGGGAACCGTGATCACGGCCTCCGTGACCTTCTCGCCGAGGTAGTCCTCGGCGGCCTTCTTCAGCTTCTGGAGAACCTTCGCGCTGACTTCCGGCGGCGCCATCTTCTTGCCGCGGGCTTCGATCCACGCGTCGCCGTTCGGACCGCGCACCACCTTGAACGGAACGCGGCGGCTCTCCTGCTCGACCTCCTCGAAGCGGCGGCCGATGAAACGTTTCGCCGAGTAGACCGTGTTCTCGGGGTTGGTCACCGCCTGGCGCTTGGCGATCTGGCCGACGAGGATCTCACCCTTGTCGTCCCAGGCGACCACGGACGGGGTCAGCCGCGAGCCTTCCTCGTTGACGATGACCTTGGCTTCCCTGCCCTCCATCACGGCGACCACGCTGTTGGTCGTTCCGAGATCGATACCGATGATTCTGCCCATGTTCACTCCTCGTGCGCTCGACGAGCGCTGGTGCGCCGAGCGGTGCCGCGGCCAGGCCCTTCAGTCGGGCGGGGCCGTGATTGCGGTCGGCAACATAACCACCCCGATCGCGGGGTCAACTCGCCGCACTGCTCCGGAAATTCCCGAAAAAGCACCGGCGCCCCCCGGAAGACCATTGACAGCATCCGCGAGCCGACTACTTTCCCGGCCCTCACTCCCGGGGCCGTAGCTCAGCTGGGAGAGCGCCGCGTTCGCAATGCGGAGGTCAGGGGTTCGATCCCCCTCGGCTCCACCCCCGAATCACTCATCACGACTGTCTGCCGCGCCTGCGGCGCCTCACCATCCCGAGCCCGGCGAGGACCATGGCGCCGAGCCAACCCGCCTCGCCGCTCCTCCCCGAAGCGAGCGTGCACCCGCCGTCAGCGGGAAGCGTCGCCGGCGACGGCTCGTCGGGGGCGTCGGCCTCGAGGCAGACCCCTACCGAGACCCCGCCGTCGTTCACGTCGGAGCAGGCAAGGCCGGACCCGCACTCGGCGTCCGTTTCACAGAGCTCGACGCAGAACGCGCGCTCGGCGCGGCTCGGCAGAAAGCAGACGTGGTCCGCCCTGCAGTCCGCGGGCCCCTCGCACGCGTCGCCTTGGGTGCCCGTGCCGGTCGGCTCGGGGTTCACCGGAGGGCTGACGGGGGGCTCGTCCTCGGGCTCGCTGCTGCCGCTCAGGGTCCAGAACAGGGGCTCGTAGCCGCCCAGCTCGGCAGCCTCGAGCGCCACGTCGATGATGAGCTCGCGCCACGACGACACCATGCCGTAGACGGGGGTCGTGCAGTTCTCACCTCCCCGAGAGACGACGCCGACGACCTTTCCGTCCTGGTCGAGCGCGGGTCCTCCGGAATCGCCGACGCAGACGCCGCGATCCCCGCGGAACTCCGTCACGCGCACGCCGCTGCCGCAGCTGCCCGGGTTGCACGCCACCTCGAGCCCCGTCAGCACCTGGCGCCCCGGGGAGACCCCGGTCTCGTCGACGCCATAGCCCACGGCGATGTAGGGCTCGCCCCGTGTCACCGGCCGGTCGATGCGCGGAATCGCGGGCTCGGCGATCTCTGGAGAAACGTTCTCGGCGAGGATGACGAGCGCGACGTCGAACCCGCAAGTATCGTTCCCGTTGTCGGGCACGCGCACCGCCGCGCCGCGGATCCATTTGGTGGTGGCGGTCGGGATCGTGTCGTTGCTGACGTAGAGGTTGTCGGGGTGGACCGGCTCGCCGAAGGGGGAATCCCCGCACACCACCGTTTCCTCCTCGTTCGTGGGCGAAACGCAGTGGCGCGCCGTCAGCACGAGATTGGGCGCGATCAAGGTGGCCGTGCACGTCGCGATGTGCTCCTTGCGCACCACCATCCCGAAAACGGCCCGGTGCTCGTGATCGAGCTCGCCCCCGGCGATCTGCTCCGCGTGGCGCGAGAGCGGCTCCCCGTCGATGCCCGTGGTGCACCCAGCCAGGGCCAGGAGCATCGGGAGACCACCAAGCACACTCCGTGCCCGACGGTACCCCAAGCCCCGCCCGAAGCGCGCGGGGCTCACCGCCTTCAGAAGCGTCATCAACGAGCTCGTGTACTCTACTTCGAGACGACCCAGCCTCGCGAACACCATGCGTACTCCTCGAGTGTAGAATCGAAACGCAGACGCTTCGAGGTTGTGGGTCATCCCGGCCATATTTCGTGAAGACGATTGAACTTTTTCAGCCCCTGCCCGCGCGTCCCGGGCGCATTTTTCGCGCCCTCTCGGACGCCCGGGATCTCGCCGCCTGGCAGGCGGACGCGGTGCGTGGTGCCGTCGCGCGCGGCCGCACGGTGGAGTTGTCCTGGCCGAAGCTCGGCATTCGGCTCGAGCTCGAGGTGCGCGAGGTCGTGGCCGACCGCAAGGTCGTTTTTGGCCACGGGTCGGCGCGGCTCGAGCTCGAGGTAGCGAACGGCGGCGTCTGGCTGCGGCACACGGCGCCCTTCGACGAGGACACGCTCGAGGGGACCGCGTCGTCGTGGCGCATCGCCCTCTCGACGCTCTCCGTGTACCTGTCGCGCCACGCGGGTGCGGCGCGTCGGGTGCACTGGGCGGCCGTCCGCGCGCGCGGCAGCGCCGCGCTGTGCCATGCGTACTTCACCGAGCGGGAGCTGCTCTCGACCTGGCTCGGCACGGTGAATGGAAGCCTCGGAACCGTCGACACGCCGGTCGCCCTCTCGCTCGCGAGCGGGCGGCGCGCGAGCGGCCCGGTGCTGGCCAACACTCCCGGGCGCGACATCGCCATCCGCTGGCGCGAGGCAGACGACTCCGTGCTCGCCTTGCGCACGCTGCCGGTGATGTCCGATCCCGAAGCGCGCTACGTGTTGCTCTCCTGGTCACACTGGAGCGACCTACCCGACGGACACGCGATTCGCCGAGAGCTCGATCGAGCCATCGAGCTCCTCGGCCGCAAGCTGAAGTCGCACGGGTCGGCGTAGAAACGGACCCATCGTTTTGGGGCGGCGCCCCAAGACCTGGGGGTGGGGCTCAGCCGGCTTCACTCCGGCGGAGCGGGGGCCGCGCCCCCGCCGAGCGATCGGCAGCAGCGCGTTCCCGTCGAGTAGTCGAAGTAGGTCGGACCGTGCACGGCGATGCGCGCTTCGCAGCCTTCGCGCGTTCCGCGCGAGAAGAAGCCGCCGACGAACACGCCCTTGGGATCGTCGATCCACTCGTCGAGGTTGCCGACCATGTCGTAGATCGCGTCGTCGCCCCAGACGCTCGCGCAGCTCGCCGTCTCGCCGGTCGCGCGCAGCAGGGGCTCTCCGTTCGCCTCGACGACGAGGTTCAACCGCGGATCGAGGTGGCCGTACCACGCCGCGTTGTGGAGCACGAGCGCCGGATGCGACGCGCGATACACGTTGCACCGGCCCGTTTCGTAACGATCGCCGTAAGGGAACTTCCGCCCCTGCTCGCCGCGGCAGGCCGTGACCCACTCCTTCTCGGTGCAGAGCCGCTTCCCCGCGTTCTCACACGCCTTCCTGGCGAGCCACTGCGAGAGGTACCCCTGCGGCACGACCCCGGGTCGCGACACGGCTCGAGGGCGGAAGTCGTCCTGCTCTCGCTGGATCGCGGGCAGGAGCGGCAGCGGGACCGCACGCGCTGCCATGGGCCCGACGGAGGTCCGCTCGAGAGTCCAGGTCGCGAACACGGACTCGACGAGCCGGGGATGCGGCGGATAGAACGGCGACAGGGGTGCTCCGGTCTCGGCGTCGACCGTCGCGATTTCGAAGCGATCGATGCAGAAGTCGCGAACGCGGACCATGTCGCTCGGGCACGCGGAGCTCGGAGCCGCGGCGGAATGCGCCAGCCGCGGCATCTCTCCCGCGAACAGGAAGGCGAGCCCGAAAGCAAGCGGCACGATCGCGGCGGAGCGCGGCACGGGCGCACTATTTCACGAGCTCGCTCGGGGCGGCAAGCGCGGCGCCCGCGGCGCACTCGCACGTTGCGAACCGCAAAAGGCGCCCTACGCTGCAGAGAGTGGACCCGTCAACCCAAGAGCCGCACACTGCGCCTGAGCCTTCTCTGGATTCGGACGCGCTCCTTCGCGAAGCGAAGTCACTGCTCGTCGCACAAATCGCCGAGCAGACCGGAATCACGGACGAGCGGCTCCTCGGCGCGTTCGCGCGGGTGCCGCGCCATCGCTTCGTCCCCGCGGAGAACCGCGCGTTCGCTTACCGCGATGGCGCGCTGCCAATCGGCTACGGGCAGACCATCAGTCAGCCGAGCATGATCGCGATCATGCTGCAGTACCTCGATGTTCGCCCCGAGGATCGAGTGCTCGAGATCGGCGCGGGCTCGGGCTACGCGGCGGCGCTGCTCGGCCAGCTCGCGAGTCGGGTATACGCGATCGAAATCGTCCCGGAGCTCGCCGAACGCGCGCAGAACCTGATCGCCGATCTCGGGTACGACAACGTCACGGTGCTGCACGGGAACGGCCGCTTCGGTCTCCCCGAGCATGCTCCATTCGACAAGATCCTGGTGTCCGCGGGCGCCGAAGACATTCCGCCCGAGCTCGTCCGCGAGCTCGCTCCCGGTGGGAGGATCGCCATTCCCGTCGGGGACGACTACGCGCAGCAGCTCATGATCGGCACCAAGCACGCGGACGGAACCCTCGAGCTGCACCGCACGATCCAGTGCATCTTCGTCCCCCTCGTGAGCTCCGCGCCGAGCTAGAACGACGCTTGCTCTCCGCGCGCTTCGGCGCGTTCCCAACCGCTCGCCACTGGCCCCCTCAGGCGAGGCCCACCCGCGAGCTGAAGGCCATGGGCGTCGCCCCAACGCCAGCGTAAGCCTTTTGCCAGAGCTCGTCGGGGCTCGCGAAGACGAGCTCTGGATCGACATCCGTGGGGAGCCAGGCTCCTTTTCGGATTTCGGACTCGAGCTGCTGCGGTGCCCAGCCCGCGTAGCCGCGGACGCCGAACAACCCTTCGATCTCGTGCCCGGCCGCGAGCGACTCGAGCACCCGGCGCGACGCACAGGCGATCACGCCCGGTCCGATCTCGAGCTGCTCCTCGATGTCCGGGAAGCGGTCGCGAGCCCGGTAGACGAGCCAGACCTGCTCGGGAGCCACCGGCCCCCCCACGCGCAAGGCACCCTGAATGGGCGGCTCGGCCGCGGCCACGCCGGCACGGACCACGAGCTCGGCGAGGGTCATCACCTCGCGCCCGTTGATGATCCATCCGAACGCTCCCTCCGCACCGTGGGCGGCGAGCAACACCACCGAGCGATCGAAGTTCGGGTCTCCGAGCGGAGGGGCTGCGACCAAGAACCCGGGAGCGAGGTCCGACATGGGGCCCCTTCCAAGCTAGTACATCGGCCCGAAATTGCATTGCGGATTCCAAGACGGGGGCGGTCCCCCCCGTGCGTGTTCATCACGAACGCGCGTCATTTTCCGTCGCCCGGCCTCGAGGCCGCTCGGTATCCCAGCGCCGGGAAGTGGTGTAAGGAGGTGGGAGATGCACGTCACGTTCTACGGAGTCCGAGGGTCGGTACCGGCACCGGGCCCGCAGACCGCCCGCTATGGCGGCAACACCTCGTGCGTCGAAGTGCGCCTTGCAGATGGCACCACGCTCGCGCTCGACGCCGGCACCGGGCTTCGTGCCCTCGGCAACACCCTGGTTCAGGAAGGGCGCGCCGAGCGCGTGCATCTCTTGCTCTCGCACACGCACTGGGATCACGTGCTCGGGCTGCCGTTCTTCGCGCCCCTCTGGGACAAGGCGAACACGCTCGTCGTATACCCGCTCGCGAACGACGCCCAGCAGCGCTTCCAGCGGAATATTTTCGATGACATTCACTTCCCGGTGAGCGTGCACGACATCCCCGCGCGCGTGGAGCTGGCTCGCCCCGACAGCCGGCCGTGGCGCGTGGGCAGCGCGGTGATCCACGCCGTGCAGCTCAACCACCCGGGAGGCGCGCAGGGATTCCTCATCGAAGACGATGGGGGCGCCCGGCTCGCCTACCTCACGGACAACGAGCTGAACGCGCCGAACGCCGTGATCACCACCGAGGCGCTGGCTCGGTTCTGCGCGCACGCCGATCTCGTCATCCACGACTCCCAGTACGTTGCGAGCGACATGCCCCAGAAGCTCGGCTGGGGGCACTCGCAGGTGGATCACGTCCTCAGGCTCGCGGAGCTCGCCGAGCCACGACGGCTGGCGCTGTTCCACCACGACCCGGATCGCACGGACGAGGCGCTCGATCACATCGGCCAGTCCGCGCGGGCTCGGCTCGCGGAGCGCGCGCCGTCGGTCGAGGTCCTCGTCGCGAGCGAGGGTCTCGCGCTGGACCTCGTCGGACGGTGAACCCATTTTCCCCGTCTGACGCGCCGTTTCCAGCGAGGTGGGACGCGGCGCGCCGGTTGCTCTGGAACCGTTCCCAGGCATACTGAGCCGCCACCGAGACCCTCGTCGGGCGCCGGCCGTTCCCATCGTTCCACCCGGCGCCCGAATTCGACCCATCGAGCTCCCCCATGAAGTACGGCTACTTCGACGACACCCGCCGCGAGTACGTGATCACGACCCCGAAGACCCCGGTGAAATGGGTCAACTACGTGGGCACGATGCGCTTCGGCGGCATCATCGACCACACCGGCGGCTCGCTGCTCTGCAAGGACGATCCGGCCCTGAACCGCATCGTGAAATACATCCCGCAGCTCCCCGCCTCGGATTTCAAGGGGGAGACGCTGTACCTCCGAGTGCACGAGGCGGGCGGCTATCGGATTTTCTCGCCGTTCTTCGTGCCGACGCTCGATCCGTACGATCGCTACGAGTGCCACGTCGGGCTCGGATACAACCGCTACGTCAGCGAGTTCTACGGCATCCGGACGGAGATCACCGTGTTCGTTCCGCGCGGTGCGATGTGCGTCGTGCGGGACGTCCGCGTCACGAACCTGCGCGACGAGAAGGTGACGATCGACGCGATTCCGGTGGTCGAGTACACGCACTTCGACGCGCTCAAGCAGTTCAACAACGCCGACTGGGTGCCGCAGACGATGCAGAGCAAGGCGTACCGCGAGCCCTCCGGGATCGTGCTCCTCGCCCAGTACGCGTTCATGAACAAGGACCGGCAGATCAACTACCTCACGTCCAACCTGCCCGCGTCCTCGTTCGAGTCGGATCGGAAGCGCTTCCTCGGTGAGAACGAGTACGGCACGTGGAAGCAGCCGCTCGCGCTGCTTGCTCCCGAGCTCGGGAACTACGAGGCGCTGCGCGGAGACAACATCGGCGCGCTCCTGCACCCGCTCGGGACGCTCGCACCCGGCGAGACGCGACGCTTGATCACGCAGCTCGGCCAGGCCGAGGGCCCCGAGGCGGCGCGCGCGCAGGCGGCCACGTACCGCGATCCCGACGCCGTGGATCGCGCGTTCGAGGCGGAGCGCGCGTTCTGGGACGAGTACCTCTCGAAGCTCGCCGTCGAGACGCCCGATCCGAGCTTCGACTCGATGGTCAACGTCCACAATCCGCGCCAGTGCTACACGACGAAGAACTGGTCCCGGTATCTCTCGCTCTACCAGCTCGGCTTGGGCGAGCGCGGCGTCGGCTTCCGCGACAGCTCGCAGGACGTGCTCGGCGTCATCGACCGCGTGCCGGCGGAGGCCCGCGCCCTGATGGAGATGCTGCTCTCCGTACAGAAGCGCGACGGCTCGGCGATGCACCAGTTCAACCCGCTCAGCATGCACGCGAACGAGGGCGACTCGCGCGAGCGGGACGATCGGCCCCACTACTACGGCGACGATCACCTCTGGATCGTGCTCGCCGTGTGTTGGTACCTCAAGGAGACGGGCGATCTCGATTTCTTGAAGCAGGAGATCCCGTTCTACGACAAGGATCGCCATGGCTCCCCGCTCGAGAAGGGAACCGTGCTCGAGCACCTCAAGCGCGCGGTGGCCTTCACCAAGAAGGACACGGGCGCGCACGGCCTCCCGCTGCTCGGGTTCGCGGACTGGAACGACACGGTGAACCTCGCGGCAGGAGCCGAGTCGATGTTCAACGCGAACCTGTACGGGGTCGCGCTCCGCGAGCTCGCCGAGCTCTGTGAAGTGCTCGGGGACCACGCGGCCGTCGAGGCGTACCGCGGTGACTACGCCGCCATGAAGAAGGCGTTCAACGACGCCGCCTGGGACGGCGAGTGGTTCATCCGCTACTTCGACGCCGACGGCACGCCCCTCGGCAGCCAGAAGAACAGCGAAGGAAAGATCTACACGAACGGCCAGAGCTGGCCGGTGATCAGCGGTTTCGCCGAGCCCGACCGCGGCCGTCGAGCGCTCGACAGCGTGCATCGCCTGCTCAACACGAAGAACGGCATCAAGCTGAGCTGGCCCGGCTTCAACGGCTTCGACCCCGCGAAGGGCGGTGTCACCACGTACCCGCCCGGCGCGAAGGAAAATGGCGGCATCTTCCTCCACGCGAACCCCTGGGTGATGATCGCGGAGACGCTGCTCGGAAACGGCGACCGCGCGTACGAGTACTATCACCAGATCAATCCCGCCGCGAAGAACGAGAAGATCGACGAGTTCGAGTGCGAGCCCTACGCCTACCCGCAGAACATCCTCGGGGACGAGCACCCGCAGTTCGGGCTCGCGCGCAACAGCTGGCTCAGCGGCACTTCGGCCTGGACGTACACGGCGGCGACGAAGTTCATCCTCGGCATCGCGCCGACGTACGCGGGCCTCTCGATCAATCCCTGTATCCCGAGCACGTGGCCCGGCTATACGGCCAAGAGGGTCTTTCGCGGTGCCGAGTACATCATCCGCGTGCGGAACCCGCGCGGCGTCTGCAAGGGCGTGACGGCGCTCGAGGTCGACGGGCGGCGGATCGAGGGCACGGTGGTGCCGATCGCGCCGGCGGGGACGCGGGTCCAGGTCGAGGTGACGTTGGGGTGACCGAGCGCGCTCGGGGCCGCGTGGGCGGGAGCGCACCGGCGCGTCGTGCCGTCGTCCGAGTCGGGGGCGCGCGCTTCGGGCT
>CAYYWA010000049.1:10330-23962 GCA_964475255.1 uncultured Sorangium sp.
CGGCCGGCGGCGCGGGGGGGGCGGGCTGGGGGGGCGGGGGGGGGCGCCGGGGGCCCGCCCCGCCACGCGCCGCGGCGAGACCCGGGCGGTGCTCCGCGCTCACCGCTTGATCTCCCCCACACGGCGTGGCACGTTCGCGCTCCCCTTCGGTGCGGTAGCCAAGCGGTTAGGCAATGGTTTGCAAAACCATCATACGTGGGTTCGAATCCCATCCGCACCTCCAAGCCAGGTGTTGAGCGTCGAAGGGCTCGGGCGGCGAGGACGCCCTCGATAGACCGGGGCCCGGCGCCAGCGGCGCGGAGGAGACGGCGTTTCACTTGGGGGAGCCAACGGCGTACGCCGCGCCGCGCACGCTCTCGTGAGCGGATCCGGCGATCACTTTTTCAAGATCTTGCCGAGCTCCTTCAGGGGTGCCTCGACCTTCGGGCAGGCCTTCGCCCCTTCGGGAGCGCAGCCGCAGCACGCGTCGATGAAGCCCATGGCGGACTCGAGCTCGGTCCAGCCCTTCGCCGTCCGTGGAGCCGTCGCGAGCTGCGACCGGAGCGCCGCTGCCATGGATTGCGCCGAATACATGAAGTCCGTGCACTCCGCCTCCGGACCGCGCTTGCGCGGTTTGGAGCACGCCGCGAGCATGGAGCGGAGCCCTTCTTCTGCCGTGCGCAGGAGCGCCCGCTCGTCGACCTCCGGGGCTTTCGCGGGGGGAGCGCTCGAGGCGGCGGGAGCGACTGCCGACGCGCTCGCCAACGGCTGCGTCGAAGACTCGGACTTTCGGGTCTTGCTGCACGACACGAGGGCCACGAGGACGAGGAAGAGCGTGGGGCGCATGGTGCTCCGATAGTAGCGCCGTGGTGCGTGCCGGAACACGTCAGAACACGACCGCTCGCGCGACGAGCGGCTCGGCACGCGCCGAGATACGCGGAAAAACAGCGTCGAAGAGCGTGCCCGCGTGGAGAGGGGCTCCGCCGAATTCACTTCGGCGCGAGCCGCCCCCGCGAACCTGGTGCCGTCTCTCCGAACAAATCTAGGCTCAGCGCAGAACGTCGGACGGAGACGTGATGAGAACGCAGGTGCACCCGGTCTCACTGTAGACGCGCTGATCGGAGGTCCCCGGCTCGCCGTAGCTCAAATCGCCGGGATACAGCAGCCGATCCTCTATCCAGAGCTCGCCGTCGAGCAGGTGAAGCTCTTCGACGCCGGCGTGTGCATGCGGAGGATAGGAGGCGCCCGGCAGCAGCCGCACGAGCAGGGTCACGCGGTCGCGCTCGGCGTCGGTCGCGAGGATCTTGCAGAAGATCCCGGGACCGACCGCTTCCCACTCGGGGTCCTTCCACTCGCGACGCGGCGGCAGAACCGGCGCGGTGCCCGTCTCCGTGGCGATGCGGTGGGCGAGCCGCTCAGCGAGCGATGAGGGCGGACGCAACACGTCCGTCGGCCAAACCCCCAACGCGTCGGTGATGGGAGCCAGCGACGCGAGCTCCTGGCGACACGTGTCGCACTCGACCACGTGCGCCTTCAGCGCGACGGCCTCGCTCTCCGGCAGGGCCTCGAGCACGAGCGCCGCCACGAGCTCCGTGTGATCACAGGGGGCTCGATTCCCGGGCGACGTCATGCCTTACCTCCCCGTGCCAGCGCTTCACGGAGCTTGGCGAGGCCCGAGCGAATCCGCGTCTTGATCGTCCCAACGGGTTCATTCAGCCGCTCCGCCGCTTCGACGTAGGTCAGCCCCGAGAAGTACGCCGTCTCGATGGCCTGATGTTCGTCCGGCGTGAGGACCGTGAGCGCCGTGCGCAGCCGATCGGCGTCTTGCCGGCGCGCCATCGCGTCCTCGGAATCCCGGGGCGCCGTCCAGAGCCGCCACTCCTCGGTGTCGGGCAGGAGTCGCTTCTGCCGAGTCTCGAAGCGCACCCGATCGATGGCGCGACAGCGTGTCTGATTCAGGTCGAACTCGAGCTCGTACTCGAGCTCATCAGCGCTGACCCTCGAGTCGCAAATCACGCAGGGAGCACCGCAGCCCGGCCCCGCCCACGTCCGTTCGGGCAAGCGGCCCGGCAGCCTACCAGTTCGAATGGCCTCCAGAACTCGGTCACGGAGTGACGCATTGCTGCTCATTGGATTGCACCCCCGCGGGGTTGTGAAATCGGCGCACGTGGGGCACTTTCGCAATGCAGCGGTTCTGGAAAATCCATCGGGATCCTTTCTTCTGTCGCGCCGAAGCCGGCGTCGAGAACACAGACGTCAACCGCGGGCTCCCGGATTTCCCGGATGTGATTTCGATCGCGGAGAACGGCTTTTTGGAATGCGGCCCCCGCGCGACCTCGCCCCGTTCCCCGCGCAGGACTATCCGGGGCGCTCGCGCGTCGCTGGGCGAACGACCGTGGCAGATGAGCACGGCCGCGCCTCAGAACGCGGCGGAAACTCCGAGTCGAGCGTTCCGAGGTGGCCCGGCGAGGGTGTGCACCACCGGGAGCTGGCTTGCGAGCTCGCCCTGCCGAAAATGACTCGCGTAGTGGTACTCGCCCTCGCGAATCCGCTGATCGAGGAGATTTTCGACCTCCAAGTCCACGCGCAACCAGGCAAAGCGGTAGCCGAGCGTCGCGTCGAGTATCGACAGCGGCGCTCCGCGAGCCCCATGCGGAAGCGGCCGCGGCGCGACGGCCATGAAGCGCACGCCCGCAGAGACTCCACAATCGTGAGTCACGATCGCGCGCAGGGAGCCGGTGAGCCAGGGCGCGAACGGGACGGGGTTGCCCGAGCGCACGAAGCGCGCGTGGACGACCGTCGTGTCGGCGCGAAGCATCAGCCACTCGAGGGGGCTCGCCCGCACGGCGAGCTCCGCCCCGAAGCGCCGCGTACCGCTGAGCTCGATGTTGAGCCCGGAGACGTGATCGAAGACCGACTCCCGCTCGATCAGCGTCGCGAACCCGGAGAGCTGCACGCCAAAGTCGGGATGCGGGCCAAACCGCGTCCCGAGCTCGAAGGCGTCCGCGACGGTCATCGCCGGAACCGCGCCGTCGTCGACGCCGAACGAGGGCCCCGGGAGCTCCGGCGTCGCGGGCGAGAACGCGCGCGCCTCCGGGGGACGAAACCCGCGGCCATACGCGGAAAAGAGCCGAAGCGTCGGCGCGACCTCGAGCTCGGCCGTGGCACGGGGTGAGACGACGGCGAGCGTCCCCGTGCCGCGCGCGCCGTCGCCCGTTCGGTCGCGCACTGCGACGTGCGCGACATCGAGGCGCGCGCCGGCAGCGAGGCGCAGCGAGTCGATCGGACGCCACCGGAGACCGAGCCGTGCGTGCGAGAGCGTCTGGACGCCAGCGAGGCTGCGATCGACCTCGAGCACCGCTTCGTCCAACCCCACGTGCGCGCGGGACTGCTCGAGGACGTCCCCGCGCACGCCGAGCCCCGCGTCGAGGCCGACCCGCTCGCCGAGGCGCACGGCATGCGCGAGCGTGGCGCCCACGCTCCACGCGGTTTGGCTCTGGTTCCGCCGGTCGCCGTTGACCGGGTCGATCAAGAAGCCGGTGAAGTTCTCGAGGAGCTCGAGACGTCGGTAGCCGACGTACACCGTGCTCTTCAGCTCGTGAGCGTCCTCGCGGAACGCGTGCGTCAGCGCGGCGAGGATTCGACCGGAGCGCCCGCGTGGCGCCTCGTCGTACGCGTCGTAAAAACCCACGCGACCGGCCTCGACGTCTTCCTCTCGGAGCGCTCCGGGCAGCGAAAACGCCGCGAAGGACGCGGCACCGAGCGCGGACAGCGTTCCGGAGCGCGCCGATCTCAGGAGCCGAGCCCGAGCGAGCACCGCCCCGCGCTCGACCTCGCGGTTCTGTCCGTACCCGTCGTCGCGGAGTGCTTCGGCCGCGATGAAGTCTTCCCCGCCACTCTGTCGCGGACTGAACGTGACGAGGCCGCGGTGGCGATTCGTCGTGCCGGCGACGTACGCGACCCGCCCGCCGACGGCTTCCTCGGGAATGCCGAGGCGATAGTTCGCCGAGCCCGCCATGGCGAACGCCCCCTGCTCGAGCGTGAACGGCCCCTTGATCACCTCGACGGACCGTATCGCCTCGGGGACGACGAAGCCCAAGTCGATGTACCCGTGCGCATGGATGTTCGACCACTCGTTGATCGGGATCCCCTCGACGAGGAGCTCCAGATCGGTCCCGTGCAGCGCGTCGAAGCCACGGAGGAAGAATTGGTGTCCCTTTCCCTCGCTGCCGTGTTGGACCAGCGTGAGCCCGGGGACGAGGCGCAGTGCATCTTCCGCGCTGCGCTTCGGAGTCGCCGCGATCTCGCGGGCGGTGACGAGCGTGGTGGACGCGGGCAGCGGGCGCGGCGCGCGGCCAATCACCGTGATGGTGGGCACGGCGCGCCCAGGCTCGTCGCTCGCGCCGTCGCGCTCCGGCGCTTCGCGGTGCTCGAGCGTCCGAGCGTCGCGCTCCGGTGCTGCGCGGTGCTCGAGCGTGCGAGCCGTGGCCTCACCGTCGGGCGCGCTCTCTCCCGGCGCCGAGCGCGGCAGCGGTTGCGCCGCCGCCGCTGCACTCGAGAAAACGAGACCGAGAACGACGGGGCCGGAGCGGCGCGCGCTCAGATTCCGGAGGTCGCGCGACAGTGTCCTTCCCCGTCGACGTGCCCCACCGTGCGGGACGCTGCCACGAGCCACTCCCAGAGCGTGTCGATTTCCGCCTCGTTCCCCGGATCGTACGCTCCGATATCGGTCACGGCGAGCTCGGATTCCGTGATTTCTCCGTCCTCGTCGGCGTCGGCGTCGGCGAGCGCCTGAAAGCGCAGGGCCGGCTCCTCGGCGACCAAGCTGTCGTAAAGGAGGTGATCCGCGTGCACCGTGATCTGGAACGTCGCGACCTCGCCGTCCGTGACGACGATCGTCGCGTCGCACTCGGAGTAGTGAGTTGGTGCGTCGAAGCGCCAGGCGAACGCCTTCGTCTCGCCGTCTTTCTCGGCCGTGCCCTCGATGTCGAGGCGCGCGATCGTGAAGCTGGGCGCGGCGTGCTCCCCTTCCGGGACGAGCGCGGACCCGAGCTCGTGGCCGTCGCCGGAAGAAGGCGCCGCGAGCTCGATCGCGGCGGGAACCGAGATCGGGGTGTCGGAGATCATCACGTCGCGGATGCCGACCTCGAAGCGGCTGAAGGCCACGGCCCAGCCGTCCGCGACCGCGTCGGCGGGGATGCCGTCCTCGACGAACGACTCGCCGTACGCCGTCACGACGACCGTGCCCTCCCCTTCGCTGCCGCAGCCGGCGAGAGCCAAGAGCGTCGAAACCAAGAAGGACGAGCGGATGCGCATCGGAGTCTTACCTATTCGGAGGCTCGCACCTCGAAATGATCGTGGGTCTGAAACGTGCGGCGAAGCTGGTTCAGCGCATCGCGCACGGAGGGCTCTTCGGTCGCGGGCTCGATGCTGAGCGCTCCGTCGCCGTCCACGTCGAGCGCGGCGAAGTCGATTCCGTCGAACACCGTGTCCCCTTCGAGCGCGTCCTCCGTCAAGAGCCGGATCCCGAGTCGTTCCCGACTGGCCGCCGTGACCTCGAGCTCGAAGGGGGCGCCGGTGAGCTCGCGCCCTTCGGGGGAATCGATGAGGGCGGTGAACGCGACCGTGTCGCCGCCCTTGCTGGCGTGGCCGCGCAGGAGGGCCGTATGCCCGAGCAGCGGATCGTCGGGGGCGAGCCCATCGCTCGCTTCTGCGCGCGCGAAGACGAAGTTCGCGCTCCCGTAGGCGCCTACGAGCAGCGTCGCCCAGCCGAGCTCGGCGTCGTCGCCTCCCGGAAGAAAGTCGAGCAGAAACCGCCCGCGGAGCTCCCCGGTCACCGTTCCGCCCTGAACATGGCCCGGATGGGCGAACGCGCTCGGGATCAAGAGCTCGGAAATCGCCCGCCAGGGCCCGTTCGCGTGCGCTTCACCCGCGACCAAGAACACGAGATCGCGCACCATCACGCGCGCCTCGACGAGCTCGACCGTGTATCCCAGGTCTGTCGTCACTCTGGTCACGCCGCTTGCGTCCACGACGACCGGGAGCTCGACCCGCGGCGCCTCCTCGGGCCGCGCGCACGCCGCGAACAGCGACGAAGAGAGTGCGAGAGTCGTAAACCGAGCGTGCATCGATCCTCCGCCCGCCGGGCGGCGGCGCATGCGTAGCACGATTTTCGACGATCGTGTTATCCGCCGAAGCTACCCTTCGGCCGAAATGGGGGCGCGCCTAGATTCGGGCTGGAGGTGCTCGAACGAAAGCTCGTAGCGAGCGAGCGCGACGGCGACCGGGCGGACGAACGGAGAATCGAACTGGCCGATCCCCTGCATCGTCGGAGCTTGCCGCCGCCGCACGCGCGCTCGCCAAGGCGGGCCCCCTCCGTTCTCAGAACGCCGCGTCGAACACCACCTCGCCGCTCACCCCGACCTGATAGGCCGAGACGCGGCGCTCGAAGAAGTTCGTCACCTCCTGAACGTCCTGGAGGTCCATGAACGAGAACGGGTTCTTCGCGCCGTAGCGCTTCGGCAGTCCGAGCGTCGAAAGCCTTTGGTCGGCGCAGAACTCGAGGTAGCGGCGAACGTCGTGCACCGACAGACCCACGACGCCGCCCGCCAGCAGATCTTCGGCGAACTGCACCTCGCACTCGATGGCTTCGTCGATCATGCGGGTGACCGCGGTGGTGAGCTCGGCGTCGAAGAGCTCGGGCTCCTCGCGCCGGACCGTGTTCACGACCTCGAAGGCGAACGCCATGTGCGCGCTCTCGTCGCGGAACACCCAGCTCGTACCGGCGGCGAGGCCGTGCAAGAGCCCGCGCGATCGCAGGAAGTAGACGTAGGCAAAGGCTCCGAAGAAGAAGAGCCCCTCGATGCAGGCGGCGAAGCAGACGAGGTTCCCGAGGAACTGCCGTCGAGCCGCGCGCGTCTCGAGCCGCTCGAGGCGCTGCACGGAATCCATCCAGCGCATACAAAACTCGGCCTTCCTCCGGATCGAGGGGATGTTCTCGACCGCAGCAAAGGCGCGATGCCGCTGCTCCGGGTCGGGCAGGTAGGTGTCGAGCAGCGTGAGGTAGAACTGCACGTGGAGCGCCTCTTCGTAGAGCTGCCGCGACAGGTACATGCGCGCCTCGGGCGCGTTCAGGTGCTTGTAGAGGTTCAGCACCAGGTTGTTCGCGACGATCGAGTCGCCGGTTGCGAAGAACGCGACCAGACGCTCCACCATGTGCCGTTCGGCGCCGGTCATCTTCTGGGTGAGGTCCGCGATGTCCGTGGAAAAATCGACCTCTTCGACGGTCCAGGTGTTCTTGATCGCGGCGCGGTACATCTCGAAGAACGCCGGATACGCCATGGGGCGGAGGGTCAAGCACAGCCCGGGGTCGAGGAGGCGGGCGGGGCGGGTCACGGCGCTCATTGGCAGGCCTCGCAGGTCTCGGGGTTCTCGAGCGAGCACGCAACGCGCGCGGCGTCGGCCATCTCCACGCTCGGCGGCGCGGGGGTCCATCCGGGCTCGCCTCGCGGATCGCCCTCGGTCTTCTCCGGCTCGCTCCGCGTCTCGACCGTTGTTTTGGCGATGCGCGTCGCGGGCCGCGATCTCAAGTAGTAGGTCGTCTTCAGCCCCTTCTTCCAAGCATAGAAGTACATCGAGGAGAGCTGGCCGATGTTCGGGTTCTCGATGAACAGGTTGAGCGATTGGCTCTGGTCGATGAACGCGCCGCGATCCGCGGCCATGTCGATCAGAGAGCGCATGGGGATCTCCCAGGCCGTGCGGTAGATCGCGCGGAGCGCCTCCGGCAGCTCGTCGAGGGCCTGCACGGAGCCCTCTGCCAGCTTGAGCCGAGCGCGCATGGCCTCGTTCCACAAGCCGAGCGCCTTGAGCTCATCTACCAAGTAGCGGTTCACTTGGAGAAAGTCGCCGGAGAGGGTCTCGCGCTTGAACAGGTTCGAGACCTGCGGCTCGATGCACTCGTAGCACCCGGCGATCGACGCAATGGTGGCCGTCGGCGCGATCGCGCACAGAAGCGAGTTGCGCAGCCCGTGCTGCACGATGCGCTCGCGCAAGCGTGCCCACCGCTCCGGATCGTCCGGAACGACACCCCACGCGTCGAACTGCAGCTCTCCCCGCGCCGTTCGCGTCTCCGCGAAGGCTGGGTGAGCCCCTTTCTCGACCGCGAGCTCCACGGAGGTCGAGAGCGCGTGAAAGTAGATCTCCTCCGAAATTCGGCGCGAGAGCGCCCGCGCTTCCGCGCTGTCGAACGGCACGCGCATCTTGAAGAACACGTCCTGGAGCCCCATCAGCCCGAGCCCCACGGGACGCCAGCGGAGGTTCGACGACCGTGCCGTGGCGATGGGATAGAGGTTCAGATCGATCACGTGATCGAGCTGTCGCACGGCCGTGCGCACGGTGCGCGCGAGCTTGTCGAAATCGAACGCCACGCGGCCGTTCGGGTCGCTCGTGGTGTGGCGCGCGAGGTTGATGGAGCCGAGGTTGCAGACCGCCACCTCGTCTCCCGAGGTCACCTCGAGGATTTCGGTGCACAAGTTCGAGAGGTGCACGACGCGCCCGGGGAGCGCGGTCTGGTTGCAGGCGCGGTTCGCCTTGTCCTTGAAGGTCATCCAGCCGTTGCCCGTCTGGGCGAGCGTGCGCATCATTCGCGCGTAGAGCTCGCGGGCCTTGACGGTCTTTTCCGCGAGCCCCGCGCGCTCGGCTTCCTCGTAGCGCCTGTCGAACGCCTCCCCGTAGAGCTCGGGAAGGTCCGGGACGCGCTTCGGATCGAACAGGCTCCATGTCCCGTCGGCCTCCACGCGGCGCATGAACAGGTCCGGGATCCAGTTCGCCAGGTTCAGGTTGTGCGTGCGGCTGGCCTCGTCGCCCGTATTGTCACGGAGCACGAGGAACTCCTCGATGTCGGCGTGCCACGGCTCGAGGTACACGCAGCACGCGCCCTTGCGCTTGCCGCCCTGGTTGACCGCCGCGACCGACGCATCGAGCGTCTTCAGCCACGGGACGATGCCGTTCGAGTAGCCGTTCGTGCTCTCGATGAGCGAGCCGCGCGATCGCACGCGGTGGTATGCGATGCCGATGCCGCCCGAGAACTTCGACAGCATCGCGACGTCCATGTAGCGCCGGTAGATGGCTTCCAGGTGATCTTCCGGCGAGTCGAGCAGAAAGCAGCTCGAGAGCTGCTCGTGCCGCGTGCCGGCGTTGAAGAGTGTCGGCGAGCTCGGGAGGTACTCGAGCGCGGACAGGAGCCCGTAGAGCTCGAGCGCCTCGGCCACGGTCTCGGACAAGGAACAGGCGACGCGCATGAAGAACTGCTGGGGCGTCTCGATGACGAGGCGTGTCTCGGGGTGCTTGAGCAGGTAGCGGTCGTAGAGCGTCCGCAAGCCGAAGTACTCGAGCTCCCGGTCGCGCTCGGGCAGGATCGAGTCGTTGAGCTTGCGCGCGTTGCTCGCGACGAACCCGTGCAGCCGGTCATTGACGAGACCCAGCCGATGCCCCGCGGCGACCGACTGCGAGAACGCGTGGATCTCTTGGTTTTGGACCTCCTTCTCGATCGTCGTCGCGAGCAGGCGCCCCGCGAGCTTCGCGTACTCGGGCTCCTCGACGATGAGCAGCGCGGCGGTCTGGATCGAGAGTTGGTCGAGCTCGCGCGTGGTCGCTCCGTCGTAGAGGCCGCTGATGGTCTTGGTCGCGACGCGGAGCGCGTCGACGTTGGGAAGACCCGCGCAACAGCGGGAGACCGCTCGGACGATCTTGTCGAGGTTTACCGGCTCGCTCGAGCCGTTGCGCTTCGTCACCCGCATCGTGGTCTGCGGGTAGGCCTCGTCCTCCGGCCCGTTCCTGCGCTCGCTGCTGCGCAACGGCACCGCGCCGTTGCTCGTCGGGTTCGTCGTCGTGCTCAGCATGGGCTCCATCTCCTCGCTCGAGCGGCATCGATCCGCTCGCTTCCGATTCGCGAGGAGGCAGGTCAGCCCATGGACGCGTCCGCGCCCGGCCCTCGTAGAGCCCTTGGACCGACCGCCTCCCGCGAGGCGTGAGGTCGAACCGGCGCCGGTTGTCTCTCTGGCGCCGAGTGCCGGCAGGTCTTCGGGCTCGCGAGCGTTCCGGCGTCCGCCGGTTTCCTACTGCCCACTGCTTCCCAGCCCCTTGCGGGACCAGTGCATGGTGTGGGGTTCGTTCTCGCTGACCGCTGCGGGGCAGCCCCGGATTCTCACCGGGTTCCCTTTTCAGCCCCTGGGCATCTGCCCAGGGGCACCAGCACGGAGCTCAACGTATTGGGGTACGGAGCACTCTGTCAACCAATATCTTGGGGTACCCGGCGCAAGCCTGCAGCAGCCCGGATGTTCAGCCAACCGACCGGGTCGGCGTCGAACGGAGTGCCCGCATGGGGAAGAGCCCCGCCGAGCTCACTTCGACGGGGAGGGGCGGCACGAGCCGCCCCTGCGAGAAAGGCCAGAACGCCGATCAGTCAGCTCATCGGCGTTCTAGGAAGCTCCGAAGTCGAAGCTCAGGGATGGACGCTCGCCTGGAAGACTCCCTCCGTGTACTCGGCGACGACGTTCCAGTTGTACTTCTCCTCGACGGCCTTTCGCCCGTTGCGGCCCAAGGCCCGGCAATGGTCGTGGTCAGCGAGGAGGGAGCCGATGCCATGGGCGAGGCCACCGGGGTTCGCGTCCACGAGGAACCCGTTGACGTCGTGCCAGACGTACTCGGACGGCCCGCCGGCTCGGGTGGCCACCACGGGCTTGCCCGCGGCCCATCCTTCGAGGGCGACGAGGCCGAACGGCTCGTTGCGGCTCGGCATGACCACGATATCGGAGGCGCGCACGACCTCCGTGTATTCTCCGCGCGGCAACGGACCGCAGAAGCGAATCGCGTGGGCCACGCCGAGCTCGTGCGCGCGATGGATGAGCCCGTTCATCTCGGGGCCGCCGCTGGAGATGATGAATTTCGCGGCCGGGAAGTAGCCGAGGACCTGGGGAACGGCTTCCACGAGCATATCCAGGCCCTTTTGGTAGCTGGCGCGACCCGCCGTGAAGATCGTGGGGTCGAGCGGGGCGATTCCGAAGCGGCCCTTGACCGGGGCGGGATCGATGAAGCCGTCGAAGTGGTGATACGCGACGCCGTTCGGGACCACGTGGATCTTGTCGTGGGGTACGGCGTAGAAGCGCTGGAGCTCGCTCGCGAGAAAACCGCTCACCGCGACGATGGCCTTGGCGCTGAAGCACCCAGCCGCTTCGGTATCGCGAATCCACCGCGCGAAGCCGTCGTGGAGCTGGTTGCCATCGCGGCCGTACTCCGTGGAGTGCATGGTGAGCACGCTCGGAGTACCGAACCCGTACCAGACGTACGGGATGCAGTTGGCCGTCATCCAGTCGTGACAATTGACGAGCTCGAACTTCCCGATCAGCTTCGTCACATCGCTGAACCGGTGCACCATGGCCTTGCACATCCAGTCCATGGTTTCGACGAAGTTGTCACTGATGCCGTGATCCACTCGGTGATAGTGGACCCCATCGATTCGATCATAGTCACCTTGCCCCGGGCCACGACGCGTGAACACGTGAATCTCGTGACCACGCCGCTCCAGCCCGGCAGAGAGCTCAGTGGCATGCACGCCGAGGCCACCGAGCGTAATCGAGTGAAGAGATTCCCAGGAAAACACCGCTATTCGCATTGACCCCTCGAACGTTGGAGAATGGCGCATTCCGCCGGTTTCGACGCGGCAATCTGAACACGACACTCGAACGAATGGAACCCTCAACTGCAGGTCGAAATCACCAGTTTGATTTGGCCACCACAGCAAGTGCGAATCTCCCCACTCGCACACATCGAGAGTCTTTTCCGGGTCTTTTCTCAACCTGGATTTCGGACCGAGCCGACGAGAGCGACGAACGGGTTGGGAACGCGCCGAGCCGCGAGAAAGCGAAGCCGCGACGAGCGAGCCCTGCGGAAGCGCGATGCCGAACTCGCGGCGCGCGCCGAGCCGCGGCACCTCTCCGGCCCCGAAAGGCGCGAGCGAGGAAGAGTCGCGGCGCCGTGCTCGCAATTCCCCACCCCATCCCAACGATCGCGCGTGCGCGTCCGCACCTTCGCGTCCCGGCGAGCCGCCACGCGGTCGGCCTCGATTCTCGCGCCCGTCTAGTGCGACAAACGGTTAAGAACGCGCCGAACCCCGCGGAAGGTTGCGTCGAACAGCGTGCCCGCGTGGGGAGGGGCCCCGCCGAATTCACTTCGATTCACCTCGGCGGGGAGGGACGGCGCGTGCCGCCCCTGCGAGAAAGACCTAGAACGCCGAGCCGTCGGAAGGATCGGCGTCCTAGCGACGGCGTCCCCGCATTTCTTCCTGGATGCGAGCCTGTGTCTCCGACGGGAGACGTCGCACTGCCGGGAAGACGACGCGCTCTTCGAGCACGAGGTGCTCTTCGAAAGCCGTCGCGAGCTCCGCAGCCACCCGAGCGAGCGCGGCACGCAACTCCGTGCGCTCCGGCTCGGCGCGCACGGCCGAGAGGGTTTCGAGGAGCACGCGCACGCGGGGCTCGTGCTCGCCGTGCTGCTGCTCCATCGTGTGGAGCGCTTCGCGCAACTCGAGGGATGGAGCCGCGGCGGGCTCGAGCAAGCGTGGAAGGATGCTCTTCTCCTCGTCTTCGATGTGGAGCGGGAACGCTCGGATGAAGTATCGCTCGCTGCGCGAGCACGCCTCGATCACGCTCTCGCGATCGAGATCGTCGCGGCGGCCAGCCGACTCTGCGATCCGCACGAAAGTGCGGATGCGTTCGTGGCACTCGAGCAGGTGAGCCACGAGGTCACCCGCCGTTTTCGGCTTGCGTCCGATGGTCGTGAGCATTGGAAGGCTCGGTGTTGCTCATCGAGCATGCCACGAGATCGTCGCAGGCACCCGCTGCACCTCGAAGCGCAAAACCTGCGCCGTTCGGTGAGCGACGACCGCGCTCGCCCGCGCAGCAAGCCAAGCTTCACGGAAGGACGCGCGCGAACGGTCCGGGCACGCAGGTTGCCTGACCTCGAGCGAAATGAAAAAGTCGGAGCTCCATCCGGCGCACCCCGAGCGCGTGTGCTGGGGGTGCGAAAAGCACTGCCCCGCCGACGACCTCGCCTGCGGCAACGGCACCGAGCGCACCCTGCACCCGCTCGAGCTGTTCGGCGAGGACTGGCTCGAGTGGGCGCAGCGCGACGCAGCCGCCACCGCTCCGCATCCTCTGCCGGACGGCGAGGCCGAAGCGGCCGAGCAGGCGGGCTCCGCCCGCGACGACCGGGCCCCCGAATCCAACGCGCCGCAGCACTCGGCGAACGCCCCCCTGCGCTCGAGGGCGCGGTCGATGTAGGATGGGAGGATGCAGGCTCGAATACCGGAGACCAGTCGTTGCGCCGGTTGTCTTGGCAGCGGGGAGACCCCGACGGACTACGGGATGGTGGACTGCCCGGACTGCGGCGGCGCCGGGTTTCTCCCGTCGAGGAACGTGCTCGTCGAGTGGCGGGCTCGCGACATCGAACGGGCGCTGTCGCGGGGGCGAACCGCGGAGAACGAGGACGTGCGCTGGCTGCTCGCCGAGCTGCGCGCGGCGCGACGGGCGCTCACCGAGATCATCGCCCTCGCCCACGATGCGCACGATCCCGATCAGATCGCGCTCAAGATCCGGT
>CAYYWA010000050.1:0-23511 GCA_964475255.1 uncultured Sorangium sp.
GCCCAAGTGGGTCTGGTTCAGGATGATGGGGTTGTTCTCGTCACCGTCTTCGCGGCAGTCGTGGAGCGTGCCGCGCGGGTGAACGGTGTGAAGCTCGAGCAGCACGGCGATGAGCGCCTCTGCTGCCGCGCGATCGGGCGCGCCGGTCGCCAGCGACTCGAGCCAGGCTCGGTAGGCGGTTTCGAACGCAGAGAGCTGTTCTTTGCCGACGAAGCACACCTTGCACAGCAGGTGTGCCGGCAGCTCGCGGCGCAGAGTCTCCTCCACGGCCCGCCGGAAGCCGGGCTCGGCGAGCCGAGTCGAGTAGCCCGGAAAGACGACGTGAACCCGGTGGGAGTACGGGTCCCACGAGCTCGGTCGGCTCGTGCTCGCTTCGCAGGGCACCGGCAAGAGCGGCCAGTCGGGACCGCGCGGCCGCAAGAGCACGTTCTCGATGACGAACAGCCCTTCCTCGCTGAAGTGGTTGGCGAGGAACGCGATCAACGCGTCGCGGTTCGCCTCCGCTTCGGCTTCGGTGGCGAAGCGCTGCTTGCGCGTGGCCACGATGTCGTCGTCGACATCGACCACGTTGAAGTAGTACCGGCCATCGACCGCCTGCAAAATCCGGTAGTTGGCGGCGCTCTGCCCGAGCCGCGCCGCGCGGCGCATCTCGGCGAGGGCCTGGTCGTGATCGGGGTACCGCGTGGTCCCCGAGAGCAGGACGACCGAGCTTACGGGATCGACGATGCGGAAGCGGATCTCCGAGACGTCGTCCTCGTCGAGCTCCTCGTAGAGCTCGTACGTGATCGTGGACAGGCTGCGCCGCTCGTAGGAGGGGAAGCCGAGCAGCCGCGCGACGCGCCGTGCGACGCCCGCGACGTTCGGCGTATCCCAGACGGCGTCCGGATCCGCGATGTCGTGCCCGCGCGCTCGATGGGACGCGAGCACGGGCAGCTCCTCGAGGAACTTGCGCTTCGCCTCGAGCGTCTCGGCCGGCGACAATCGACCGACGCTCGAGTAGTGCATGAGCACGTAGTCCGTGAAGGTCTCCCCGAAGCGAGCGAGCACGTGCTCGAGGAGGCGCGAGCGCCGCTCGATCCAGTCGTCGCCCGCGCTCGTCGTCTCCTCCACGAGGCGTTCGTAGGCCGCCGCGACGTCTTCTTCCGACGCGCTCTCGGAGCCTGCCGTCTCGCGGAGCAGCGGGCCGAGCTCCGGAATGTCCGACACGGCCTTCACGAAGAACGAGCGGCGGAGCGACGCGTCGAGCGAGAACAGCTTTCCGACGTTGGCGAGCTGCGCGAGGTAGCTCGCGAGCAGCTGATCGAAAATGAGGAGGAACGCCTGGAGCTGCTTGGCCCGCGCGAGGCTCTCGGGCGTGCGGTCGCGACGGTGGCCGCGCGAGCCCGTGCCGTAGACGGCCGGCAGCGACTCCTGCAACGTGGTGAGCTCGGCGACACGCGGCGTGCCGCTCGGCACTGCGAAGTCCTCCTCCGTCGTCGTGGGCAGCGCCGAGAGCGCCGCCGCCTCGAGCTCGGTGAGGCGCGCGCGCGCGCGCACCGCGTCCGCCTGAAACGGGATCTTGCCCTTGTAGAAGCGGATGTTCACCTGGGTCGGGTCGAGCACGGGCTCGTATCCGGCCGGAATCGGGAGCTCCCACTCCTCGGCCTCGGCGCTGCTTTCGGCGTGAGCCAGCGAGATGTGGCGCACCGCTCGGATCGCCTCGACGTCGAGCAGGACGCGGATCAGATCCGACACGCGCACCGCGCGCACGCTGGCCGCCGCGTCGAGATCCTCCTTCAGGATGAAACCGTGGCGGAGCGGCGGGCCCTCGAAGATCTCCTCGACGGACAGGCCGCGCGCGACGAGCTCGGCCAGCGTTCGGCGCGGCACCTCGGGCGTCAGGAAGCGACGGACGGCGAACAGCAGCGCGGCGAGCGCCTCGTCCACGTCCGCATCGGCGCGAAGCTCGATCTCCGCGCACAGGAAGATGGGGTGCAGCGGCGTCGCTTGCACCGGAAGCACCAGGTCTTCCGCGAGGTTTCGGTGGGCGTGGAAAACCCGGGGGAGCTCCGTGTCGAGGATCTCGGCCTGCCGCGTCGGCGACACCGACTCGTAGAAGAGACAGCGGATGCGATAGAGCCCCTCGATGGAGAACTCGACGTGGTAGGGGCTCGTCGCCGCGTGCGCGAGCTCGCGCTGCTTCGTGTCCGCGTAGAGCGGCTGCGGCGCCGGCTCGACCCAGACGTTGCGGAGCTCGCCGGGGAAGGCGTCGAGCAGCACGCGCCGATAGTCGTCGAGGGTGACGGGCTCGTTGGTGAGCGCGTGCCGGGCCGTCACGAAGGGCGGCTCGTCGGGCTTCGGCGGCTCTTCCTCCGAGGAAGGCACCGCGAACAAGTCGGCGTTCGAGAAGGTCGTCCGGTACGCGACGTCGGTGATGCCGTAGCAGAGGAGCTCGAGCAGCGTGATGCCCGGGTCGTGGACGTTGTGGTCCGTCCACGCGCCGCTGCCACTCGGATCCGCGGCGAGCAGGCCGCTCACGACCTCCGTGACGTAGTCGATGCCGACCCCGCGCAGCGTCTCGAAGTCGAGCGCCGGCGACGCCGGCTTTTCTCGAGAAATCGTGGGAGCGCGCCTCATGATCGTGCGTCCTCGACGAGGTGCGTCTCCGCGGACGTCAGGATCGCGCCGTCGCTCGAAGGCGTCGCGGTGTGCACGGCCTCGGGCGGCGCGTCGGGGCTTCGATGGTGCAAAAGACGGAAGTCGGTGACGTAGTCCACGTACTCGAGGTTCTCGACGAACGCGATGAGCCCGCTCCGCAGCACCGTGTGCCCGAACTCCGGCACCAGCGACGCGTCGTACGCCCACGGCGCGAGGTGGCGCTTCAGCGCCTCGATCAGGATGACGCGGTACGACGCGTACGGCAGGCCCGAGCGGAAGGCGACCTTGAACTCGAGCTGCACGCGCTCGAACGACGGATTGCGCGCATGCGCCTCGGCGAAGGGAGCGTTCACGCTCGCGAGCAGCGCGTCGATCTTCTCGAGCGTGTCGAGATCCACCCGCGGCTCGAGCGCGCCGGAGGCGGCCGTGTTGCGCGTGTCGGCGACCACCACGAGCGCCACGGGGCCGGGGCGGGACTCGAGGTCGGGGCCGGTGTGCGGGAGACACCGCGCGCGAAAGACGTTCGGGAAGTGCTCGAGCACGAGGCGCTCGTAGTCCCACGGCGTCACCGCGCGGGCTCGGTGGCGGAGCCGCTCGCTCACGCGTCGGCGGAAGCGCGACGCGTCCTCGGGGAGCGCGCCGCCGAACGACGCGTACGGCTGCGTCACCTCCTTGAGCCCGGAGAGCGGCGTGGCCGCGGCGGAAATCGAGCCGTCGGGGAGCGCCCCCACGAGGTCCGGCGCGGCCGCGACGTCCTCGCGCTCCACGGGAACGGCGTTCGGAACGATGGCGAGCACACGGCTCACGCCGCGGCTCTCGGTGTCGACGGTGGCTCGGAGCCAGACGGTGCCCGGCTCGAGCAGCGTGTTCGTGTCCGTGACCTCCGCGGGCAGCAGCACGCGCACGATCCCGGACGTGAGCAGCCCGTTCGTGGTGTCGGCGAGGATCTCGGATTGCTCGAGCTCGTGCCAGTGATTGGAGGCGAGCACGGAGAAGCGCACCGTCGGGTGCGTCGCGGTCGGATCGGCGGAGCCTTCCAGCATCTGAAACAGCAGGCTCACGCTCTGCTTGGCGGTGACGCCGCTGAGGCCGATCAAGAGCTCGCCTTCCGCGCTGCGATCGGGGAGCAGCATCACGCGTCGATCGGCCGCGCCGACCTGCTCCTTGATGTAGCGGTGCTCCTCGCGCTGGCCGAAGGGGGTGACCTGGAAGAGCCGCAGCTCGCGCGCTTCGAAGTCGGCCGCTGCCGCGCTGGCGGGATTGACGGTCGCGCTCTCGGCCTCGTAGTCGAGCGTAAACTCGGCGATTTCCGGCGTGTAGGGCGGCGACGGGACCTTCGCGGGCGGGTCGGGGGGCGGCGACGCGTTGTTCTGCGAGAACGCGCTCGCGAAGAGCTCCGGATAGCGGTCGTGCAAGAAATCCGTGACGAGCCGCAGCCGCAAGAACCCTTCGCGGGTCGAGGCGGCGAGCCCGACGCGTGCGATGGGCGTCGGGCGCATGAGCTTGCTGCGCAGGGCGAGCGCGGGCGGCGTGCGCACAGCGCCGAGCGGGCGCTTGACGACGACGTCCGAGAACGGCAAGCGCACCTTCGCGCTTTGCACCGATTTGCCGATCCGCTGCGCGAACTTCGAGTAAGTCTGGCTGGTCGCGGCGAGCACGGGCTCCGCGGAGTCGATGGTGATGGTGCGGGTCGCGTCGGTCGCGTGGAACAGCGCGCGCGCGTTGCCGAGCGGGACGAAGCTTCCGTCCTTCAGGAGCTCGAGCGCCGCTTTGAAGTAGCCGTTGCCGGTGACGCTCTTGCCGGCTCTGTCGGTGTAGCCCGCGTAGTGTTCGTCGAAGCGGGTGGGCGGGGCGTTCCAGCGAATGTGGAGCTTCGCCGCCGTGACCTTCTTGGCGAGGGCCTCTTCGGCGCCGATGTAGAACGACGTCCCCTGCTTCGGGAGGGGGCCGAACGGATAGAAGGGCTTCTTGGGGTTGATCTTGCCGGCGTCGCTCTCCAGCGTGACGTCCCGCATTTCGGTGACGGCCACCTTCACCTTCAGGCTCGTGACCTCGGCGCTGGCGAGCGCGGCGGCGAGCTCGGGCGAGGCGTCGCCCTCGAACGTGACCTTCATCACCGGGGCGAGCGTGTCGAACCCGCCCGGTAGCACGGTGGGATCGTAGGGGACGACGGGCGGCTCTTCGGCGGGCACCTCGCACACGAGCGTCACCGTCCGGGCATCGCTCGACTCCGTCACCTCGGTGCTGGTGACGGCGACCTTCGCCACCGAGGCGCTCGTGAGCGCGAGCGGTCCGATCCAGTCCTCCGCGCCGCTCAGAAGGACGCGCGCGTGCTCGACGAAGAAGGCCTCGACAGCGGCGTCTTCCGGCGGGGAGACCGTCGTGAAGCGCAGGCCGAGTGTGAGCGTGATCGTGCGCGTCCCTTCGCGGAGCACGAGCACGGGGCCGGAAACGGCGAAGCCAGTCGTCGCGAGCGGCAGGTCGCGAGCGTAGCCAAAGGGGTGAAAGCTCGGGTCGCTCTCCGGGAGCTCGCCCCCGAGCCCGTCGCCCGACTGGGCCTCCGCGGCGTAGCGGAGCGCGTTCGAGCCCGGGTCGCGGTGGAGCGTCCTCAAGAAGGTGATCGTCGCGTGATGGACGAAGACCTCGTCCGTCGCGACGAACCGCGTCTTGTCCTTGGTGACGAACGCGGTGCCGCGTGGAATGCGGAGCTCGCTGGCCGTCTTCTTGAGGCCGAGGAGCAGGTGTGCCCGATCCGGCAGCGGCCCGCGCTCCTTGAGGCGCAGCACCTCGCGGTAGTAGAAGTCGAGGTGGCGCTCGGTGAGCGCGTCGAGGTCCTTCTGGGCGACCGCGTAGAGCCGGAGAAAGGCGAGAAAGAGCGCGGCGGGCGGACGCGTGCGCGCGAACTCCTTGCGCTCGCTCTCGCTCAGGGCATCGAGGTCCGGAAGGAAGCTCGCCCAGTCGATACGGCTGTCGAACGTGTCGTCGAGCCCATGGTAGGCGAGCCCCGAGGCGAAGGTGCGCGCGAAGCGGGCGAGGGCTTCGGCGCTCCGCCCGTCGATCGGCGCAAACGCCGGATCGAGCGCGGGCGGGACCCGCGTCGGCTGACTCGAGCCGATTTCCGAGGCGATGGTGCTGTCGCGATCCGACGCTGTCATGAGCCAGGGTCAGGAGAAAGAATCGAGGAGTGTGCTGCGCACGTCAGCCGGTGCTCGCGCCCTCCGAGACGTAGAACGGGAACACGAAGTTGTGGCGCGAGTTCGTGGAACGAATGCGGTAGTGGACGACGATGAGCAGCCGCCCGACTCCAGGATCGTCGATCGTGACCTCCACCTTCTCCGGGCTGATGCGCGGCTCGAAGTAGAGGATCGACGTCTGCACGCGATCGGCGATGATGGTTTGCAGCGTCGTCGTCAGCGGCTCGAAGAGCAGCGGCGTGAGATCGCAGCCGTATTTCGGGTGCATCACGCGCTCGCCGGGCAACGTCGAGAGGAGGATGTGCAGGCTCTCCTCGATTTCGTTGGTGCCCTCGGCGAGGGTCACCGTGCGGCCCTCGGCGACGAAATGCGGTGGGAAGCTCCAGCCGCTGCCGATGAAGTCGGGAAGGTCGGGGTGGTTGGCCATGCTGAAACAACGATCGCGGTGCGGCTCAGCCGATCTGCACGGTGGGCGCGCCGCCCACGATGGTGCCTCCGTGTGACGTCGAGTCGCCCATGCGGGCGGCGGGCTTTCCGCCGATGAGCACCGTCGCCGAGCCGCTCACGATGGTGGCGGTGGGGCCGGCGCACACCGCGGGGTCGCCGAGGCGCGCCGCGGGCAAGCCGGCGATGAGCACGGTGGGCTCCCCGGCGGGAAGGATCGGGCCGCCCACGTGCGGCGAGGGCGGCGGATTGACGGCGGGACAGACGTGTTGATCGGTGACGCGCGCGGCGGGCGGCATGGTTCGACTCCGATGGCTCAGTTGATCTGGACCAGGGCTCCCTTGATGACGGTGTTGGCGCTCGCGGACAGCTCGGCGCCGGCGCTCGCCGAGGCGGTGAGCTGCGCGCTCGCGCGGAGCTCGATGTTCGAGCCCTCGACCTTGATGTCGCCGGAGGCCTTGATTTCGAGGTTCGACGCGCTCTCGAGGCGGATGCCGTTCGTGTCGAGGACGACGACGTTGCCGGTCTGATCCTCGATGAAAATGCCCTGGTTCTCCTCGTCGAGGAGGATGCGGTTGCCCCCTTGGGTCTCGAGCGTCACCACGTTGGCCTCGTCGTCGAACGCCAGGCGATGCCCGCCGCGCGAGACGTACGCGCGCTCCGGGTTCTCGTCCGTCGGCGAAAGCGGTGCGGCCCGCGCGCTGCTGAAGAGGGAGCCGAGCACGACGGGGTGGCGCGGATCGTCGTTGACGAAGCCGACCACGACCTCGTCGCCGAGCTCCGGGTACACGACGAAGCCGCGCCCGTCGCCAGCATCGGGCCGCGCGAGGCGTGCCCACACCGCCTCGGCCGAGTCGCCGAGCACCGGGAGCCGGACGCGGACTCGGTATTCGCTCTCGGGATCGCCGGAGAGGGCTTCGACGACGCCGATGTGCAGCCCGCGCGTGAGCGGGACGAGCGCCGTCGCCGCGGAAGGGTCGTCGGGCGTGCTCGCGGGCTCGCCGACCTCGGGCGCCCCGAACTGGATGTCCGTCCGAAAGCTCCCGTCCACGAGCACGTGGCGGACGGCCGTGGCCAGCACCGTGCCGCTGAAGCGGTCGCCGAGCCCGGTGAGCCGCACGAGCGAGCCCGGTTCCACGGCGGTGGTGCCGATGCACGTGACGCGCCCGGTGATCTTGCAGAGCCGGCGCGTCAGCAGGCGTGCCGCGGTGAAGGCATCGAGCTCTTCCTGCGTGAGCGCGCCGGAGTGCTCCATCGACTCGACCTGGCCATGGATCGCCGAGAGGTCCGAGGCGGAGAGATTGCCGGCCTCGGGCGGAGACGGCTCCGTGCCCGTCGAGCTCAACACCTCTTGCGCCGCCGGATCCCACGCGGTCGCCGTGACCTCCGTCGGTTGCGTGCGGGCGTCGAGCTCGGCGTCGAGCTCGAGGATCGTCGCTCCGAATACGAGCTCGAGCGCCGGGTCGCCCGACAAGCTCGGATCCGCGAGCGTCACGCCGTCGTCGGTCGGAATGAGGAAGGCGCCGCTGGCGCGCGCGCGGGCGAGCGCGAAATCCCAGTCCGTCGCGCCGAGCTGGACGAGGCGCTCGTGGGTCACGGCCACGCTGCTCTGTCGATCGAGGGTCACCGAGTAGTCGGAGAGCGCCGCGGCGATCGCGTCACCGTCCGTGACGTCGAGGTGCGTCCGGTTCTTCTTGGCGAGCGTCGCCTTGAAGAGCGGGTGCCGACAGACGAGCGTGAGCAGGGAGCGCCCGCTCTGGCGAATGCGCAGCTTTTGACCGACCAGGATCCCCTTGAAGAGGCGCGCCTCCTGGGACCGATAGCCGGCTTGGATCTCGAGCTCCTTGCCCGGTGCGAACAAGGCGTCGCTGCTCGCCGCGAAGGTGCCCGCCGCGGGATCGCCGTCGAGGAGCTCGATGCGCGCGAACGACAACCGGCCGATACCCTTGAACACGACGACGCCCGAGACCTCGAACGTGCGGGGGATCGCCGAGCCGTCCACGAGCACCGTGAAGGTCGCGACGTCCTTCTGTCCTTGCGACGGGACGACTCGCGGCTCAGCCATGGCCTGCCTTCTCGAGCGGCGGGAAGCGCAGCACCATGCCCGTCGTGAGCTTTCGGAAATTGGTGAGGCCGTTCACCGCCGCGACCTTCAGGTAGTACGAGGGGTCGCCGTAGATCTCGTGGGTGAGCTGAAGCAGCGTGTCCCCGTCCTTCACGACGCGCGTGTGGGTGATGTCGGGGGAGGTGCTGTTCTCCTTCGCCACGCGCAGGGTATCTTCGATGTACCCTTGGAAGCGCGCCGTGGCCGCGGCGCGGATCGGCGTGCCGTCGGGGCGGAACAGGCGGTACTCGAGGTTCAGCTCGACGAGCACGCACTTGAAGAGGATGCGCCCCCAGGCCACGATGAGGTTGTTCGGCTTGTGCTGCTCGCCGTCGTACTCGAGCACCACCTTCTTGAATTTGTCGAGCCGGTCGACGACGCCGTTGTCGGAGATGGACGAGCTCCCGTCGGGGAGCGGGATCGCGCCCGTGGCGTCGAACAGGAACTCGAAGGTGAGCTCCTCGGGCTTCGTCTTCCCGAAGCGCGGCTGGGCGCCGCTCGTGCCCTGGGCCTGCTCGTCTTCCGTCTCGATCTGGTACTTGAACGAGACCTTCTCGGGGTTCACCTGCGCGGTGAACTCGCCATCCGGCACGGCCTCCGTGAACTCCGCGTCCTTGTAGGCCGTGATGCGGAGCTTCTCGAGCTCGCCCTGACCGGCCATCAGCGCTCTCGCCCTTCGCGCAGGATCTCGAGGACCTGCTCGACGCACTCGGCGACGAGCCGCTCGCGCTCTTTCTTCGGGTCGCGCCGAGCCGCGGGCAGGCCGCCGCTCGGCGTGCGCTCGGCGCCGTGAGGCTCGCCTTCTTCGTCGATGACGGTGGCGCGGATCACGAGCTGTCGGATTTCGATCGGCATGCCGAGTCTCAGGCGACCGTGAAGAAGCGATAACCGAGCTCGAGCGTCTCGATGACGATCGCGCTCGTCTCCGCGTCGAGATCGGAGACTTCCCACTTCTTGGGCCAGGCGCCCTTGATTTGCCAGGTCATCGCGGGTTCGTGTGCGTCGTTGAGCAGGCTCACGTTCACGTCCACGGGGTGGATCTCGAGCGACGAGAACGTATCCAAACACCAGGAGATCACCTCGGAGGAGGTGACGAGGCCGCGCTTGAGCACGAGGTCCGAGTACGCGGTTCGGTTCGGGAGCACGTGCTCGAAGCGATTCTCGCCGCCTTCACGCACCGAGTCGGTCTCGACGTTCACCGACAGGCCGGCCACCGACTGGAAGCGCGTGTCCACGTCGTTGCCGCCGAGGTTCAAGAACTCGACCTTGAAATGAAAGCCGGCGAGAAACCCGTAGCGATCCATGAAGTCGGCGACCTCTCCCGCTCGCAAGGCGCCCGCGTCCGGCTACTCCGGCGCGCGGGCGCCTCGAGCCTCACAGCGCCTCGATCTCGATCCCTTCGTGCGCGAGCTCCAGAGTCTCGATCGCGACCTCGTTGCCCTCGGCCTTCAGATCGGTCGCCTGGACCTTCGTCGGGAACGCGTTGCGGAGCGTCCACTTGAACACGGGCTCGTGGTTCTCGTTCAGCAGGTTGATGATGATCTCGCGACGCTCCGGCTTTCCGAGCGTGCGCGTGCTCTTCCACCACTGAAAGAACTCGTTGTCCGAGGCGAAGGTGCCGCGCTTGAGCGTCACGTTCGAGTACTTCTGCATGCCCGGCATGCGGACCTTCGAGTACTCGCGGCTCGAGCCCTCGCGGTACTCGATGAGCTCGGTCTCCGCGTCGAGACCCGAGACCTCGGTGAACCCGATGCGGCTGCCGCCCCACTGAACTTCGAAATGGAATTTGGGAAGAGGGTAGGATTCCGTGGCCATCGTTCGTGCTCGCTTTCGTTACGAAGGAAGGTGCCTCACGATTCCTGCATCTTGTGCGCGAAGCGCAGGACGATGAACTCCGCCGGGCGCACTGCCGCGAGGCCGATTTCGACGATCATGCGCCCCTCGAGCACGTCCTGCGCCGTCATGGTCCGCCCGAGGCCGACCTTCACGTAGAACGCATCTTCCGGCTTGGCGCCGGCGAGCGCCCCGGCGCGCCACTGGTTCAAGAGGAAGTTCTCGATCATCGTCTTCACCTTGACCCAGGTGCTCGCGTCGTTCGGCTCGAACACGAAGTGCTCGGTCGCCTTCTTCGTCGATTCCTCGACCATGTTGAAGAAGCGGCGGACGGACACGTAGCGCCACTCGTTGTCGTTACCGGCGAGCGTGCGCGCGCCCCACACGAGGACGCCCTTGCCGGTGAACGGGCGGATGGCGTTGATCGATTTGCCGGCCACGACATCGACGTTCAAATCCTGCTGTTCGTCGTGGTTGATGAGCGCGCTCACGCCCACGACCGAGTTCAGGCTCACGTTGGCGGGCGCCTTGTGCACGCCGCGCGTCGCGTCGACGGACGCGTACACGCCGGCGATCGCGCCGGACGGCGGGAGCTCGGTGATGGCGTTCTTCGAGCGGGCGATGATCGTCTTGAGCAGGGGAAAGGTCGCGATCAGGGCGGCCTCGTAGGTCCGCTCGTACTCCTTCGCGGCGGCCGCGAGCTTCCGGACCTCGGCGACGAGCGCCTTGTGCGCGGCGCTCGCGAGCTGCGCCCCGGCCGCGATGTTCCCGGCGATCGCCTGGTCGAGCTCGTCGCCGGTCAGCGCGCCGAGATCCGTGGGATAGTAGTCGGCGGCGGAGCCGGATTCGGCGAAGCTGCCCCAGTCGGCGGTCAGGGTGCTCAGATCGATGTCCTCGGCGATCGTGTCCTCGTCCTCGATGCCCGCCGGCTGCACCCGCCCGCTGTGCTGGATGAGCCCGCTCAGGACGAGCGTCGCCGAGTGCAGGACGCCCCCGAGCTCGATCGAGGCGCGGAGGTCGTCGAGGACGTAGCGGGTCTTGCGCTCGTTCCCGGTCGGCGAGTGGAACGAGAACGGTGTCTGCCCCGTCCCGGCGCCGAGCGTGGCTTCCGCATTGGTGGCGGCCTCGTCGAGCGTCGAGACGATGTCGTAGAGCTCGGTGAGCACCGCCTTGTACGCCGCGTAGCGCGCCGCGGAAGACGCGGTCCCGTCGTTGAGCTGCGCCTGGAGGGCGTTGAGCGTGATGAGATAGTCCTCTTCGAGCTTCGTCGGCCCGTCGACGTCGGGGTCGCCCTCGTTGAACAGGCTCTGGAACCGATCGACGTCGCCGAGCGCATTCTCGAGCACCTGGATCGAGGCGACCGTCTCGGCATCCGACGTCAGGCCGCGCACGTCCACCGCCGCGCCGGCCCGCGTGATCTGGTTTCTGATCTGCCGGTAGGTGATGTTCTTCGACAGGTTCGTGCGCAGGTACGGGGCGTACGCGGCGCCGTACTTGAGGTTGCGGATCCCGATCTTGTCGCGGAAATCCTCGACGGTGTCCTCGAACGTGGGCAGCGTCTCCGAGGTGGGATAAAGGTCGAGGATCGCGAACCGATCGCCGAGCTTCGCACACTGCTCGAGCGCCGCTTGCTGGATGCCGTACAGCTTGTCGTCGGAGAGCAGCACCGCGTCCGGGAACACGAGCAGCGTCGGCTCGTCTTCCTTCTCGATGGCCAGGAGCGCGTCTTCGAACGCGACGGCATCGACGTCCTCGGTCGAGTCCGGGTACCTGCCCAGAGAGACGATGTAACACTTCGAGCCGCCGTTCGCGTAGAACAGGCGAATGCTGTCGTAGAGCAGGAAGCCGTCCGCCAGCGTCGCGCTCTTCACGTTGTTGTTCTGATCGAGCTCGATGGCGTCGACCTTGATCTCCGGGGCGCCGCCGAATGCCTCCACGAACTCGGCGAGCGACGTGATCTTGGTCGGCACGAGCTCGAGGTCCTTGCCGTTCAGCGAGGCGCGCTCGGTGTAGCCGATGAACGCCGGAACGGCGGTCTCGACTTGGGCCACGGACGGCGGGAGGAGCGAGAGCTCCTCGACGTATACTCCCGGGGTCTTGTAGGTCGCCATGTCTCTCAGGTCTCCGCGTGACGCGAGTGGATGATGGTTTCTTGAAAATACTTGCCGGATTCTTTCTTCAGGCTCCGGACGGTCGGATTCGGTAGCTTCCGAGTGACCGCGAACGCCTTCAGATCGACGACTCCGGCGCTCAACGGGTAGGGCTTGCGCGTGACGAATCGGGAGGGATCGGTCGGGTCTTCCTGAACGAGCTCCCCGGTGTCCGCGGGGGGCGACTCGGCGCCGTCTTGAAAGACGTAGCGCCAGTACGCGTGCCGATTGCGGAAGCGGAGGTGATATTCGGGCGCCGTGAGCCGGCCTTCGGCGTCGGTGAGCGGCGCGGAAGGAAGATTCGCGATCTCCAGGATGGCGAACGGGAGCCCGCGCAGCGCGTCCGGGTGGAGCTCGAAGGGGAGGGGCGTGCCGCCGAGCGGGGTGTCCGCGGGTGAAGAGACGGAGAGGGTGTACGAGCCCGGCGCTCTCCCCGTGAGATCGATTTCGACCGCAGAGAGGGGCGCGCCGTCTCGGCGCAGCTCGCGGCTCGTGAGCACCGTTTGGCCGTCACGATCCAGCACGCGCACCTCGGCATAGGGCACCTCTTCGCCGAGCTCGAAGCGGAAGCGTGGCGGAACGCAGAGGCGCAGGTCCGCGCGGGTGACCCCCGTGCGAAGCGCCTCCTGGAAGAGCGCCCTCCAGCTCGAGCCGGGCGGAGCGGGCAGCTCGCCATCTGCGGCCGCCTCGTAGGTCGTGCCGCCGTGGACGACCAGGTCGCCGTGCTCGTAGGTCGTGCCCGCGACGTAGGGCTCGGCCGGCAGGTGCAGCCAGCGCTCACCGGTCGGCGCCGGCGCGGGGTCGATGTCGCTCGCCGCTTCGAAGAGGGTCGTCGGCGCGTCCGCGTCGTCCACGACCAGGTCACCGGCGGCGTAGGAAGCCGTCGCCGAAAATCCCGGTACGGGACGGCTCAGATGGAGCACGCCGCCCGACGAATTGTCGGACGCGTTCGTGAAGTGGAACACGGAGCCCGCGGGACGTGCCGGGACGTTCGCTTCGAGAAGGAACGCAGGCCTTCGCACGTCGAGCGTGAACCGGACGACGAAATCGGGATCGAGCGGTCGTTCGAGCACGGGCTCGGCGTCCGGTCCGGAGGGTTCGACCGCCGCATAGAGCGCGAACCCGGTGGGCGTCGGACGAAACACGAGGCGATGGCCCCGAAGCAGCCGCTTCGTCTCCTCCGTCGGGCTCACGAGCAGGTGATCGTGGATCGAGTAGTCGCGGAGCACGCGCGCCTGCGACTCCGCGCTGAGCGCAGCGAGCGGTTTGTGCCCGCGCGAGAGCGCGTAGTCGTGCCACAGGTGCACGTGGAGAAACGGCCTGTACAGGATCCGAACGGTCATCCGACGAGGGCCCCCGAGAGGTGGCGTGCGTCGAGCACGATCTCGTTGATCGCCGTTCCGGTATCCAGGATGGCCTCCGACCGAATGCGGACGAGGCGCGCCCGATACAGGACGAAAGGAACCTGTTTGCCGCCGAGCGAGCCCCAAAGATAGTTGATCTGCTCGAAGCTGAGCGAGTTCAGCTCCAAAACGAGCCGCAGGCCGGTGAGATCGTCCGGGCTCCGCGAAACGCCGGTCACGTCCGGCAGGTTGTGCACCGTAAAGACGTTGTTGGCCTGGAAGAGCTCGATGACTCGCGAGAGCTGCTTGAGAGCCGTCGTGTACTTTCCGTGATTGGCGCTGAACAGGAGATACAGATAAAGGCTGACTGGCCGATTCTCGTAAACCACCCGGCCGTTCTGGATTCGATGGGTTCGCCCGTTTTTGAGAGTTTCGTCTTCCGTGATGTTGACGACACTCAGTACCAGGCGGGCCAGGTTGTTCTCGCTCGTACTGCCCTGTTCCCCGTTCCCTTCGGTAGCTGCAATGTTCCCGAGCGTGACCGGGTCCTCGTCTCCCGAGGCGCCCAGCTCGCGATTCAGGTGATTGACCAGTAGCCGGAGGGCGTCGTGAATCATCCTACTCCACCGACGGAAACCTGGAGATGCACGGCTGTTGGCGCACCAACACCGGATTCGAGCGCTTCCTCCTCATGCGCCCCAATCGACCCTTGCTTGTTTCTTGTCGGCCCGGCGGAGCACGCCGCAGCCGACTCGAGAATGGAGTCGAGAGACTAAGCCACGCGCGCAAACGCTGTCGAGTCAAAAATGGACGACAGGCGTCAATCGACGCAAACGCTTCCGCTTCGGAACCTCGTCAGTTCACGAGCCGCGTTCTACAGCGGCGAAGTCCAGCCACGGACGTGCAAACGAGTGGGGCGGAGACGAAAAGCCGTTTTCCGATGACCGTAGAATCCGGCGCGGCGGCTTCTTCGCACGTGCCACTCTCGCTCGGTGAGGGCCAGTGTGTGAGAGTGCGAGAGTGTGAGCGGTTTTCGAGCGCGCCGCGCCGGACAGCATCTCCCGAGGATTACTCGAGCAAGCTTCGCAACATCCAGGCGGTCTTTTCGTGGACCTGCATGCGCTGAGTGAGAAGGTCGCAGGTCGGCTGATCGTTCGCGGCCTCCGCCGCACGGAACACCTCGCGCGCGGTCCGCGCGACCGTTTCATGCCCTTCGACGAGCAGCCGGATCATCTCCTCGGCCTTCGGGACTCCGTCGTCTTCCTTGATCGACGAGAGCCCGGCGAACTGCTTGTACGTCCCGGGAGCGGGGAACCCGAGCGCACGGATCCGCTCGGCCACGAGATCGACCGCCTGGGCGAGCTCGTTGTACTCGGTCTCGAACATCAAGTGCAGCGTCTGGAACATGGGGCCGGTGACGTTCCAGTGGAAGTTGTGCGTCTTCAAATAGAGCGTGTACGTGTCCGCGAGCACGCGCGAGAGCCCCTTCGCGATCGCCTCGCGGTCGTCCGCGCCGATTCCGATATCGATCGTCATCTCGTTCTCCTGCTTCTTTTTGTTGGGCGAAAATGAGCTTCAGCAAGCCCCGTGCCGTCGTCCCTGGCCGTTACGACTCGGGTTTCACCTGGCCTCGCCGACATTGTCTGCAGAGCCTGCGTCTCGGAGGGTCGTGGTCGCAAGGGGTGCGCCTCGTTTTGCGGTCCGCATCCGGGATCGGTTCCCGAGACGTGAAGGTCCGAGCGGCGCCGGCCGAGCGTGCGGCCCGATCCTTGGACGATGCGACGGGCAAGCGCGGGGGAAAACGGCGCGCGGTGCACGGGGGAAACCTTCGCGGAGGTGAGGGCGGGAATCGTTCCGGGGATTCGGCGCAGTGCCGCCTGGCGCGGTTTTCGCTAAGGGCAGAGGGAACGACATGCGTCGCACCGGTCGCCATGACGGTCGCGGGCTTGAGTACGCGGGCTCGACCTTGCTCCTTGCGCTGGCTGCATTCGTGGCGCCGGCGGAAGCGAGCGCCGCAGAAGACGCTGCGCCGGCGCCAGGGCCCACCGAGGCGGCGCGGAGCGCGCCGATAGCGCCGGCGAGCGGCAGCGTGGTGCTCCACGACTTCCGCGATCCGCCCGTCTTCTCCTACACCGAAGCGTGGGATCGGAATTACCTCCGGGCCCTCCTCCAGTACCAGGCCATCACCGCCCTCGGGGTCCTCTGGTACATCACGACGACCGACCTCGATCGGGAGTGGCGCCTCGGCTATCAGTGGGAAACGTTCCGGGAGAAGCTGACCGGCGAGGCGTTCGGGCTCGACACCAACCACTTCGGAACGAACTTCATCGGGCACCCGCTCGGCGGAACGGGCTACTACCACGCGGCGCGCGCGAACCGCTTGACGTGGCCGGCCTCGTTCGGGTTCGCCATCGCCGGCTCGCTCTTCTGGGAGTATTTCGGCGAGGTCACCGAGACGGTCAGCGCGAACGACATGTTGGTGACGTCGATGGGAGGGCTCGCGATCGGCGAGGCCACGTTCCAGCTCGCTGCCTTCTTCGATCGCAGCCGGCCGACGTTCACGAATCGCCTACTCGGAACGGTGTTCGGTCCCGTGAAGACGGTGAACGACTGGCTCGACGGGCTCGCGCCCCGAACCGCCTCGCCGCTCGACGAGAACGGGTTCCCGGCGGACACCTGGCATCGGTTCGACTTGGGCGCGATGCTCGGATTCACGTTCCAGGACGCCGTGCCCGAGCGCGCCGCCGCGCTCACCTCCGGGGAGGCGCGGCTCGCTTTCGACGCGTCGTTGTTTCGTCTCGGCGGGTTCAGGGGGCCCGTGAATCGCTCGCACTGGTTCGGTGACGCGAACGTGAGCCGGATCGCGCTCGAGATCGCCGCCGGCTCACCGGGGATCGTCGATGTCTCGTTCGAAACGCAGGTGGTGCTCGCCGGCTATTTCGCGCGAAACGTGGCGCGCGACGGGAGCTCCGGGATCCAGGGCAACAGCATGGTCCTCGGCGCGGCGACCGGCTTCGTCTACGCGCTCCACGACTACGACCGGGACGGGCTGCGAGAGCGCGATCGCATCGCGGGCGTGCGCCCGATCGCGTTCTTCATGAACCACCTCGCGGAGCTCGGCGATTTCAAGCTCGACGCGACCTTTGAGGCGGGGCCGAGCTTCTCCGGGATTCAGCCGTACGCGCTCGGAGAGTACGTCGCCGCCCAACGCGACGAGCTCGTGTTGCCGCGGGTCGTTTCAGCGCGCGACTACTACTTCGGGATCGGCGGCTACGCCGCGTCCCGCCTCTCGGGCGAGCTCGGCCCGTTCGAGCTCGCCCTGTCCCTGTTCGGCGAGAGCTACGGATCCATCCAGTCCCTCTCGGCGTACGCGGACGAGCTGCCCGGGCCGCGCGAGACGCTCGCGGATCTCCGCACGCGCGCCAATGCGCGCTTTTCGTACCGTTTGCCCGGTGGCTCGACGGTCGCCTCCCTGCTCTTCGATCGGCGCGAGCGCTGGGGCAGAGTGGGGCCCGTCTTCGCCGAACGCCGCGAGCTCACCCTGGGTATCGGCCTCGGTGCGAGGCTGTGAACGGAGACCATTCCGGAGAGCCATGACGAGAACCATCACGAGCTCCTTTGCCGTGCCAAAAGGCGGCGCTTCTGCCGTGCTCTTGGTGCTCGCGCTGCTCGCGCCGCTCGGGACGGCGAAGGCGGCGACGCCGCAGGAAGAGTGGCAGGCGGCTTACCGCGAAGCGACCAACGCGTTGCTCGCGGAACGCTACGAGGAAGCCGTCCTCGAGCTGCAGCGGCTCGTGCAAACGGCGCCTACCGCCGCGGATGGTCGGCTCGCGAGCGAGCTCTTGAAGGTCGCCCGGACGCTCGCGGCGCGCTCGGCGGAGGAGGCGCCGGAGCTTCGCACCCGGGACGAGCTGTCCGTCTTGTACTCGACGGCGTTCGTGTACGGGCTCGGAACGAGCGCCTGGCTCACGCTGCAGATCAAGCCGCAGACGGTGGCGGGCGCGCTGCTGCCGTTCGCGGCGATCACCACGGCGGCGGTCGGCAGCGTCGCCGTCGCCGACAACTATCGACCGCTGCGGCGCGGCCTCGCGCACTCCATCGCCGCCGGTCTGTATATCGGGTTTGGGCAAGGCGTGTGGGTCGTGGGCTACGAACACTCGCGGCAGCGACGCCTCGGCGAGGAACGCTGGGGACCGGAGACGGTCTCGACGCTGCTCTGGGCGGGCGCGACAGCAGGGGGATTCGCGGGCGCCCTGATCGGCGGCGCGCGCGGCTCGACACCGGGACGCGCGTCGTACGTCGCCTCGACGACGCTCTGGGGCGGGCTCATCACCGGATTCACCGGCGCCCTCTTCGAGCCCGACGATCGGCGTCGCGGAGAGGTGGCCTATCTCGCCGCGGGGATCGGCTATAACCTCGGGCTGATCACGGGCGTGCTCACGGCTCCGTACACCTCGCCGTCCGTCGCGCGCGTGCGGTTCGTGGACCTCGGGGGAATCGGCGGCGCGCTCGCCTCCGCGGGCGGGTACGCGCTCATCGCCGGGGACGACGCCGACCCGCGCGCGGGCCTCGGCATCGCGGCGCTCGGGGCGGCCGTCGGGCTCGGGGTGACCTGGTGGCTCACGGACGACATGCCGGAGGAGCGGAGGAAACCGGAGAAGGAGACGCCGCGCACGGGTTCCGTCCGCGCGCTCGTGACGCCCGTCGAAGGCGGCATCTTGGCGGGCCTGGCCGGAGATCTGTGAGCGACGACCCGCGGGTGCAGCGGAGCGCGGTGCCGACGCGCGCGCGTCGCGCGCCGTTCTGTGCGGCGCTGGTCGCCATCACGCTCGCGCTGTTCGTAGCGGAGCCGGCGCGGGCCGAAACCTCGTCCCTGGACGCCACGTTCCGGTACACCGAGCCTCAAGAAGCCCACTATTTCCGGGCGGCGCTCGAGCAGCTCGGCCTCTTGAGCCTGGGGCTCGCTCACTACTATTTGCAGCGCGACGTCAACTCCCAGGACTGGGATCTCGCCTACGACTGGAACGCCCTGCGCTCGAAGCTCGACGGCACGGGATACGCCCTCGACACGAACTACTTCGAGACGAACTACCTGACGCACCCGGGCGCGGGGATGCTCTACTACCTCACGGCGCGCGGCAATCGCCTGAACGTGCTCGAGTCGCTGTTCTACGCCGTTTCGGCGTCGACGATGTGGGAGTACCTCGGCGAGTTTCGCGAGCGAGTGAGCGTCAACGACGCCATCATCACGCCCTTGTCGGGCTTCGTGCTCGGCGAGACGACCTTTCAGCTCGGCGCGTTCTTCGATCGAAGCTGCGATACGGGGGTGAACCGCTGGCTGGGCACCGTGTTCGCGCCGTTCAAAACGCTCCACGACGCCATCGATGGGGCGAAGCCCGCGCGCGCCCGCGCCTGCGATCGCTTCGGTCTCGAGCGCGTCGGGGCGCGCCGCCTCGGCCTGTCGGCTGGGCAGGCGCTCGTCTTCGAGCTCCACCGCGGCGGGGGGCCCGTCACGGAGCTGCGTCTCGCGGGCTCGGCCGCGTTGATTCATCTGTACACCTACGGTCGGCCCGGCCGCGGCGTGCGGCAGTTCTCGGACGGCAATATCTCGCGCATCGAGCTCTCGGGCGCGCTGACGACGTCGCGTTGGACCGATCTGCGCGCGTGGGCTCGGATCGTGCCTGTGGGGCTGCACTATCGCAACCTCCGCGTGAGCGGGACTCGCGGTCTCGTCGGGCACGAGACGATCGTCGGCTTGGGTGCCGCCACCGAATACCACGTGCATCGCTACACGCGCTCCGAGCCACGGGCTGGCTACGATCGCTGGTTCACGATCGAGGTCCCCGCCGCGTTCCTGCACTGGACGTGGCGCGACGGCAGTCGCCGCATCGAGGCCGAGCTCGACGCGGGGCTCGCCTTCGGCGGCGTCGATACGCTCGCGCTGTCGGCCTACCTCGAGGCGGGCGATCCCGAGCGGTTGAGCACCGTCACTCGCGAGCACGGCTACAACCACGCGGTAGGGCTCTCGCTGTCGCCGCGCGTGCGGTTCGTGTGGCCACGCTTCGAAATCGGCACCGAGGTGCGCTCGACCCGCGTCTACGGAATCGACGCGCTCGATCGGTTCCCCGCGCCGCACGACCGCTACACGGGCACCGAGCTCCGACGGAGCTCACGCACCTGGTTTCGCTTCACGCCCGAGCCGCCCGCGCGGCTCTCGGTCAGCGCCGAAACGACGGAGCGCCGCGGACGCCTCGGCCCCGCCTGGGCCGCCTTCCGCGAGCTCGCGCTCGTCGCGTCCCTCGATATGGCGTTTTAGGAGCCAAACACTCCCAGGTGTGAGCTCGAGCTCGGGCCTCCTATCGGACCGACGCGTGGACGTGATCGCGCTCGTGGGAGACCCAGTCGAACCCTGCTTGGAGCGCGAGCCCCGAGAGGCGGCCGAGCTTTCGCCGATCGCGATCCGAGGTCGTGACGTCCACGGCGCGCCCCTCGTAGTGGATGCTGTTCGCGCCATGCTCGCGATCTTCGTCCCAGGCCTCGGTCACGCGCAGGAGCACGCCGGGCCATTCCCGTTGGACCAACCGGGCGAGGGCGTGAAGCGTCGCGCGCAGACGCGGGGTCATCAGGAAATCGGCGCCGGTCGCTTCCTCGTCCTTGAAGACGATCCCGGGCATTCCGCCGCGCACCAAACGCCGGAACGCCGGGCTCCCGCGCGTCACGGGCGCGGAGATCCGGCCCACGACGCGCGCCTCCGACGCCGGCGGGAAGAACGTCCCCGGCGCGAGCGTCGCCGGGCGCGACCTGGAATCCCTGCCGAGCGGCGGTCCGGGCGTCACGGGCTCGGCGCACGCAGAGGCGAAGAGCACGAGCGCGAGCGTCGCGGAGCGAGCCAGGGCCGCTCTCGCGCGAGCGCAGCCGGAAGAACGCGTCGGGGCTGAATGCAAAGCGATGTCTCGAACTGCCTCGACCGGAACGAAGCGCGTCGTTCCCGAACCCCGTCCCTACCCAAGGCTCCGCGATCCGGACAACAAAACGCCACGGGACATCGGGCCCGGGGCCCGGGCAGGGCGCCGGATCGATCTCTGCAAGGGAAGGGGGAGAAGCAATGGGCGCCGGGCGATGGCGGAAACGATGAACGGCTCGCACCTCGTCGTACGGGGGGACGGTGGCGTCCTGCATTGCCTCGTGGACGGGCCGGCCCGTTCTCCATCCGAGCCGCCGCTCCTCCTCATTCCCTCGATGCGAGGCGGCGCCGAGCTGTGGTCGGGCTTCGCTCAACGGCTCGCGGAGCACCGGCGCACGCTGTCGCTCGATCTTCCGGGCGTGGGGTGCTCGACGGATCCCGCCGGTATCGTGACCACGCGGCGCATGGCGCGCGACGTCCTCGACTGCCTGGACCGCATGCAAATCGAGTCCGTGCTGCTCTTCGGCGCGTCGCTCGGCAGCCTCGTCGCCACGTGGGTGGCCATCGAAGCGCCCGAGCGCGTCGAGCGGCTCGTGCTCGCCGCGTCGGCGGCGCGCGGCATCGATTTCTCTCCCGCTCGCCTCTATCAAGCGCTGCTCACGGCCGAGTCCGCCACCACTCCCGTGAGTGGAGAGGACGAGCTCCTCGGCCCCGAGTCGGGGATGCGGGTCACGGTGCACGCGCGCGCGCCGATGGAGCGCCGCTCCGGCGCGCGGCGACGCGCGGGCCGCGTCGTCGCGGCCGCGCGCGGCCCTTGGCCGGGTCCCTTGCTCGGGCGCATCGTCGTCCCCACGCTCGTGCTCTCGGGAGACGAGGACACGATCGTGAGCCCGTGCGCTTGCGTTCGGTTGGTGGAGGCCCTGCCGCGCGCCACGCTGTCGCTCGTGCCGCACTTGGGACACGATCTCGTGTCCGAAGATCCGGCGCTATGCGCGCGATACGTGCTCGAGTTCGCGGCCTCCCCGTGACGGGAACGACAAATCGGAGGCTGCGAACGGGCGCGCGACGGGCCCCTCCGTGCCCGTGCCGCCGAGCTTCGCCATCTCGAGCAGCACGGAGACGAGCGACCGCACCGGCAGCTCGATGGGCGAGAGGGCCGACTGGTGAACGGACAAGAGCTTCTGGAACAGGAGCGGGTCGCGCGCGAGCGCCGCGAAGAGCCGTCGACGTGCTCCGGGGAAGCGGCTCAGGTGAGCGAGCGCCCGGGCGAAGCCGCGCCGCGATCGCTCCATCCGGTGCACCGCGCGCGCGTACGCGTCCATGTGCGAGCGGCGCAGCTGACGCCCCGCGCGCAAGGCGAGGAGCTCGGGGACCAGCGTTGCCTCGAGCAGGAGCGCCTGCGCGAGCGCGGCGCTCACGCTCTCCCCCGTGAACGGATCGAGCGTCCGACTCGCGTCGAGCTCCAGGAGGCCGGCGCGCATCACCGGACCCGTCGTCGGGTGGAGGGGCTGAGCGCTGCACACGGGACCGAGGGGGCGCGCTCTCGCGATGCGGCTCGCGAGCGCCGGAAATCCCTTCAAGAGCTCGCCGAGATCGAAGCTCCCGGAGGTGCCGAAGCGTGCCGAGTCCCACACGCAGGCGATCTCGGCGCGATCGTCGGCGAGCGGGACGACGTACGCCTGCGCGCCGTCGCGCACGTGCACCTCGAAGCGCTCCGCGAACTGCCGCGCGGCGAACTGCTGGCGCGCGCCGAGGCGTGCCTCCGTGCGCGCGCCGTCTCGCGGGGCCGGGCGTCGCGAGCCTGGTGGCCGACCCTCCGCGTCGATGACGAGCAACGGCGCGAGCGTCGCGCCTCCCACGATCACCGTGATGCGTCCGTCTCGGGAGCGTTCGATGCGCGCCGGAACCCCCTCGCGCACGTGCAGCAGCGGTTGTCGCCGCGCGCGCGAAAGGAGCAGCGCGGAGAGTTGCCAGCGCGAGAGCGCGATCCCCGGTCCTTCCGCGAGGCGCGCCTCGACGCTCTCGCAGCGCTCGCAGACGTACCGAACGCCGTCGAAGGTGCGCCCGAAGCGGAGCAAGTCCGAGCGACAGATCCCGAGCCGCGCGAGCCGCGTCACGGCCGCCGGGAAGAGCCCTTCACCCGACGGCTCGTCGGAGGGCAGCGTGCGGCGATCCACGAGCAGGGTGCAAAGGCCGTTGCGCGCAACGACCTGCGCGGCCGAAAGGCCCGCCGGGCCACCTCCCACAATCACGACGTCGTACGTCATCGCGTCACCGGGTCGTCACGGGGCGAAAAGCCTCGAAAGGCGACCCAAACCGCGCGCACGCGTGAGGGGGTCGCGGTCTCGGCGCTGGCGCAGTGCGAAGACCATGCCCGGCGCGAGCGTCGGATCACCTGCCGGGTGGCGCCTGCAGGTCCGAGCCGCGGCCCTTCGGGCATTTTGCCGCGCGCGAGGTGCGTCGGGATGCCGCGCAGCCCGTCACGCCCGAGGCATCTCGCCCCGGTTCGCCGAACTGCGTCGTGGCCCACGGGGGCTTGCCGCGCGGGCTGCTTTGTGTCAGATGCGCTGTCCCTTGCCGAATCCCAGCGAATCCGTGACGTGCAAGCCGCTCGAGGTCCAGGTCGGCGACAAGGGCATCGAGCGCGCCATCAAGCATCTCAAGCGCAAAATGGCCGCGGAGGGAATTCTCCGCGAGCTCAAGCGCCGCCGCCATTACATGAAGCCGTCCGTGAAGCGGCGGAAGAAGATGAGCGAGGCAGCTCGTCGGCGCCGCAAGCGCTTGAAGGCGGACGAGCAGCAGCGCGGCGGGATGCTGTAGACGCCCGCGCGGGCCAAATACTCGGATTTTTTGGCCATTCGCGACGCTTCGCGTAGCGTGCGCGCGTGGCGCTCCCGAAGGC
>CAYYWA010000051.1:0-23331 GCA_964475255.1 uncultured Sorangium sp.
CCATCCCGTCGCGCACCGCGCGGAACGGCTGCGGCGCGGCGCGCGTCAACGCGCCGACCGCTTCGAAGCCGAGCGCAACGAGCGGATTGAGAGCGTCGTAGCCGCCGGCGATCACGAGATCGGCGTGACCCGCATCGACCCAGCGCGCTCCCAGGCCGATCGCCAAGGTCGACGACGCGCAGGCCCCCAAGAGCTGATGGCGCGGCGCGTGCGGGAGCGACAGCGCCGAGGCGAGCGCCGAAACCGGCGCGAAGTAGGTGGCGGGCGCGCGCGGATCGAGCGGCGTTCCGGCGTCGCGCGCCGCGAACGCGGCGAGCATCGACGGCATGGCCCCGGACGACGTGCCGACGAGGATCGCGACGCGTTGCTCGCGAAAGTCGGGCCACACGCGTTCGAGCTCGTCCGCGAGCGCGTGAGCGGCCGAACAAAGGAGCCGCGTCGCGCGATCCGGGATCGCAGCGTCGTTGGCGAGCGCCGCACACCCGACGAGCGGGTGCCGAAGCCCGAGACCCGCCTCGGGCACGAGCCGTAGCCCCGAGGGCGGCTCGGGTGAGCGCACGGCGGCGGAGAGATGGTGGAGCGAGCCGCCGAGCGCCGAGACCGCCGACGCGGCGACCACCGCGACCGGCCTCATGCCTCCGCCTCGAGCGCCGAGAGGTGCGTGACGTAGCGGACGTCCCTGCCGCCGGCGACGACGAGCACCTGGCGCACCGTGCCGCCGCCGAGGGCGCGCGCGCCGAGCGCCAGTGAAAGGGCGCACAGCGCCTCGTGGTACCCGAAGCGCGCCGATAGATCGTCGACGGGAGCGGCGCTCCACGCGGAGCAACGCACGAGGTCCAACACGGCGTCGTCGCAGGGGGCGATCAGGACACGCGCGCCGTGTGGCTCGACGGGCGCGCTCCAAGCTGCGGCCCGCGGCTCGGGCCCCCGCTCTTCGACGTGCTCCGTGATGACCGCGAGCGGAGGTGCGCCCCGCGCCCGCGCGTGCGCCTCCGACTCGAGCACGAGGAGCCCCCCGCCCTCACTGCGCCGTACCGCGCCGTCTCGAAGCGGGACTCGCGCGAGCTCCGCGACGATCGGGTCGAACGCCTCGAGCGCCCCGGCGATCAGGGCATCCGCGAGCTCGGCCTCGACCCAGTTGAGCGCGCGCGCGAGGGCGGACGCGCCGCTCACGGGGCCTGCGGGGACGGCCGCGACGGGCCCGGTGAGCCCGTGATAGATCGACACGTTGCCGACGAGCGCGGACGGGACGAGATGGGGAAACTCGGCCGGGGGCGCCGCGCGCATCCCCTTCGTCACGATGCGGTCCAGAAAGCCGAGCGTGCGCTCGACCGCTCCGTAGGCGCTGCCCACGACGAGGCCCGTGCCGGCGCCGGACAACCCTGCGGCGTCGAGGGCGCATTCCACCGCGTGCGTCCCCCAAGCCGTCCCCCGATCGAAGCGCCGCGATCGCTCCGGGCTCAGCAGCGTCAACGCCGCGCTGCTCGCGGGAGAACCGAGCTCCGAAGCGAGGGGCACCGCTGCCGTGATCACCGCGCGACGAGCCCCGCGCAGGGGCGCTGCCGAAGGGCTCTCCGTGTGCTCGAACACGAGCACGGCGCTCATGCCGCCGAATCCGAAAGAGCTCGAGAGCGCCGTCCGAATCCGCGCCGGCTCGCCCTGCCCGCGAACGTGGCGAAGCTCCGGCGCTTCCGGCCGTTCGAGCCCGGCCGTGGGGGGCGCGATCTGCTCGCTCAGCGCGAGCACGGTGATCACGCCTTCGAGCGCCCCGGCCGCGCCGAGCGTGTGGCCGAGCTGCCCCTTGCTCGACGAAACGAAGACACGCTTTCGTTCCTCGCCGAGAGCGAGCCCGAGAGCGAGCGCCTCCATGGCATCGTTCGCAGGGGTTCCCGTGCCGTGGGCGTTCACGTAGTCGAGCTCTCGCGGCGTTCGCCCGGAACGTTCGAGCGCTCGGCGGACGAGCGCAGCCGCCGGTGCCCCGGAAGGATCCGGGTGCGTCACGTGGTGGGCCTCGGCGCCGAGCGCAAAACCGGTCAACCACGCGAGCACCGGAGCGCCGCGAGCGCGCGCGCGCGACTCGAGCTCCAACACCACGAACGCGGCGCCCTCGCCGAGCGTGAGCCCTCGGCGTGCGGCATCGAACGGACGACACGGCTCGGGATCGAGCGCACCGAGGGCGTCGAATCCGGCGAATGTCATGCGGCAGAGGGCGTCCGCGCCGCCCGCGAGCACCGCGCTCGTGCGGCCCGTGAACAACAGACTCGCGCCTTCGATCAGGGCGACGGCGCCGCTCGAGCACGCGCTGCAGACGACGGCGCTGGCGCGCACGGGCCAGAGCGCGCTCTCGAGCGCGCTCACGGTCGCCGAGAGCGGCGCCGTGACGAGGCGGCGACCGCGTTCCGGAGCCGTGGCGCGCGCCGCGAGGCGAACGTCTTCCTCGGTCTCGAGCATCGTCCCCGTCGTGCCGCCCACCACGAGCCCGAGCGCGCCGTCTTCGAGGGAAAGTCGCGCGGCGTCGAGGGCTTCGCGCGCCGCGAGCACCGCGAGCGCATCGGTGCGCGAGGGCGCTTCGCGAAGCGCCGTTTCGAGGAGCGCGCTCGGGACCTCCGCCGCGATTCGACACCGGGCTCCCGAGGTGTCGAACAGCGTCACGGGTCCGACGGCGCGCTCACCACGCACCAAGCGCTCGAACATCGCGCGGGCGCCGACGCCCAGCGCGGAGACTGCGCCGACGCCGGTCACCGCGATGCGTTCCGCGCGCACGCTCATCCGCCCCGATCACCCCGCGCGCGCTTTTCGGACGAACTCCGCGAGCGCCGCGACCGAGGCGAACACGGCGCGGCTCTCGTCCCCCTCGGGCACCTTGACGCCGTAGCGCTCTTCGACCGCCATCGCGAGCTGGAGCGCGTCGAGCGAATCGAGCCCGAGCCCCTCGCCGAAGAGCGGCGCGTCGTCCTCGATGTCCGAAGGCGTCCGCGCCCGCAGATCGAGCTCTTCGATGATGAGCACCTTGAGCTCGTGTACGAGCTTGGGATCCTCCATGACGCGAGCCCCTGCTCCTCGACCTCGCCTCAGCGCGCCCCCGCGCGCTCGAGGAGCGCCCGCACGACGGTCTCGTCGCTCACGCCGTCCACGTCCGCCCGGTAGCCGAGGACGAGTCGGTGGCGCAGCGCGGGCAGCGCGAGCGCGCGGATGTCCTCCACGTCGGCCGCGGCCTCGCCGCGCAACGCGGCGCGTGCCTTCGCCGAGAGCACGAGCGCTTGGCTGCCGCGCGGCCCTGCCCCGAAGCGGACGTACTTGGTCACTGCCTCCGGCGCGTCGGGATCCACGGGCCGCGAAATGCGCGAGAGGCGGACAGCGAGGGCCACCGCCTCGTCCGTCACCGGAATCCGCGGAACGAGCCGCCCGATCGCCCGCATCTCTTCGGCCGTGACGACCGGCTCGATTTGGAGCGGCGGCCCCGACGTCGTGCGCCGCACGATCTCCCGCTCTTCCTGCTCCGACGGATACTCCACGTGGATCTCGAGCAGGAAGCGATCGAGCTGCGCTTCGGGGAGCAGATAGGTGCCTTCCTGCTCGATAGGGTTTCGCGTGGCGAACACCTGAAACGGATCGGGCAACGGGTGGGTCACGCCGCCGACGGTCACGGTGCGCTCCTGCATCGCCTGGAGGAGCGCCGCCTGCGTCTTCGGGGGCGTGCGATTGATCTCGTCCGCGAGCACCAGGTTCTTGAAGATCGGGCCCGGCATGAAGCTCACGTGTGGCCGCGACCCGGAGGAGCCATCGTGCTCGTTCAAGACATCGGTCCCGGTGATGTCGGCGGGCAGGAGATCCGGAGTGAACTGCACTCTCCCGAAGCTCAGCCCGAGCGCCTCGGCGATGCTCGAGACGAGCAAGGTCTTGGCGAGACCGGGAACGCCCACGAGCAGCGCGTGTCCGCGGGCGAGGAGCGTGACGAGGAGCGCGTCCACCACGGCGTCCTGCCCCACCACGACTCGGGAGACCTGCTCTTTGAGGCGCCCACAGGCGCGGGCGCAGGTGTGCAGGAGCTCGGCATCGCTGGTCACGGAGGCGGCGGCGGTCACGTGGGCTCGATTTCCCGGTTGAGAACGGGACCCGAGCTTAGCCGCGAAATCTGGGCTTGGCACCTCGGGTGTGCTCGGGATCGGGCCCGGTTGCCGGCCCGCCCGCGCGCGTGTAAGCCGTCGCGCCATGGCGGGCCCCGACGCCTCGAGTTCTGCTTCGGCCGCGCCGGCCCCGACGGTGATCGTCGAGCGCCCACCCCCCGGGCTCGCCCGCGGGAAATACCCGGGGGAGAGCTGGCTCGTGGTGGTGCTCGCCGCGGTGGCGGTGCTGATCGCGAGCGTGTTCTATGCGCGGCGGCTCGTAGCGCGGAGGCGCGGATGAACCGACTCGTGCGCCGCCTCGTGGTGGCGATGCTGCTCGGGGTCGCGATTTACGCCGCGTTCGCGCTCTACACCGGCGTGGACGCCCTCCGTGGCAGCCTCGGGGAGTATCGCTGGTCGACCTTCTTCTTCGCCCTCGTGCTCGTGACGGGCAACTACCTTCTGCGCTTCTTGAAGTGGCAGTACTACCTCGGGCGGCTCGAAATCCGCGGCGTTTGGCCGCTCGACAGCCTGCTCGTCTTCCTCTCGGGATTCGTGCTCACCGTCACGCCGGGCAAGCTCGGTGAGGTCTTCAAGAGCGCGGTGCTCGCGCGCACGCACGGTGCGCCCATCGCGCAGACCGGCCCGATCGTGGTGGCCGAGCGCCTCACCGACGTCATCGCGGTGATCGCCCTCATTTTGATCGGGAGCGCGACGTTCGAGGGCGGGCTCACGTGGGCCGTCGCGGGCGGAGTCGCCGTCACGGCGGGCCTCACGGCCATTCTCTGGCAAGCCCCGGTCCGCTCGCTGCTCTCCTGGATGGAAGCGCGCGAGGGCGCGGTGGGCCGCCTCGCGCCGCGGCTCGGGGAGGCCTACACGAGCCTCCGGATCCTCGCCGCGCCGATGGCGCTCCTTTTTCCGACGACGCTTTCCGTCGTGGGGTGGGGCGCGGAGGCGATGGCGTTGCAGGCAATCCTGGGGGGCTTCGGCGAGGACGTGTCCGCGGGTCGCGCGATTTTCTTCTTCTCCACCGCCACGCTGGCGGGGGCGCTCGTTCCGATCCCGGGCGGGCTCGGCATCGTCGAGGGCATGCTCCGCGAGCAGCTCGTTCACCTGAGCGCGGTCGCGGAGGGCGCGGCCACGGCGTCGATGATCCTGATCCGCTTCGCGACGCTCTGGTGGGCCGTGCTGGTCGGGTTCGCGGCGCTTGCAGTGCTGCGCGTGCGCTTCCCCGGCAAGCTCGGCGACCTCGCGACGGAGCCCTCCAGTTCCGCACCCTCCGGGTAAAACCGGGCGGGAATCAGCTCCCCGCGCGCAGCAGCGCGAGCGCGCCCGCGAAGTCCTCCGGAAGGGGGGATTCGAAGCGGAGGTGCGCGCCGGTCCGCGGGTGATCGAAGCCGAGCACCGCCGCGTGCAGCGCTTGGCGACCAATCCGCGCGGCTGCTTCCATTAGCGCTTCTGGAACTCGTGAGCGCCGATAGAGCGCGTCGCCGAGCAACGGGGTGTTGCACTGCTCGGAGAGGTGCACGCGGATTTGGTGGGTCCGCCCCGTCTCGAGCCGGCACTCGACGAGCGCCGCGGCACCGCCCGCGAGGACCTCGAGCACGGCGACGTGCGTGATGGCCGGCTTGCCTTCGCGAACGCGCGAGGTGAAACGGAGGCGCGACCGCGGGTCACGCCCGTACGCCGTACGAATCGAGCGCTTCGTCGGGACGCCGATGGTGAGGGCGCGATAGCGCCGCTCGACGGTGTGCGCCGCGAGCTGTTCCTTGAGCCCCTCGCGCGCGGCGTCGTTCTTCGCAACGACGAGGAGCCCGCTCGTGTCTTTGTCGATGCGGTGCACGATCCCCGGGCGAAGGGCGCCGGTTTGGTCGCGCGGGTCGAAGGTCGCCCGAAACGAGGACCGCGCGAGCAACCCGTTCACGAGCGTGCGCTCGAGGTTCCCGCGCGCGGGATGGACGACGAGCCCGGCAGGCTTGTCGACCACGAGCAAATCGTCGTCCTCGTAGACCACGCCGAATTCGACGCTCGAATCGGGCGCCGCCGCGCTCGGCGGAGGCGGCCCCGGCTCGACCTCGAGCACGTGCCCGGGCCCGACCTCGTCGCGCGGGCGGCAAGGCCGACCATCGATGCGAACCCGCTCTTCGCGGATCCAGCGTTGGATTGTCGAGCGCGACGTGCCCGCGCAGAGGCGAGCCAGCACCTTGTCGACCCGATCGGAGGCGGCGTCGGTGCCGAGCTCGAACCGCAGCGTCACCAGATGCGGCTCTTCACGTGCCCTTTCGACTTCACGAGGATGTCGACGAGGGCCCTGTCGTAGTAGTTGCTGGGATACAGATCCGGCGAGACGCGGCTCTTGTAGAGCGCTCGGCCTTCTTCGATCTCTTCCGCGAGCTCTTCGAACAGGCTGTCGCTCTCGATGCCGCGAATGATCTTCTCCTCGTTGTAGAGGGAGAGGTCGCTCGCGATGGCGCGAGCCAGGCGGCGGGCGGCTTCCTCGGTCTCGATGAGCGGCATGGCCCGAGTATGTACCGCGGCGGATTCCGCCGTCAAAGCGCACGTTCGCCCGCGACGCGGGGGACGAGGGCGGCCCCCGCGAGCGCGACGAGCACCGGCACGCACACGAGCCCGTACCGGCCCGCGCCGAAGAACACGGCGTGCGTCGCGAGCGTCGTGCCCACCACCGCGGCGGCGAGCGCGGCATCGGGCCGCCGCGTCAGGGCCCGCCCGAGGAGGAGCGCCTGCGCCACGAGCACGATGTGCGCGAGCCACGCGAGGCGGACGAACAGCAGGGGGATGGCCAGCGCGGCGAGGAGGCGCCGCGCCCGGGCATTGGCGCCCGGAGCGCGCGCCAGGGCGAGCAGCGCCGCGAGCACGACCAGCCGTTGCACGACGGCCTCGGCGATCCCGAGCGCGAGCTTCGCCCGTGCGCCGAACGCGGCGGGGTTGGAGGTGTGCAGGTAGTGGCCCGGGGCGCCCGACCAGTCGAACGTGGCGAGGAGCTTGGCCGGAACGAGGCCGAGGTAGCGGAGCGGGTGCCGGAGCACGGCGTCGAGCCCTGCCTCACCGAAGCAGCGGTCCTTGTCGGCCTCGCCGAACACCTCCCGGCAAGCGGTCGGGACCCCGAGCTCGTCGATCGAGACCCACGTCCCGGTCGCCCCCTCGGCCGCGCCGATGAACAGGTTCCAACCCATGTTCGCGCTCACGAGCACACACCGATCCATGCGCGCGCAGTTCCGGAACGTCCAGGGTAAGCACACCCCGATCGCGACCACCGAAACGAGCAGGGCGGCGCGGACGCGAGCGCGAGCCCCGGACGCCGAGAACGCCCCGAAAACCGGCGCGAGAAGCAAACTCTGCGGCCGGATCAAGACGGCCAGCCCGGCGAGCGCTCCGATGCCGAGCCGAAGCGGCCCCACCCACCGCCCCGTGCGCTCGCCGACCGAGACGGCCATGGCGCCGAGGATCGCGAGGAGCGCCGCGGTCACGCCTTCCGTCATGAGCGCCGGCGTGTACGCCACGAGGCTCGGGTGCAGCGCGACCACGAGCCCCGCAACGAACGCCGGTCCTCCGGGCACCACGCTCCGAGCGATGCGGTGGACTCCCCAAACGCCGAGCGCGCCGAACGCGGCGTTCACCCCCATCGCGAGCGTCGGTGCGCTGCCGAAGAGCGCGTAGACAGCCCCGATGAGCGCCGGGTAGCCGACCGGGTAGTGCGCCGCGTACGTCACCGCGCCGTCCGGCCACAGCCAGGTGTACCCGAGCCCGGCCGCGATCCGTTCGGCGACCACGTGATAGAAGTGGCCGTCGTCGGCCGGGGGAAAGCGACCGTGCGCCCAGAGCACCGCGCCGAGCCGCACCACGAGCGCGAGCACGACGAGCACCGCCGCCTGACGCTGAGTAGCAGGCGCCGCAAACGCGGCGCGGAGGCGGTCCGGCGCGCTCACGGGAAGGTCCGGAGCAACCCGACCCGCAGCAGATCCTGGACGAGCTCGCAGGCCGGGAGCCCGACCACGTTCGCGTACGAGCCCTCGATCCGCTGCACGAGAAAGGCGCCCAAGCCCTGAGCAGCGTACGCGCCCGCCTTGTCGAGCCCTTCTCCGGATTCGGCATAGCCACGAATCTCGGCGCTCCCTGCGGCGCGCAGCGTGACCCGCGACTCCACGGTGCGGCTGCACACGCTTTGCTCCGGGCGCTCGCCGCTCGAGATCGCATAGCGCGTGTACACGGTGTGGGTGCGGCCCACGAGGCGGGTGAGCAGGGCGACCGCTTCCTCGACGTCCGCGGGCTTGCCGAGGATCTGCTCGTCCAACACCACGATCGTGTCCGCCACGAGGACGCCGGCGATCCCCTCCCGCGAGACCCGTGCAGCGACGGCTGCGAGCTTGTCTCCGACCACCCGCTCCAGGTACTCGGTGGGAGGCTCGCTCGCGCGCACGTGCTCAGCAACGTCCGCCGGCAGCACTTGGAACGGGATGCGCAGGCTCTCCAGGATGTCGCGGCGCCGCGGTGACGCCGAGCCGAGCACAAGCGGGGTGCGCGCGCTGATCATGGGCGGCGCATGCAAGAGCCCCGAACCGGCGTCAACCAAGCCGCGCTCGGGCGGCCTCCGACGCTTCCGAAGGCGCGGGTGTGGCTGGCTCGTGGCGCTCGCCTCCGCGACGGCGCCAGGGGTCGCGCACGCCGACTGCCAGCCCTCGGCCGCGAGCCCGTGCATCGATGCGAACGCGCTCTGGCTGCGACCGGGCGCCCACGATTTCGTGGCGGTGCCCGCGGGCGAGCCGATTCCCGCCGGAGCCGTTGCGCTCGGGATGGGAGCGATGCTCCTGCTGCGCCCGCTGGTCCTCACCGCGCCGTCGCCCGATCCGCGTGGGCGCGAGGTGCCGCTCGTGCAGCACGCCGTCGATCAGCACCTTCGGGTAGCGGCCGGCCTGGGACACGGATTCGAGCTCGGCGCGGCCCTCGCGACGGTGCTCTGGCAACGTGGTGCCGGGCCGTCGGCGATCACGACGCAGCGCGGCGGAGCGCTCGAGAGCACCGCCGTTCGCGATCCGCGCGTCGGCATCACCCGGTTCTTCGTGCCGGCTCGGACGTTGCGGGTGAGCGCGCGCGCCGAGCTCGGTCTCCCCTTGGGCGACTCCGGCGCGTACGCGAGCACGAGAGGCTTTACCCTGGCGCCGAGCGTCGCGGCGCAGCTCCGGAGCGAGCCCTGGGCGTTCTCCGCCGCGCTCGGCGCACGCCTTCGCGAAACCACGGAGCTCGGCGCCACGCGCTTCGGCTCGGAGCTCGAGCTCGCGCTCGGAGCCCGGGTTCGAGTGCTCGGCCCGGTGAGCGTCTCGCTCGAGGCGTTCGCCCTGCCCTCGCTCGTCGCGGCCACGAGCCGACGCGGCCGCGAGCTCGACACGCACATCCGCCGGCTCCCCGCCGAGTGGCTCGCCGCGTTCCGGCTCGCCGACGCCGAGCGTTCGCCAATCGCGTTCACCTTCGCGGCCGGCTCGGGCCTGCCCCTGAGCTCCGAGTCGCGGGGCGGACACACGACCCATTCCTACGCTCCGACCAGCCCAGCGTTCCGCGCGTTGATCGAGGTCAGCTACGTCCCTCGCCCCCCTTCCCAGGAGCTCACCCGCCCGGTCAGCTCGGGTGTTGGCAAGCATCGAAGCGGAGCGCACGCGCCCGGGAGCAGCGAAGCACCGCGAGACCGAGCCCGAACCGAGCGGGAGCCGGCGGGAGCCCGAGAGCCCCGGGACGCCCTCGCGCCCGAAAGGAACGCGCTATAAGGAGCGCTCCAAAGAGGCACACGATGGGCGATTCGAAAACGTACACGGGCTCCTGTCACTGCGGCCAGGTCCGCTTCGACGTCACGGCGGACATCTCCAAGGTCATTGCTTGCGATTGCTCCATGTGCGGGCGCACCGGCGCCCTGCTCGCCTTCGCGCCCGCGGGAAACTTCAAGCTCCTCTCGGGTGAGGACGCGCTCAGCGACTACCAGTTCAACACCCGCACCATCCATCACCTCTTCTGCCGAAGCTGCGGCATCCGCTCGTTCTCGCGCGGCACGACCCCCGACGGACAGCCCATGGTCGCGATCAACGTGCGCTGCCTCGAAGGCGTCGACCTCGGGAGCCTCGAGGTCACGCAGGTCAGCAACCGCGGCTGAGCGCGCGGAAGCCGGTTGCTAGAACGCCGATCGGTTCGACGGATCGGCGTTCTCGCGCCGGCCCGACCCGAAGATCCAGGGTCAAAACATGCGTTCGTGGACGAAGATCTGATCACCCGCTTGGAGGGGAATATCGGGGGATTCCCCTTCCGTGATCGCCTCGACGCTGACGACCGCGGTGTAGCTGCGGCCATCGCCGCCCTTGCGCGTGACGTTGACGCGATCGGCATCGGCGATCGCGGTGAGACCGCCAGCGAGTGACACCGCCTGAATCAGAGTCAGACCCGTGGTGAACGGAAAACTGCCGGGCTTCGCGACCTGCCCGAGGAGCGTAACCCGCCGGCTGTTGTAGTCCTTGACCTGGACGATGACGCTCGGGTCGTCGAGAAACTTCTCCTCCATCAGGCGCTTGCGAACGAGGCGCGCGACCTCCGGTGCCTCGAGCCCCGCCACGCGGATCGTGTGGATGTAGGGCACGTCCACCGTTCCGTCGGCGGCGACCTGATATTCCTTCGGCAGATCCTTCTCACCGACGATCTCGAGCGTGAACACGTCTCCCGGCCCGAGCACGCTGCTCTCCGAAGGCGGAGGCAGGTTCACGCGCTGGCTGCCTCGGTTCGAGGCGCACGCGGAAAGCACGGCGAGCCCGATCAGCCAACCGAGGAGCGGCCGGCGCCCGACGAGCCCGTCTCGATCCTGTTCACCTGCCCGAACGGCCGCGGGCCTCACCAGAATACACGCAGGCCGAGGTAGGCTTGCCATCGCTCGAAGTCGAGGTTCTCGATCTCGTCACCGGCTCTGGAGACGATCGTGTCGCCCATGTTGGCGTCGTAGCGCACGGTCGTGTTCAAGCCAACCACGTCGCTGAGCCGGTACTCGGCGAACAGCCGCGCGTCGAGGCGTTGCTGCACGTTTCCTTCGAAATCGATGTCGTCCGGGAACGTGATGAACGAGTAGCCGCCCTCGAGCGAAGCGACCACGGCGCCCCCGAACAGGTACGAGAAGCTCAGGTAGAAGCGATCGGCTCGGTAGAACGACGACAGATACGCGTTCGAGACGTCACGCAGGTAGCCAGCCGCGATGCTCGACAACCCGAGCCCCGCCGCGCTGGGATCGAGCGTCGGCTGCGGCATCACGAAGTACCGCGCCTCGGCGTGCGCGATCAGGGTGTTCGCGTTCTCGGGAACGGCGTCGTAGAACGACGCGACCCAGCCGATCATTCCGAGGAACGCGAAGCGGTTCGTGATGAGGCCGCTCAGCCCGACGCGCGACCGCAAGAGCTCGCCGTTCTCTGGCCGGACCACATCCCGTTGCGTGTAGCGAATCAGCGTGTACGCGCCGTCGTAGACGAGGGCGGTGCGCGGGAGAAAGCGCCAACGCCCGCGCGTGTTGAAGCTGTGCTGGAGGTTGTCGAGGTCTCGGTAGGCCTGCGCCTCGAAGTAGTTGTAGCGAGCCTCGTAGCCGAACCGCCACTCGAACAGCCCGCCCCCCGGACGGAACGTGATGCCAGCCCCCCCGCGAACGGTGCCGCGATCGAACGCAAAATCCTCCGTCGGCAAGTTCGACGGCTCGCCGATGCGGATGTAGCTCGCGTAGAGATCGGCGCCCAGCGGACGCTCCGGCGCGATGTCGAGATCGAGGCTGCCGCCGAGATCGACGTGCCGCTGGTCGGAGACGTCGTCCGAGAAATCCGGATTCGCGGCGAAGAGCTCGTTGTAGGCCGCGAAGGCCGTCGCGCGAAAGCGGAGCGCCGGCGGGGCGCCCGGATTCGCGCCCAGGCGCTGGGGACCCAGCGTGCTCAGGCTGAGCGAGGGCGTGATCCGCAACCGCCAGGCGGCGATGACCGGCGCCTCGTCGTCGGCGCGCTGAAAGTAGTTGCTGTCGTACCCGCCTTCCGCGGCGATGCCAGGGTGCAACTCGAGGTCGCCGACTCGAATCCCGATACCCTCGCCGATTCGTCGATCTCCGAGCCAAGCCTGCTGCGCGTGCGCGGAGCGCGCACAGGTGAGGGCGAGCGCGGCCGCAAGTAACACCCGTGTTTTCATGAAGCGAGTCCGTTCGCGTCAGCGGTTCGAAAGCGAGAGCAGAAGCACGAGTCAGCGGACCGGACTGGTGAGAACCGGCGGCTCGCTGATCAAAACGTCGGTCGGAACGGTGAAGTCACCATCACCCGGGATATTGGGATCGATATCGACGATGACCCTCGACTCCCCGATGAAGCCGGCCTCCTCGCCGATGCACTGGTTGGCCTCACCGATCAACGCGGTCACGCGATCACGGAGCACCTGCACGACCGTGACTTCGTGTTTGCTGCGAATGGGATCGTTCTGCGCGACCGCGGCCGCCAGCGTTTCCACCCGATCCGTGGCAGAGCGAATGGCGAGATCGATCTGATTCAGCTTGTCGTTCAGGCAGAGACACCGCAACACGTCGCGCTTCTCGCGGGCATCGGCCAGCTGTCGCCGAACCGTGGCCGCCGCCCGATCCATGCCCGGGAGGTAGCTCTTCGCCTCGGACAACATCTGGGAGGGAGTCAGCGTGGGCTCCCCTTGCCCCGCTTGCGGAGGTGCCGGCGCCGTCCCCGGGGTCGGCGCCGCAGTTCCGGGCTGTGCGGTGGCAACACCCGCCAGAGCAACAAAGGCTACCGAGCCGATCAGGACTCGAATCTCAAGCTTGGCTGGCATGTGAGCTCTTGGCCTCCCTCGCGTCATCCACGATTCACCTAGTATAGAAACAGCGAATTTCCCGTGTCAAACGCGAGTGTGCGCCCACCACGCCGGGGCTCTCCACCCACTCTCCACGGTGATTCGGGACCCAACGGACGCCCGGCCCTGCGTCCGCTCCAGTACCACGCGAACCGTCTTACTGCTTCACGAACGTGACCGGAACCACAATCGCGGCGCTGCCGCCCTCCGGCGGGTCGAACTGAGCGGCCCGAGCGCGCGCCTGCACGCACGAGACGACGGATGGAGGCAGCGTGCCGGACGGCACCGCCGTCACGTTGCTCACTTCACCACCAGGGCCGACCAGGATCGTGAGCCGAATGCTGCCTTGTGCGTCGGGATTCTCGTTCAGGCCTTTTTGGTAGCAATTGCGGAACCCGGCGCGCATGCGCTGTACGACCGAGGCAGCATTGCCCACCTTGCCGCCACGCTGACTCTCGACCGTCGCGCTCGCGTTTCCGCGCGGACCTTCGACTTTTTGCACTTTCCCGGTGCCCTGGGTCCCGCCAGTGCGACCGGTTTGACCGATTCCGGCGAGGCCCGAGCCGAGAGCTCCCGGCCGGACGACGCCGCCCGCACCGCCGAGCTTGAGATCGCCGGCACCGACGCCGACGCCCGCTCCGCTCGCCGCGGCCTGATCCAAAGAGCCGAGCGCCAGCTCGCCACGGAGCACGCCCTGCGTGGCCGGTCCTTGAGCGGTCAGCGCGCCGAGCGTCGCCATCTCGAGCTGCTCGAGCTGATCGGCCACGGCCGCGGCCTCGCCGGCGCTCATCCGTCCGTCGCCCCGAGGAGCCTTCTGAGCGGTGGCCTTCGGTGCTTCCGTCTTTTCTTCCGCTTTCTTCTCGGTCGCTTTTTCTTCCGTCGCCGTCGGCTCGGTCTTCTCTTCGACCGCCGGCGGCGCGGGCAGGTTCTTCACCGTCTCGACGAGCCCAGCGACCGCGATGTCCTCGTCCACGACGGGGTCGAGCCAGTCGGAATACATGGCCCCGAGGAAGAGGAAGTGGAGCAAAAAGGAGAAGGCCGCGATGATCGTCGTGTTCCAGTCGATCGCGTTCGTGCCGCGCAGCACGGCGATCGGCAGGCGCGGTCGGGGCTGCACCGGCGGCGGCGCGACGAACTGGAACAGAAGCGTCGTTTCCCCGACGACGACCTTGCCTCGCGAGTCCTCCGTCAGCCGGATCTGATACGCCCCCTGCGACGTGCGGCGCGCCTGTCCGCGCAGCACGGCGAGATCGGACACGCCGGTCGGCAGCGCGACCCGTCCCTGCATGCCCTCGAGGAAGTTCAGGTGGTAGTCGCCACCCACGAGTTCGAAGAGCCGGAACATCGAGGGAAGCTGCGAGCTTGCCACCACGAACGTGTTCCGCTCGCTCGGGCCGATGCTCACGTGCCCGCGCTGCTTGATGATGCGCTCTTCGATCACGCGCCCGCCCTGAACCACGCCGATGCGCAGCACCTTGGGGCCCGTGGCTGCCACCGAGCGCATGAGCGCGGTCATCTGACCGGTGCGCTGGGACGAAATCGGTTGCTGCTGCGGTTGAGTCATGGCGGAAGCAAAGAGGTCGTCAGAACGGATCGCGGGAGATCGCCTTCTCGATCCGGTCGAGGAACGGCTGTCGGAGCTCGCCGAGAGTGAGCTTCGGTTGGATGCGGCTCACGTCCACCGCCGCGATCGGCTTTTGCACGCGCCCGACGATCGTGACTTCGCTGATGGTGATCACGCGCCCGCGCCTCGGCTGATTCTGCGCGGCGGCGCTCCCCGCGAGCGTGGTCACGGCGAGCAGCGTGACGAGCCCGAGCCCGCGACTCACGGCGTACCTCCCGCCGGCGCCGATTTCGCGCCGGACGGCGCCGCGCTCGCCGGTCGCGCGGCGGCGCTCGCCTCTTCCTCCTTCGCCTCCAGCAGACCCTTCTTCGTCTTGGCGCGGGTGATGAGCTCTTCGGTGTCGTCCGCTCCCGCCCGACGGCCCCGGAGCTTTCTGTACTGCTCGAACTCGGCGATGGCGCGATCGACTGCCTGCATCGGCGTAAGGCCCGGAACGTTCTCCGAGAAAAGGAACAAGAGACCGAGATTATAGTGCACCTGGTGGAGCGAGGGGTCTTTCCTGGCCACCCACTCGAGCTCGCGGCGCGCCTCCGCGGGTCTGCCGAGCAACCGGTACGCGTCGCCGAGGTTCAGATGTGCGAGCACGTGGTCCGGACGATGCCGGAGCGCGGCCTCCAAGTGCCGCGCGGCCTCGCCCGCGTTGCCGGCCTCGAGCAAGTACGCGCCGAGTTGCACGCGCGCTTCCACGAGGTCCGGACGAAGCTCGACCGCGCGCTTGAGCTCGGTCATGGCCGGCCCGCGCTGGTTCTGCTCCTTGTAGATGAGCCCGCGGATGAGGCGCGCCTCGGCGTTGTCCTTGTCGCGAGGCGGGTTTTCCGGTCCGTAGCCGTCGAGGATCCCCTGCAAGGCGTAGAGCGCGAGGTCGAGCCGGCGCGAGCGGTAGTGATCGCGAGCGATGGTGACCATCGCCGGCTTGTAGTCGGGGCGCTTCTTGAGGGCCTCCTGCGCGAAGCGCTGAGCCGCTCCGGAGTCCCCTTGGATCGACTTCACTTCGGCCATGGCCGCGAGCACCGCGGCGCTGTTCGGCATCGCCGCGAGCCGCCCGTTGAGATAGCGAACGGCGTCGTCGGCGCGCTTCGACTCGGCGAGCAACACCGCGTAGGCAACGATCGCCGGCTCGTAGTCGGGCACGATCGCGGCAGCGCGCTCGTACGCGGCGAGCGCGCCGTTGGTATCGGCCTGGCGCTCCTTGACGACGCCGAGCGAATAGTACGCCTGGTACGCGCGCGGGTCGGCCTGGGTCGCCTGGGTGAAGCCCGCCTTCGCCCGCGCCAGATCCTGCCGCCGAAACGCGGTCATCCCCGAGGCGTAGGCGCTCGCGGCGGCCGCGTTCATCTTCGGTCGTTCGCTCGCCGTCTTTCCGCTGGTCGGTTCGTCGCTGATCGCGAACTGCTGCCCTTCGAGGGGCGGCTCGTCGGCTGCCGGCGGAAGGGGCGGCGCAGTCGACTCCGGCACCGCCACCGGCGTCGTCTGCTGGGCGCCCCCGCCACAGCCCGCGACCGAGCCGAGGACGAGCCAGGCCGCGAGGATTCCCCATCGGCGATTGTCACGAATTCGCATCATGATCCGCTTCACTCGACGAGCACCGGCAAGGGCTCCGGCAACCCGGCCGCGACGGGCGCAGCCACCTGCCCCGGGCGCATCCGCACGAACAGGCCGTCCGTGTACCCGAGCTCCTTAACGACCCCGGCAAACTGCTTCATCTTGGCCTCGCCGATCACGTCCGTGAAAAAAGCGAGCCGGCGAATGGCGTGGGTCAACGCGGGATTCGAGACGCTGAAGCGGCGCGCGACGGCCACGGACTTCGCGTAGCGATCGACCATCACCTCGTCGGCGCCGTTCAGCTCCTTCTCGCGCGCGTCGCGCCATTGCTGTTGCACCGACACGCGGATCTCGTCCGCGCGCGCCTGCAGATCGAGGTTGTCGCTGTTCTCCGCGCGACGGAGCAAGGCCTCCTGCTTCGCGTCGAACATGCGCAGGTCGGGAGGCCGCGTGTTGTAGAGCCCGGTGCGCACCGAGTCCCAGACCGTGCCCTGCCGCGCGAGCGCAACCGCGGTCCACTCCGGCGCGCCGTACAGGTCGATCACCCGCTGGAGCCGGTCGTCCCAGCGCTTGGCCTCGGCCACGTCGGCCCGATAGCGCTTCAGGACCTCGACGGCCGAGCCCTTGTAGCGGTGGAATCCCGCCTCGTAGTCGAACTTCCTCTGCAGCTCGTCGTCGATGAGGGAGTACTCCGCCTCCGCGGCCATGGCCGCCTCACGGGAGCCGATCACGTTGCCCTTGCCGGTCTGCGCCGCGACGCGCCGGTACTCCTCGAATGCCGCCGTGGTGCTCTTCCACCAGGCCGCGCGTTGACCCGCGGGCCGCGCGCGCGCCGCCCAGTACGCGGCCTGCACCACGTACTGTGCAGCGGCGTTCTTGCCCTTGTGCTGCTTGTAGTAGGCGTCCATCGCGCGCTGCGCGGCGAGGCGCGCCGTGGCGTTGGCTCCCCGATCGGCGCTGAACGGATCCCAGCGCTTCAGCGCAGCGCTCGCCACGATGAAGTCGGCCTCCGCCATCGCCTCGGGCGGGGCGTTGAGCGCCGCCATCCGCGAGCGCGCTCGCGCCATGCCCGTCTGATCGTTCAGGCTCGAGTACAAGGTGAGCGCCTGGCGAGCCGACTCCCGCCGCTCGGCCTCGCTGAAGTGCTGGGTGCTGCTGATCTTGTCGTACGTCTCCGCGGCGCGCGGGTAGTTGAAGAAGAGCACGTAGGCTGCGGCGAGGGCGTCGTAGGCGCCCTTCAGGTACTGCGTGCGCTCTTCGTACTGCTTGGGCCGCGCCGCAACCGGCGGCTTCGCTTTGGGATCCCCGTTCTTCAGCTTGCGGAGCGTGTCTTCGCTGCCGTACCGCGAGATGAACAGCTCGTACATCTCGATCGCCTTGTCGTATTCGCCGACCTGCTTGTAGGCGAACGCGCCGTTCATCGCGGCTTCGGGCGCTTCGTCGCGATCGGGGGCGGCGTCGAGCGCGACCTTGTACGCAGCCGCTGCCTCCCGCCACTTCTTCTCGCGCTCCGGCCCGTCCGGCATCTTCTCGGCTTGATCGTAGAGGCGGCGCGCATCGACGTAGGCGCCGAAGTCACGCACCGGCTTTCGGATCGACGCCTCGGCCCGCTGGGTCTCCTCGTCGAACGCGCAGCTCTTGCCCTCGGCGAGCCGTCGGCTCTCGTCGGCGTCCCCCTCGAGGTTGCTCATGCTGATGAGCTTCTCCCAGGACTTGTAGCCCCACTCGTTCTTGCCGCAAAACTGCTCGTAGAGCGGGAGGAAGCGCTTTCGCGCGTCGCCGAACTGACCGTACAAGAAGAACGTGTCCGCCGCCTGGAACGCGTAGAGCGGTCCGTTCTTCTGCGGATCGTTCTCGACCGGGATGCGCGCGATGTATTCGTCACGCGCGCGGATCGTGTCGAGCACCATCGCGTTGAGCGGCTCGCGGACCACCTTGCGATTCGAGCCCTCGCCGTCGAGGCGCACCTCCTCGCGCTTCTCGATACCCTCGCGGCCGCCGCTCTCCTCGAAGCGCCGGTGGGCGTCTTCCAGCACTTTGTCGGCGATGGCGACCACGTAGTACGCCGCGGGCTGGAGGTACTTGTCGTCCTCGTTCGAGTCCCGAACGCCGATCGCGGCCTCACGCGCCAGACGCACTTCCTCGGCCGTCGGCGACCGCCCCAGCGCCACCTGCAGCACGACGACCCAGTAGCGCGCGTCCGCGAGCCAGAAGCGGCTCTCGTAGACGTCGAGCGCCGTCGGATCCTGGTCGATGAACGCCGCCCAGGCCTTCTCCGCCAGGCGATACTCGGCGACGGCGCGCTCGATGAGCGCGCGCTGCTCGGCCTCGTCGTGGAGCTCGAGCGCCTTGTCGTAGTAGGAGCGCGCGAGATTGGTATGGTCGGCCGCGGCCCGCTTCACGCCGTCGCGCACGAGGCGCTCGGCGGCGGCGAGCGCCTCCGGATCGTCGCGGTTCGCCTCCACCCACGGCGTCGTCCCCACGTATTCCGCGAGCTTGGTTCGCCGCTCGAGCGACTTGGCCGAGTACTCGGTGCGCGCCGCGGACCCCTCGGGGGCGAGCCGCGCGAGCTGCTCGTACAGCTCGGAGACGCGGTTTTGCATCTGCGGCGCGTCGCGATCCATCGGGAACTTCTGCAGCGTGAGCTCGAGCGTCGCGATCGCGTTCTGGTGCTGCGTGATCTCGATGAATTCCTGGGCGAGCGACTTGTAGATTTCGACCGTCCACTTGCGGTCTTGCGGGATCAGCGTCGGATCCTGCACGCGCTCGATGGCGATGGCCATCTTGCGCTCGGCCTCGAGCGGGTCCGGCTCGGTGTCGAGCACGTCGCTGCGGACGATGTACGGGTCCTCCGGGCGTGGCCCGTCGAAGTCCACGTACGTGAGCGATCCCGCGATGTACGTGTACGCCTCGGATCGGAAATCCGCCCCGGGATCGCCCGTCTTTGCCTCTTGCTCGTCGGCGTAGTGCAAGAGATTGACGAACTCCTGCACCGCCGTCCGGTAGCGCTGTTGCTTGAAGTAGGTCCAGGCGAGCTTGTACAGCGCGACGCCGTAAATCGGCGGCTGCTTGTACTGCATCGCGTGCGAGTACGCGCTCACCGCGCGATTCAGATTGTAGGGTCCGCCGCCCGGATCCACCTGATCGAAGTGGTAGTTGCCGAGCTGCCACCACACCTCGGCGACGTAGCGCGGCTCGCTCCCCGGGAGCGTCTCTTGGGGGATCGGCTGGCACCCGTCGTACGGGTCCGCGAACGCGAGCTCTTCGTTCCCGGCGCGCCCCGCGGGGCGCGCGCCCGGACGCAGCTTGTCGATCGGCTGCGTGTTGCGCTGGTTCCACTCCGCCCAGAAGCGCTCGTCGTGATCCTGAACCAGCTTTCGAACTTCGATGCGCGAAGGGTCCGTCGCGGAGTCCCGCACGGGGTAACGGTTGTTGCAGACGAGGGCCCGCCACGCCTGCTGCCCCTCCTCGATGCGCTCCGCGTCGGTGAGCGCGTGGCCGAGGTAGTAGTGAACGGCCGCGACCTCTTCGTACTTCGGATACTCGCGAATGATCCGCCGATAGAGCTGGATCGCCGGCTCGAGCCCGGCGGCGAGCTCCGTGTCCTTCTCCCGCGCGCGCTCTTCGTAGAGCGCGGCGAGCCGGAACATCGCGTCGGGGGTGGCCTCGGGATCGGCGTTCTCGCCGCTGTAGCGGACGATGAACGACTCGATGCGGGCGATGGCCTCGTTGCGCGCGGTCTCGAGCCCCGCGCGCTCCGTGGTGAGCTCGCGATCGAGCGCGGCGAGCACGCGGCGCCGACGATCCTCGTAGTGATACCGGACGATCTGCGTCAGCGTGCGCCGGAACTCCTTCGCGCCGCGCTCGTACTCGTCCGCCTCCTGCCGCAAGATCTCGTAGGCCCGGAGCTGCTCGGGCGTGGGCGGCCTCGCCCGCGGGACCGACTCACGTACGCGGCGAGGGGAAGACGCCGCGCCGGCTTTGGCGTCGGCCGCCGGAGGCGTCGCGCTCTGTGCGAACGCAGCGCTCGCACAGGCGAGCGCCCCGAGCAGCGCGGGCACGCCGAAGAAGCCGAGGAGACGCGAGCGCATCATCGATCGTCCTCCGCGTCCTCGAGCACCTCACGGAGCTCGTCGTTCAAGTTCTGCTCCTCGCGCGAGCGCTCGCGGAGCAGGTTGCGCACCCGCACGCGCTGTTCTTCTCGGAGCTCCCAGGCCTCCTGCACGATGCCGACGTCCGCGCGGAGCACCACGCTCTTCAACCGATCGCGCACGACCCCGAAGCTCCGCTGAGCGACCTCACCGATCGCGGTGCGCGCCTCTCCCCCGACGCCCTCGAGCTCCTGCGCGTAGCGCTCGAGCTCCCCGACCTCCGCGTTCACCTTCCGCTCGAGGTCCGCCGACAAGGCGCGGACCTGGATGTCGTAGCCCTGGAGTCGTTCCTCGAGCTGCGACTCGGCCGTTTGGATGCGCCGGAGCAGCGGCGCGATCTCTCGCGCGTATCGCGCCGCGCTGCTTCCCGCCTGCCCGGCGAGCGCCAGCGCGACTTCCCGGTCGAAGAGCTCGCGGAATCGCTTGCGGGTCTCGTCATCGGTCACGTAGCGCTGGTCGCCGAATCCGGTCTGGGCTCGGCCGAGCGCCACCGCTTCCCGGTACTCCGCGATCAGACGCCGGTGCTCGGCGAGCTCACGCTCGTTGGCGAGCACCTCGTCGCTGAAGCGCTGTCGACTCGCCGGATCCGCCGTGACCCCGTGCGCCTCCGGCTCGGCCAAGACACGCCGCAGGCCGTTCACGACCGCGTTCAGTCGATCCACTTCCAAGAGCAACGCTTGCAGCGACTGAGACACCTTGTTCCACTGCTTGTCGCCCGCCTCGTCGCGCAGAACGAAGTGTTCCTCGCTCACGGGCAGGGCCCTCATGCGGTCCATCAGGGCGCGCCGCGCGGCGTGCACCGCCGCGAACTCGCCGCGCGCATCGTCGTCGGCGACGTCGTCGAGCCCTTCGGCGAGGAGCCGCCGCGCGGTGGCCGCCTGGTTCAAGAGCTCGAGCGCGTGCTGAACGCGCGCACGGACCTCGGGGAACGCCTTGATACGGGTCGGAACGAGCAGGACCGCGCTCAGCCGAGCGGCCATCCGGCGTGCCTCGCGGACGAGCTCTCGCGAGCGGTTCATGTCCTCGATCATTCCGAAGACGTGCTCGTCTTCGGACTCCTCGCGCGCCCAGCGCAGCACGATGGGCGGGAGCGCGCCCTCGAGCTCGAGGCGCGTGTCCGTGGTCAACCGATCGTAGTAAAAAGCCGGAGTATTCGTCGCCGCGAGGAAACCCTCGAGCTTCTGACGAATGGGATCGAACTTCGCGTGCACGGAGCGGTAGAGCGAGAGCGCCTTCGCGAACTGCCCGGACCGCAGCATGAGATCGGCACGCAAGAGCGAGCCGTCTGCCGCCTCCATGTTTTGCGGGTCGAGCACCGAGAGCACCTCGAGCGCGCGCTGCGCGCGCTGGTACTCGCCGAGCCGCACGTAGACCCACGCGAGCTCGTAGAGCATCGTCGCGAACTCGGGCGAGGCGCGATCGACGTGCGTGTAGGCCTCCGCGGCGCGCAAGTAGTCGCTCGACTCGTACGAGAGCCGACCGATCGCCATCCAGGCGAGATCGATGACGTGACGCTCTGCCGCCGTCTTGTGCGGCATGCGCGTCACGCGCTGGAACTGCTCGATGGCCGGCGCGTAGCGGCGCGCGAGCTCCAGAGGAGACGCCTGCGGCGGGGGCGCCGTTTCGGCTCCGCTCACCGGGGTCGCCTCGCCCGATTCCTCGGTGGCGGCGACAGGCACTGCGGGAGCCGGCTCGAGCGCGGCCTTGCGAAGCCGGAGCACACCGAGCAGATATTGGCTCTGGTGGGCGTAGTCGGAGCCCTGGGGCACTGCCTGGAGCTCGCGTTCCCCCGCGATGAAATCCCGCTGAGCGAGGTACGCCTTCGCGCGCGCGTACGGAATCGAGCCCGAGCGATCCGCGGGCAGCCGCGCGAGCGCCGCCGAGACCTCCTCGACGCGCGCGAGCTCCCCGCGGCGCACGGCGATGTCCACGAGCCGACTGCCCGCACGCCCCGCGTACGCCAGGAACGCGCCCTGCGAGGCCCGCTCGAGCACGTCGCGATAGTGACGTTGCGCCGACAGGAACTGTTCGAGCTGGAAATACGCCTCGGCGATCAAGAACGAGGCATCGGCGAAGGCGGCCGACGACGCTTTGCCCTGTCGATGCAGCTCGAGCACCTGACTGAGCTCGTCGATGGCTCGTTCGCTGTCACCGAGGCGCACGAGCATTTCGCCCGCAGCGATGCGCTCGGCCTCCGTGGGCCCCCGCAGACCCGGACCGGGCGGAGGGGCGCCCTGGACGAGGCCCGCTTCGACGGTCCGCATCGTGCGCTCGGCTTCGGCCTTCGCTCGATCGTCGTCGAGAGCCCACGCGGCCCCGGGAGTGAGGCATCCGGCGAGGAGGACGACCGCGCTCACTCGCCGGACCGTCCGAATCTGCATCACTTCGTCCCCGCTCCGATCGACGCACCGCCGGACGCGCCGGCTCGAACCGCACCGCCGGCCGCAGGCGCCGCCGGGGCCGGCTTCGCCGCCGTGGAGCGCGCGGGAGCTGCGGGCCCCGTCACGCCGGTCTTGATTGACTCCGCATAGCGAACCGCGGGTCGCTGTTCCACCGGCGTGGTGACGTCGCCCTTTTCCCACGCGACGACGTCGAGCGAGACCGTCTTCCCTTCCCCGACGGTGAACGAGTGTCCCGACGGGATCTCGAACTTGTAGCCGCGCAGATACGAGAACACGCCGTAGCCGTGGCCGCGCAGACGCAAGACCACCTGCAGCGTGTGATCGCCCGGCGGGATCGACCCGCTGAAGATCGGGATTTCCTTTTGATTGGCGAGGAGCCCGGTCTCGGAGTCGTCCTGGCGATTGAACTGGACCACCCCGTCGAGCACGAACACGGCCCCGGTCAGCCGAAATGCGCCGCTCAGCTCGTTCTTGAACGTGATCACGGCGCGGGCGCCGCCGACGCCCCCGGAGAGGATGGTGTCGCTCAACAGGCTCAGTCGGGTGTGGCTGCGACGGATCTGCTCCTTCAGCTCGTCGATGCGCATCTCGAGATCGCGCAGGCGAACCACATAGGTGCCCCCGTCCACCGCGCCGGCCGTGCC
>CAYYWA010000052.1:0-4558 GCA_964475255.1 uncultured Sorangium sp.
GTAAACATCCCCCAACCACCGTGCGTCGCGCGCGCACGTCACGGCTCCAGCGCGATGGCATCCACGTCGACCCGCCCGATCAGCACGACCTCTGCCAGCGCCGCGCCGAGACGGCGCACCACGACCGGCCACCGGAAGATGCGGGATAACCACTCGATCACGGCATTCGTGCTGGTCGGTGCGAGCCTCGTGAAGCGTCGCAACGTTTACCTTGTTCGTTCTTCCGACCTCGCGCCCTTTCGAAAGGGTAGGACCACGACGTTTCTCGTGAGCAGCGTCAGCCGCCGTTGCCCGCTCGCGCGTTGCGCACCGGCGTCCGGCCCTCGCAAGGACGCCACGCAGCTAGAAAGGCGCGCAACTCGCGCGCGCTACGGACCGATAGGGGCGCCATGTCCAACACGATCGAGTGCACGCGAATGAGTCACCCCGTATGTCAGGATCTGGATCTCCAGCTGGGGCCGGGGGAGGGTGAAGCAGCTCGTTTCCAGCGCTCGCCCGAAATCCGGGGACCCGCCATAGACGGCTATGACTGCATCAACGACTGCGTCTCGTCGCTCGGTGTGGTGACGCTGCTCGAAAGCTCGATCGTGGCGCTTGGGTGCTACGCAGTGCCGCCGGCGTGCCCGGTGTTCGTCGGGGCGGCTGCCGGTGCGGTGCTCGGAGGGTGCGACGCCGCCTGCGACGAGCTTCATCCACGAAAGGCCGAAGGGAAGTGACGGCGCACGAACGCGCGAAGATCCGAGCGTCGGGCTGGATCAATCCGGGATTCAGCCGATCGTTCGCGGTGAAGCGGCTGTTCGTTCTCGCGTTCGTTGCGCTGCCGCTGATGGGCGCCTGCATCGCCGCGGGGCAGGGCTTGCTCGCCCTCGTCGTCATGGCGGTCGGGCTGTGGCCGTTCCCGTTTCGGTTCACGCTCGACGAGCGGGGGCTGTGCGTATCCTGGTTCCTTCTCCGGGAATGGATTCCGTGGGCCGAGATGGTCCACGCGGAGCTCGGGGGCGACGCGCGTCGATGGATTGTGGGTAAGGGGCGGCCAGTGCTGCGTATCTTCCGCCGGAGCGCGGCACCCGCAGTCCTCCGAGGGCAGCCCGTGACCCTGGAAAGGATTGCCGCGGACATCACGCGCCGGCTTTGCATCGAGCCCGAGGGCATCGCAGCGCCGCAGGGCACGCAGGGCTTCGAGGCGTGAGCCTCGTTCGGGCCAGCCTACACGAACGGCTCACGCGCTTCCGGCGTGCGGGGGTTCCGCGTGCTTCCGATTCTGACTCCGGCGGCACGCGGCGCGAGCGCCGAAGGGAGCTGTGGGCAGCGTTCGGTGGTCACGGCTCGTGAGCTTTCGGCACTTTCGATTCTGGCTCCCGAGGCACGCGGCGCGCGCGGCGGGGAGCGTCAGGTAGTCACCGGGCGCGCGCGGACGTTGCGCGACGACGCGGGCCTGGAGAGCGGGGAAGCGGTCTCCCCGTGGGGGAGCAAGCCACACTCTTGGAGCATGGCTTCGTGGACGCTCGTGTCGGAGAAGTAGAGATCGTGACTCTTTCCCGACAGGATGCCCGCCAGGGAAACCGACGCGTCGATGCGACGCGAAGCGAAGCGCTTCGAAAGCCCTTCTCGTCCACTGAAGGCGGAGCTTCCGAGCCAGTCCTGGTCGCTCCAGAAGTCCGTCCAGGCAGGCAGTTGAGAAGCATGTACTTGCTGCGGAGTGAGCGCGCCCAGACCTTGGGGGATGCGACCCAGAACACGAAGAGAGCGAGCCCGCCCAGCAGCTTCTTCAGGCCCGATTCGCCGCTCAGACGCGGTCGGAGGTCGCTCCAGTAACACTCGACGAAGTCGACGCGTCCCGAGGTGCCGTCGATTTCCGCCTCGAAGCGGGTGGAGTCACCCGAGCCATCGGGGTTGTCCGGCTCGAATCGAAAATGCCGAGTGTCGGCCAGCTCTTTGAGGCCGCTCGTCAGCTTGTTCAGGTAGATTCCCGGTTCGGAAACGGCCATCCCCGAGACCAGGACGACGAGCGAGACGAGTGAGGTGACTCGGCCACCTTTGCGCACCAGAGGTGCCAACGCGAAGTCAGCTCGATTTCGCGCGACCGCCGAACCCCATACGTTATCGCCTTTCGAGAGATCACGCGTGCGGTGCCAGGGCCGTTTCGCGCGGGGCGCCGAACCCGACGATCAGGGCGGGGAACCATCGAACATCCACGACTCTTCGAGCGCAGCCCAGTCGGCGCGCGCGCCGAGCCGAGCGAGGACCGCGCATGCGCGAGCCGGAGCTCGAGCGGCGTCAGGCGTCCTTGGCGTTGGGCGCGAGGTCCATCAACCAGGCAGGGCTCGTCGAGCTGGACCCAGGCGACACCCCGTGCGTCGAGCGCACCGAGCAGCGCTTCGCAGACGGGGAGCAGGGCGTCGAGGAAGTCGAGCGTGGAGGCGTCCTTCGGAGCGCCCCGAGCGAGCTTGGACAGGAGCAGGAACGTGACCGGGCCGACGATCACCGGGCGCGAGACGCGGGGGAAGGGTGCGCGAGAAAACGATCGTTTCGAGCGGGGCGTAGGGATCGGTGATGCCGGCAGCCAGCGCTGGCTCGTACGTGGCGCGGTCCATGACCACGGTGTCGAAGCGCGCCTTTCGAGTCGGCGGGCCCAGCATGTCGCGGACGTGCTTCGGCAGCGTCTCGGGAAGCTCCGACGCTTGAGCGGCGATGTGGTCGCCCTCCAGAGGGAAAAAGTCGATCTCCCCGTTGGGTCCGCCGATGCTGCCATCCGCGCTGATCGCGACGAAGTAGACGAGCTTTCGCATGCGCACCGACGGTATCCAACACGCGCGAGCAGGACAACCACGGTGGGATTCTGGTCGGCAACGGTCCCCTGGCGCTTCGAGCTCTCTCGGATGAACCTTTCGCGCGACGGACTCGGGGCGCAGACACGCGGCCGAGCGGGACTCCGTGCTTGTGTATCCGGAGCGGGACGGTCACTCGCGAAGGAACACGAGACCCAGGATGTGAAACTCGTCCACGTCGTGCTTCTCGGCGAGATTCTTGATGTTCTGCTCGGGGGTCGCCGTGATGCCGTGCTTCGCGAGGCGCGAGACGAGCTCGCCTGAGTCGGCACGCGTTACGCCGGCGAGGGCAGACAGCGGCGCCTCGACGAGCGCGTTGGAGATGGGCCACTTCAGTTGAGGGGCCGTGATGTGCCCGAAGGAAAACATCGAGACGACCAGGGCGAGGGCAAAGAGCGCCACGCTGGCCCTGCCCCAGTTGGATTTCAGGTGTTTTGCCATTGCGCGGAAGTTCACCGCGATGTGGCCACCCGCGCCGACGAGGAAGAGCCACGAGAACCACTCGTGGGCGAAGCTCACGTATCCGGGCACCACATCGAAGAACATCAGGACGCCGGAGACGGCCATCAGGATGAAGGACCCGATGGTCAGGGGCGTGGACCAGGTGCGCAAGTTGAAGGACTTGCGGGGTTGCATCGGCGCCCCGGAGGGACGAGGCGGCTGGCCGAACGAGGGGAGGACGGTGGATTTCACGGCGATCTCCTTGTTGGGCGTACGGCTATTGGTTCGCAATGCGAACTACTATGGTACGCAATACGAACCATGTCAAGCTGGAGCCGCGATGAAGAAGCAAAAGCCCACGACGGAGGCTTCCGTTCCCGACGAAGCGCTGGTCGATGCGCTCGTGACGACCGGGTTCGTCACGATGGCGATCATCACCAGGATCGGCGCCGAGCACGACCTGTCCCTCTCGCTGGTGCGCGTGTTGGGCATCTTGTCGGATCGACGCCCACGCATGACGGAGCTCGCCGATTATCTCGGATTGGAAAAGCAGACGATGTCGGGGCTCATCGCTCGAGCAGAAAAGCGCGGGCTCGTCGCCCGGGCGCCCAACGAGGACGACCGAAGGGCGACGGACGTTTTTCTGACGAGCGCTGGGGCGAAGCTCGTCAAGCGGCTGCAGCTCGAGGGGCAACGGGCATTGACGCCGCTCACCGAAACGCTGAGCGCATCGGAGCGGAAGCAGCTTCGCGACCTGCTTCGCCGCATGCTCGAATCGTGGGACCCCATGGCCGGAGCTCCCCGCGCGCATTCTCCTTGAACCTGACGCTGCGTGAGGTCGTATCCTGACGCACGATGAACGAACGAGCCGCGAGCCGACGGCGCTGGCGCGTCGGAGAGCTTGCGCGCGCGGCCGGTCTGACGCCGCACGCTGCACCACTACGAGAGCCTCGGGTTGCTCGTGCCCTCCGCGCGCACGGAGGGGCACCAGCGCGTCTAGGCCGTCTACTCGCTCTTCGGCGGCAAAGACGGCCTCCTCGGTGTGTCTGCCCGACGGACGGGTCGCCCGTCGAACACATCATGCTCGTGAAACTCTGGGCGCTCGTGCACGGACTCGCCATCCTCGAGCTGGCCGGCGCTCTCGGCGGCCCGCGGCGCGCCGTGCGCCAATGGAAAGACGCTGCCACCAACCTGCTCACCGGCTTTCGCACACCACCCAAGTGATGGGTCTGCCGCCCGGCAACGGGAGAGGCCGAAGCCCGGCCGCGCAAAAACGGGCGCCCAACCGC
>CAYYWA010000052.1:4658-6442 GCA_964475255.1 uncultured Sorangium sp.
AATCGCGTGGCGCGCTCGGGATCAGGATCTCGAGCTTGCGACCGGTGAGCGTGAAGCCGCGCTTCTGATGATGAGCACAGGTCAATCGCTTGGCGCGTTCGGGATCAGGATCTTGAGCTTGCGACCGGTGAGCGTGAAGCCGCGCTTCTGATAGAAGGCGAAGCTTCGATCCCACTTGGTGTTGGGCGGCGCCGAGACGTCGATGCGGCGCCACCCTCGCTCTTGGGCGAAGCGAACACAGAACTGGATCACCTGCTCGCCGATCCCCTGGGAGCGCAGGTCTGGCCGTACCCAGAGCTCGTTGAGGATGCCGTAGGCGCCGTGGGCGAAGAACGCGAACGACTCGCCGAGCGTGAAGAATGCTGCCGTCTGCCCCGAGTCGTCGAGGCCTTGGAACGCCCAGTGCGCGCGCTCATCTCGCTCCCACTGCTCGGCCGCTCTGCGAAACGCTTCCTCCGACAACACGGCGTTCGGCCCGAACAGCTCCGAGTACAAAAGGCCCAGACCCCGCGCGATCTCCTCCGCGTCCTGGCGCACCGACAACTCACGGATTTCCACGAGCCCACCTCTACTCGATGAGCGCGCGCGCATCCACGGGTGACGTGCGGTTCGTGTTCTTCTCGGAGCGCCGAACGCGAGCGCCACCCTGCTCCGCGCGCTCGCCGACCTGGACCCGCGCAGCAGTACACCTCGTGGGTCGCCGAGGCGAAGATGCCCGAGACCCGCGCCGCGCGCGCGGCAAAAGCCGTGGCCATGCTTGCCGAGGGCAGGAAGCTGAAGACCTCGAGGCGGATACCGATCGCAAGACCTGCACGTAGAGGTGTGATCGCCGCAGTTCGTTCGTTGCATGGCCGAGTGACGCCCGGATAGCGAAGCCATTTTCGAGGCCGCTGGAGCGCGCAGACGTGGTGGCTCGTTCCTTGCCTGCGTCTCGCGCCAGGATTGGTATCGCCGCCGCCATGCTTTTGCGACAGCGGGCTGGCCACGGCGTGAGCAACGAGGAGACTCGATGGAGGTCACAGGTCTCATTGCGGTCGAAGGAAGCACACGAGAGGTCGCGACCGTGAGGACGCAGGACTTCTCTCAGCGACTGCGCGTTTCGCGTTGGGGCATGGTGCTTGCTCTTCTGACGATCCTGTTCGGTTTTGCGTTCGGCGGCGCGTTCGGCGCGTTCGAGGATTCGATGAAGAAGGGCCTCTCGGATCGCGCCGCGGCGGTACTGAACACCGTTTACGCGGGAGACGCGGCGAAGGCCAAGAGCGTGGTCGACAAGAGTTGGGCGTACTACAAGCGCGCCCACCTGCATGGGGGCGCGATCGGTGCGGTCGCGCTGGGCGGCATTTTGCTCCTTTCGGGGCTCCGCAGGCCGAACGACCCCGTTCGCCGTGGCGTCTCCATCGCGCTCGGCGCGGGCGGCCTCGGCTACTCGGTTTTCTGGATGCTGGCGGCGCGCGCCGCACCGAGCCTCGGAGGCACCGATGCGGCCAAGAAGTCGCTCGAGTGGCTCGCGGTTCCTTCGGCGGGCCTCATTCTCATCGGCCTCGTCGCGGTGATCGTGCTTACGGTTATCGAGCTCTTCGGGCCGGTGTCCCAGCCCGCCAAGGAATAGCGGTCGCTTCCTCTGGCAGCGACGGATTCGGAGCGCCGGATCCGCGAGCGGCAGGCGCTCACGAGAGCGCTCCACGACGGCGCGCGAGCACGTGTTGGTGGGCCCCGGCGGGCCGGGGCCGACCCACGTCGCCGCCCCCGGGGGGGGGGCCGTGGCGGGGGGCGGTGCCCGCCGG
>CAYYWA010000052.1:6452-8777 GCA_964475255.1 uncultured Sorangium sp.
CCGGCCACCCCTCGCGCGGCGGTGGTGGGGGTGGGGCGGCGGGCGGCCGCTGCCGTGCGGCGCGGCGCGCCCCACGATGCGTCGGACGTGGCGGGTGCCGTTACCAGCCGGCGCGCGACGAGTGGAAGAATCACACGAGAAAGCACGATGCGTCGGACGTGGCGGGTGCCGTTGCCAGTCGCCGAGTTTCTCGAGCACGCCGCGCCGCTTCACGAGGGTCTTCTAGTCCCACGGATGGTCCGCGCCTTTCGAAGCCAGCGCTTCGGGTCGCGCGGTTTGATCTGCGCCGCATCGGTGATGCGATGCGGGGTGGAGAGCCTGAAACTCGAGCTGAAACCGATGCGCGGGGTGATGGCCTCCTGGGGCGAGTGAGCAACCGGCACGGGCGGTTCGCACGGGGCAACGAATGCGGTAAGGACATCGCGTTCGGGATTGCCGGAAGTGAACCTGCCAGAATCGACTCGGTCCCTCCGCCTTGCGCGGGCACGTGCTTGCCCTCGTGGCCCGAGGGCCACCCACGCGTGCGCCCCGGGGCGGGGAGGGACGCGGGATGCTTGAGCGGCGCGCCCTCTACGCGGCCGCGTTCGTCCGCGCGGTGACGACGAGCCTCGTCGGTGTTCTTCTTGGTGTTTACCTCGCTCGCCTGAACGTCGCTGGGTTCGGTTTCGGGGTCGTCGTCTCGTCGGGCCTGGCTGGCGCGGCGCTCGCGGCCATCGTCGCGACGCTGCTGGGGGATCGGCTTGGGCGACGACGAGCTCTGATCGGGCTTACGGTGCTCTCGACGGCAGGGACGATCGCCTTTGCGTTGAGCTCCACGCCGGTCGCCCTGGCTGCGGCGGCGTTCGTCGGGATGGTCAACGGGATGGGCAAGGATCGAGGCGCCGCGCTCATTCTCGAACAGGCGGCGCTCCCCGGGACGACGACCGCGGCGAAGCGCACCGAGGTCATCGCCTGGTACACGATGCTGCAAGACCTCGGGCATGCGGCGGGGGCGGCGCTCGCTGCGTTGCCGGCGTTCTTGGCGAGGACGACGGAGTTGCAGGGTGCCGCGCCTTTGCGCGCGACGTTGCTGGGCTGCGCTGGCGCGGGCTTGCTCTCGCTGGCGTTCTACGCGCGGCTCGGGGTCGGCGTCGAGGCGCCGCGCTCGGGTGAGCGCTCGTCCCTTGCGGCGAGCAGCCGTTCGATCCTGACGCGGATCTCGGCGCTGTTCGCGGTCGACGCTCTCGCAGGCGGCTTCATCACGACCGCCATGCTCTCGTACTTCTTCTTCGAACGCTTCGGCGTGGCCGAGGGCGTGATCGGTGCGCTCTTTTTCGGTGCGCGGCTGATGAACGCGCTTTCGCATCTTGGCGCCGCGTGGCTCGCGAAGCGGATCGGCCTCGTCAACACGATGGTCTTCACGCACATCCCCGCGAGCCTGCTGCTCGTGACCGTCGCCTTTGCACCGAGCTTCGAGGTGGCGGCAGTGCTCTTCCTTTTGCGCGAGGGGCTGGTCGATATGGACGTTCCGACGCGGCAGTCCTACGTCCTCGCCGTCGTGCGACCCGAGGAGCGGACGTTCGCATCCGGCGTGACCAACCTCGTGCGGCTCGCCGCCTGGGCCGTCGCTCCTGTCTTCGCGGGCGCTCTGATGAACGACACCTCGATGTACTTGCCGCTCGTCATCGGGGCCGGGATCAAGATCGGCTACGACATCCTCTTGTGGCGCGCCTTTCGCGCGGTGCGTCCGCCCGAGGAGCGCGCCGCGGCGTGAACGAACCGGTAGGAGCGGCCAGGCGGCGGCTTACCGGGTGGACGAGCTCGCCCGATCCGCCCTCACCGACGCCGCTCACAACGCTCGGCGATGCGCGCGGTGCTCCCGCCGCCGGAGCGAGCGGGCCGCCGTCAAAGGGGGCGCGGTTGCGTGAGCACCTCCAGCGCGATGAGCCCGGCGAGCGCCTCCTCGCGGGACGCGCCGCACATCTCCGGCGTGGGCTGCAAGTTGCGGCACACGCCGGGCCGTTCGGGGCTGCCGAAGAGGGCGCAGCGATCGCCCTCCGTGAGCTGAACACAGCGCACGAACGCCGGTTTTCCGTGCGGCATGCCCGGGATCGGTGACGAGATGGAGGGAGCGATACAACACGCCCCGCATCCGGGACGACAGCTCGAGCGTGGAGCGCTCGGAGCCCGTTCATCGACGGGCTCACGCGAGCCCGAAGCCACGGGCTCGGAGGAGCACGCCTCGGCGTTCGTCATCGTGCGCGATCAAGCGCTTTCCGCGCCCCGGCTGCTCGAGCTCTCGCCTCGCGCCGCCTCCGAGTCGCTGGTTCCCGTCGATGCCGCAAT
>CAYYWA010000052.1:8877-23120 GCA_964475255.1 uncultured Sorangium sp.
AACCCACCCGCCGAATCCAGAGAACGATTCGGTCGGCAGCATCTTCTCCGAGTAGCCACGACCGCCGACGTGGTCCAGGTAAGCGACCGCGATCGCGCCGGGGAGAACGATCGCGAAGAAGTCTACGACTCCGAGATACAGGTCACCGGGCTTCATCGACACGGCCTCCGGGTCGCCAACCCTTCCGCATAGGTCAGGGGCCCCTCGGCACCAAGTTCCAATTCGAGGCGAGGGGCAGCCGTTCGAGGGCGAGGGGCAGCCGTCAGCTGCGGGGCACCGACTTGATGAAGTCGACGAAGGTGCGGAGCGGGACCGGCAAGTGTTTCCGGCCCGGGTAGTACAGGAACGCCCCCGGGAAGCTCGGCCACCACGCTTCGAGCACGGGCTCGAGCTCCCCGCGATCGAAGTACGGGCGCAACCAGGACTCGAGCAGATAGACGATGCCGCTGCCGGCGATCGCGGCGTGCACGGCGAGGTCGGTGGCCGTGTTCAGGGTGAAGGTGAGGGGGCCCTTGGGCTCGACGCGGAACGTCTCGCCGCGCCGCACGAATTCCCAGGGATGGGGCGGTCCGTTCATGAAGCGGCCGCGCAGGCAGTCGTGCTCGAGCAGGTCCCGCGGGTGCGTGGGGCGGCCGCGACGCGCGAGGTACGCGGGTGAGGCGGCCGCGGCGACACGCTGCCGGCGCGGCCCAATGGGGATCGCCACCATGTCTTGCTGGAGCCGCTTCTCGAAGCGGATTCCGGCGTCGTAGCCCTCGGCCACGATGTCGACGAAGCGCTCCTCGGCGGTCACGTCGAGCGTGATGTCCGGGTACTTCGCGACGAACGGCGGCACGACGTGCGGCAGCACGAGGCGCGCGGCCATGACCGGCACGTTGAGCCGCAAGCGCCCCGCGGGGCGATCGCGGAAGTCGTTGACGACGTCGAGCGCGCTCTGCACGTCGTCCAGAGCCGGGGCGAGGCGTTCGAGCAGCCGCGTCCCCGCTTCCGTCAGCGTCACGCTGCGGGTGGTGCGGTTCAGGAGGCGCACGCCGAGGCGGGCCTCGAGGCGTCGAATCGCGTCGCCCAGACGGGAGGCGCTCGTGCCCGACGTGCGCGCGGCGCTGCGGAAGCCGCCTTCACGAGCGACGGTCACGAAGGCGGTGAGATCGGAGAGGTCGTCCATTACTGTCCGGATTCGCGCACAGCCCGTACGGATTGAACGGATTGCCACGCAATCGGGGCGTCCGCAAAACAGACGCGTGCGTCACCCCGAACGGGCGCCGAGTCGCAAGCGCGTTTGCGCGCGAACGGAGAAACGAATGACCGCTCCCCACCTCGCAGGCACCTATCCCCTCGGCAAGCTCACCGTCCATCGACTCGGCTACGGCGCCATGCAGCTCGCGGGGCCGAACGCCTTCGGCCCGCCCAAGGACCGAAAGGCGGCGATCGCCGTGCTGCGCGAAGCGGTCGAGCAGGGCATCGACCACATCGACACCAGCGACGCTTACGGCCCGCACATCACCAACGAAATCATTCGTGAAGCCCTGCATCCCTATCGCGAGGGCGTCACTGCCGGTTCTCGCGGCGGATGACCAGGCGCAGGCCGGACCAGGTCTCGTCGATGGGAGGCTCCCCGCCTGAGTCATGCGGCCTCTCACCGATGCGAGCTGCCGTTCCAGCTCGGAGCGACGGGTGACGAACAGAACGATGACGTCGAGCAACGCGCTCTTCCCGCGACCCAGTCCGACTTGAAGATTCACGTTTTCGGGCAAGTCGCCCAGCGTTTGCTCGAAGCCTTCCGGAATTCCACGCCCACTCACACGCGCAGTTCCACGCTCGAAGCGACCAGCGGAGAAGCAGCGTTCGAAGTACGGGCGCTGGTTGCTGCGCGTAGACGACGGTCTGGTGCAGCCTCGAGCCAGGAGGGACCTGCGAGTCGAGTCTGTCGATCCGGTCGTAGAGCTCGGACAACACGAGCAGTGAGTCGTCCCGCATGGCTTTGCGCTCGTCCGGAGAAAGCTCGCGTTCTTTGCGGAGCGGACCGAGGCACTCCTCGTTGTCCGATCGGCTCGATATCGTACAGCTTGCGAAAGCGCGCCAAGGCGATCGCTGCGCGTGCGACGCCTGCGTCGGCGGCCAGCACGAACTTTCTCCAGAGGTGCCGCAACCGAGGCGCCGTTTCTCCGGAATGAGCGGCGCCTCTTCGCCAGGTGGGCTGACTGATGTGGAGAAGCCGGCGTATCCGTCACCCTGGGCGGCCGTGATGCGCCGTTCGAGCGTGTCACGGAGTGACGTTTGCCCGAGCTCCGACCTCTACCCATAATGGCCGCCGCTTTGTCCACGATTACGGTCTCTGCGCGCATCGGCGCGATGGTCGTTCACGCGGCGGCTGCGCGCGGCGTGGAGCCGGAGCGGCTGCGCGAGCTGACGGGGTTCGATGCCGCGGTCGCGAAGGATCCGGATGCGCGTATCCCGCTCGCGGTGGAGACGCAGCTGTGGGACGAGGCGGCGCGGCTCACTGGGGACGACGCGTTCGGGCTCCACGTGGCCAGCGGAATCCAGCCCGGTGTGTTCGACGTGCTCGATTACGCGTGTCGGACCGCCCCGACGCTGCGCGTTTCGTTCGAACGGCTGATGCGCTACAACCGGCTCGAGCACGACATCGCCGTGTTCGGCTACGTCGATCGCGGCGCGATCGCGCGCCTCGAGCATCGCTTCTGCATCCCAGGCATCGAGCCGTCTCGCCATGCGGCCGAGTTCACGATCGCGTCGATCGTCGTGATCGGCGGGCAGATCCTCGGCGAGCCGTTGCGGCCGCGCGCCGCCGAGTTCCGGCATCCGGCGCCGCGCGCGACCACCGAGCATCTTCGCGCGTTCGGCGTCGAGCCGCGCTTCGGCTGCGAGGTGAATGCGCTCGAGCTCGACCGCGAGGTGCTCGAGCGTCCGGGGCCCTCGGGTCAGTCGGCCGTTCGCGATGGGGCCGCGCAAGGCGTAGCGGCAGAAGCGCTCGATGGCATCGCGCTCGCGGGCCTCGAACGCGGTCGACGCGTGCATTTCCCAGCCCTCCACCCTCGCGTGCAGCCGGTTGGGCCGGGCTTCCGGGGTTCGGCGCCGAAGACCTTGAACATGGGCAGCGCGTGCTCCTCGGCGGGTTCTTTCCATGGTCTCCTGGCCACGGGCCGTGCCGCTCGGGTCGCCACCCGGTCGCAGAGCCATCGCACCTGCTCGGCGGTCGGCTCGGGGGCGGCAACGAAGGCCGGCGCGGCCTCGGGCGTTGCGCCCGGGACGTACACCCCGTCCAGAGCCAGGGTGTGGAAGTTCAGGTGAAGGTTGAGAGCGCTGCCGAAGTGTTGCAGGAACGTGACGTTGCCACCGCGCCCGCGTTCGCCGGCTCGCGTGGTCGCGCGCAGCAGCTCCTCGAGCTCTTCGCTGAAGCTCCGCAGCAGCTTTCCTTCGAGCTCCGGGTCGCTCGCCACGCGCAGATGCAGAGCGGGCGGCAGCGCCAGGACCCACTGCCGCAGAGGCACGTGCGGGAGCACCTCGTCGACCAGGCGCGCCGCGGTGTCCGCCGCACGTCGTGGTGCAGCTCGGGCAGAAGCTTCGGTCCTTGCAAGAGAAGGCCACCAGGTTCTCCTCGCGGCAGTCGGGGCAGCGGACCCTGACGAACCCCTTGGCGAGCACGCCGCAGTCGACGAAGCCCCGCAGGGCGCGTCGGACGTGCCGGGGCGGGTCGTGGGTCGAGAGGAACGTGTTCAGGTGCGCCCGCATCACCTCATGCAGGAGCGATGGAGAGGACCTCGCCGTGCGTGATGGAGGTCTTGCGCAAAGCGCGGGCATCATGCACGAAGATTTCCCTTTCTGCACATGGCCCAGCGGGCTCAGTCCAAGTTGCCTGCGAGGGCTCCACCAAGGATGCCGATCCCGTACGCTGCACTCGCAGCCAGGCTGCCAATGAACAACATCTCGAGTCCCGACTTCATCCATCCCTGCCTGGTGAAGCGGGACCGGCTCGCCCCGACGGCAAAGAGGGCGGTGAGGGCGAACACCACCGCCCAGAGAAACTTCGCCCCCGAGAACCACGGCAAGAGGTAGGCGATGAGCGGGACCATCCCCGCAAAGACGAAACCGGCGAAGGTGGCGACGCCTTCCGGCAGCACGCTGGCGATTCCCGGCAGCTTCGCCGACGTCGCCTCGGAGCGGCGGGAGAGGATGTTGCTCGCTCCCATGGAGATGCCGTCGCCGATGAGGTTGGCGAAACCCAGGATGAGGACGATGGTGGGAGAGAGGGATGCGCCCATCACCCCGGACACCAGGGCGAAGGTGGTGATGATCCCGTCGTTCGCGCCGAGGATGATGTCGGGGAGGTAGGCCCCGATGACCGACCGGATCGCGCGATGGCGTGAGTGATCGTGTGGCCTGCTGTCGGTGCTCGGCATCCAGAAATGCTTGGCCTCCTCCCATTCTTTCGCAACTCGACCTGGGACGGGCTCGTCTCTCGGAGTCCTCCGGAGGGGTGGGAGTTCATATAAGCTTGACGGGCCCGAATGAGTATTTTCGCTCTTCTATTCAGTTACTCATGGCGCACCGACGACAAGAAACGACGAAGCACACCATCCTCGCCGCGGCGCTGCGGCGCTTCCTCCTCTGCGGATAGGGCAATCGACAGGGGCGAGCGCTGGCACGCAGCATGCTGAGCGGTCAAGAACCCGCCGGGATCTGAAACGCCGGACACACCTCGCCCAGCCCGGGCGCTGCGGGGGGACGAAGGCGGAGCTGGCGACTGAAGCGGCGAAGTCGGGGTGTCCACAATGCCGCGATCTCGGTGTCCACGATGGCGCGATACGCGCACCGGCGCGACTTCGCGCTCGCGCTCGCCCGCAAGATGCGCGAGGACGCGGAGAGGCACGGGCCGCCCCCGCGCGGCATGCACACGCTGATGGGCCCCGCGACGAAGGAGCGGCTCGACAACGTGATGGCCGCGCTCGAGCGCGGCGTGATCGCGCCGGTGCAGATGATCGCGCGCCTGAGGCGTCGCCGACACCGCGGCGAGCGAACGCAGGAGCACGGGGAGCGCGATTTCGCGGGCGGCGGGCGCGTCTCGAACCGTACTGCAGCTCCGCTACCGTGCCGAAGTACATCGAGTGGGTCGTCGCCAACGCGCGCAAGTTCGAGGAGGTCGAGCTCGACGTGAAGGGCGAGACCGACGAGGAGCTGCCCGCGTCGCTCGTCGCCGAGATGCTCCGCACCGGGCTCACGGCGAAGGCGTAGGCAGAAGGCCTCCACGCCCGATGCGCGCGGAACGTCGCGTGTTCTCGCGCGAGGTCGAATCCTCGCTTCTGCGCCTTGCTACGTGCGCGAACAGAAGCCTGTATGTCCTCACGCGACGGGCACTTCGCACGACGCGCCACGGAGGACGACGATGAGCACGACGACGAAGAACACGCAGGCGACGAAGACGGTGAGCCAGGGCGAGAGCCGCTACGGAACGCCCGAGCCGCAGATCGCGCTCCGCTTCCCCAAGGGCACCAGCTACCGCGTCGTGAAGGCCGCGCTGCACAAGCTCGCCGCCGATGTCGAGCTGGCGACACCCGCGAGCGAGCGCTGGTGCGTGAACACCGGGGACTTCAACGAGAGCGGGCGCGTGTACCTCGAGCTCGCCGATGCGACGCTCTCCGAGGCCGCGCGCGGGATGGCGCTCCTCACGAAGCTGGTGGGATGAGCGCCCGCTTCAGCCGACCCACTCCCTCTTCACGACGTCGATCATGAAGTCGCGGAAGGCGGCGACCTTGCGGGCGAGCGGCCGCGTCGAGGAGTAGAGCATCACGAGGCCCCCGACGTTGACACGCACCGAGGGCAGGACCCGCACGAGGTCTCCGCTCGCCACGTAAGGCTGCGCGATGAACGTGGGCAGCGTCGCGATCCCTCCGCCCGAAGCCGCGACCCCACGCAGGAAGAGGAAGTCGTTCGCGACGACCTTTGGGACGAGCGTGGCCGGGAAGTCGAACGCGCGACGGAGCGGGCCCGCGATGAGCCAGTCATGCTCCGGGGACGCGAGCTCGCGAGGAGTGCCTCGGCGCGCCAGGTAGCTCGGGGCGGCGTACAGACTCAGCTCTCCGCGCTGGACGAGCCGTCGTGCCGTGAGCGAGGTGTCCTTGTGCTTGCCGCCTCCGCCGCGCAGCGCCACGTCGAACCCCTCAGCCGCGAAGTCGACCATGCGACTGCTGAACTCGGCCTCGACCTGCACCCTCGGGTAGAGCGCGACGAAGCGCGCGATGACGCTGCCAAGGAACGTGGCGCCGAGGTCGTAGGGCGCGGTGAGCTTCAGCGTGCCCGCTGGCTCGCTCTGGTGTTCGGGCAGCTCCTTCGTGGCGTCCCCGAGCGCGCGCACATGGGCGGCGGTCCGCTCGTAGAGCGCCTTGCCCGCCGTGGTGAGGGAGACGCGACGGGTCGTTCGGTGAAAGAGCCTGGAGCCGACGGCCTCCTCGAGCTTGGCGACGCTGCGGCTCACCGTGGCGGTCGTGGTCCCCAGCGCGCGAGCCGCGCCCGAGAAGCTGGCGGCATCGGCGACCTCTACGAAGGTAGCGAGCAGGGCGACGTCGATTGTTACGCTCATGCATCAGTACATTACACCGTTGCGTATTGTGAGGAAGACCGGCGCGACGAATACTTCTCTCCATGAACGCGACGAACCTGGCTTCTCCGGCCGTGCCAGCGGGCCGTGGCCTTCACATCGGACTCTGGGCGGCGCAGGTGGTGCTTGCCGTCCTCTTCGGCATGGCGGGCGTGTCGAAGACCACCCAGCCCATCGTCGACCTGGCGCAGCAGCTCGTCTGGCCCGGTGCGGTGCCGGCGGGGCTGGTCCGCTTCATCGGGATCGCGGAGCTTCTTGGCGCCATCGGGCTGGTCCTGCCCGCAGCAACGCGGATCAAGCCCTGGCTCACGCCGTTCGCCGCTGCTGGGCTCGTGACGGTGATGGTGCTGGCGGCGGTCTTCCACCTCACTCGAGGCGAGTTCGGCGGGATCGCCTTCAACACGGTGTTGGGCTCGGTCGCCGCCTTCGTCGCATGGGGCCGGTTCCGCAAGGCATCGATCGCCCCGCGAGGTGCGTGACGTGTCCCTCGAGCTCGGGCATCTACTCGTTCGGCAACACGCCCCGCGCTGACGGCGGTCGGCGGCATGTCGCACGCCACCTTCCTTAAGGGCATCGAGCTGCTCGGCACCAAGGTCCTCCCTCAGATCCAGAAAGAGCTCGGGCGTCGATGACGTCAGAGACAAACCGCACCGATGGTGCACAGAGAAACCGAAAGGAAGTCGTCATGAAGATCGGAATCAGTGGAGCAAGTGGGCATCTCGGAGTAGCGACGGTTCACGAGCTGAAGCGGCGCGCACCCGCGGCACAGCTCGTCGGGATCTCGCGGACGCCGGACAAGGTCAGCGCCCTTGGCATCGAGGCGCGGTTCGGTGACTTCGATCAGCCCGACTCGCTCACCAAGGCGTTCGCCGGGCTCGATCGACTGCTCGTCATCCCCTCGAGCGACATGCGCCCGGGCGTTCGCGCGACGCAGGGAGAGAACGCGATCCAGCGGGCTGTTGACGCCGGCGTGGCGCACGTCGTGTTCACGTCAGCGCTCGGGACCAGGGCTGCCGAGGTCCCGCATCTCTGGCAGAGCTACTTCGGCCCCGAGCAAGCGCTGATGCGACTCGCCAAGCAGTGGACCATTCTCCGCATGGCTTACTACGCCGAGTCCTTCGTCGACGAGGTGCGCATGTCGCTCGCGCGCGGCGCTCACGCAGCGACGTCGAACGCGGCGGTCAACTTCGTCTCGCGCGACGACGTCGCCGCGGCGGCAGCCGGCATCCTCGCGGGCGACGGTCATCACGGTGCGATTTACCAGGCGACCGGGCCGGCATCCCTCGACGGCGAGGCTCGCGCTGCGCTCGTCGCGAAGGTGACCGGCAAGCCGTTCGGGTTCGCCTCCGTGTCCGAGGCGCAGTACCGAGAGGGACTCGCGGCCGCCGGCTTGCCGCCGTTCGTCGTCGACGCGGTGCTCAGCATCCAGGACATGTGGTCGGTCGGCGGCTTCGACGTGACGAGCGGCGACGTGCAGCGGCTTGCGGGTCGACCCCCACGGTCCCTCGAAGACGTGCTCCGGGGAGCCGAGCTGTGAAGGTCGCACACGAGGAGATCGAGCCATGAGGATCGCCGTATTCGGTGCAACGGGAGGCGTTGGGCGCTTCGTGGTGAAGCACGCGCTCGATCGCGGTCACGAGGTGCGGTGCGCGCCTACGTCCGCAACCCTGACAAGCTGCAGATGCAGGATGGAAGACTGACGGTCATTCGGGGCGAGCTGACCGACTACGCCGCGATCGAGAAGGCGCTCGCGGGCTGCGACGCAGTCGTCAGCGCGATCGGTATTCCTCTGAAGTTGTCCTACCCCTCGATGGATTCGCTCGAGGGCCACCGCAACATCATCAAGGCGATGGAGGCGCTCGGGATCGCAAGGCTGATCGACTGGTCGACTCCGGCGGTCAGGTCAGCGAAGGACAAGCTCGCGCTCATCACGGCGCTTCCCCGCATCATGACGGGTATCGTTCCTACGACGGCCAAGAAGGAACTCGTCGCCGCGGCGGACGCGATCCAAGCGAGCAACCTGGACAGGACGATCGTGCGCTTCGTTGCGCCGACGAACGCACCCGGTACGGGCAAGGTGAACGCTGGGTTCGGTGACACGAAGGCAGGAGTGCGCATCCCTCGCGAAGACATCGCCTCCTTCATGGTCGACCAGGTCACGAGCTCGTCGACGAGTTCTTCGCGGTCCAGCCCGGAGCGTCGTTCGTGAGGAGCCGTGTGTTCATCCTGGTCGCGTCGATGCGGTAGGAGTGCCAGCCCGTCGAGTGCGCCGCGATGGCGATGATCTTCCGCCGCTGGTCGCGGGCCCGCTGCGGCGCACCGAAGTCGACGCCGACGATCATCTCGACCTCGGGTGCGCGGCGAAGGAGACCAACGGGACCATGACGCTCCAGTTCTCGCCGCCGCCGCCGTGGTCCAGGGCGATTCGCGCGGCGAAGGCGGTCGAGCCGCCTGCGCGCGCGGGGATCGGGACCGGGCGATCAACAGGCCCGGCGACGCCCGCGACCACGGGCCTCGCACGAGAGGTTCGCCCCGTGCAGCGCGATGCAGTGGTTCGTCGAGGCAGTCGGCTTCGAGCTTCGCAAGCGCACGATGTTGCCCGAGGACGCGCGTCGCCTCCCGGGCATCATCGACGCGCCCAGCAGCGCCTTCGTCTTCGAGCTGACGCCGACCCAGACCGGGCGTCGCGTGCCGCGACGGAGCGTGCCGCGCTCGGCGGTCGAGGCCCTGTTGACCCGGTCCGAACTGAAGGCAGCGCGCTGAACCCGAGCGAGCTCCGACTTGCCGATGAGCGCCACCAGGGCCCCCACGTTGGCCCAGGGCGCGCCGAAAGCGTGGACCCGGGCGTGGGGTGCGGACGCGGGCAGCAGTGCGCGCGTGGGCGCGACGGGCGGGCGGTTCATGACGCTCGCCCGCCCTTCAGGCGGCGACCCATCTCGGTGAGCCGGTAGCGTTGCAGTCGGCTCTTGGGCTTGTCGGGACGGGTCATCTCGACCAGGGCCAGGGCGGGCTTCAGGTACGCCTCGCGGAAGTGGTCCTCGTGCTTGAGCCCCAGCGCTCGTTGGAGCTCCTGTCTCGACAGCTCGCCCGTCATCACGCCGATGAGCCTCGCGACTTCCCCGGTGACTTCCCCGGTGACTTCCCCGGTAGGCTGAGGAACCGCCGCGCCGCGTGGCTCCGGTAGGAACGTCGCGAACGACTTGTGCACGCGGTCGTTCGTGTTGATCGGCGGGGCGTGCCCGAGCGCCTGCCACTCGCGCTGCATCATCCGTAGCCCGGTGCCCGCCTGCTCGCACATCCCGCTCCTCACGAAGGTGGTGGGGTGAGCCTGCGGAGCCCCGGGCCGAACAGCCGCCTTACCTCCAAAGCGGCTATGCGAGGCGACCGAGCACCCGCGGATTGACGGAGGGTGTCAAGTGGTTCATCGTAAATCAACGATGAAGGCGACCGCCCTGGCATCCGAGCCCTGTTGCCCGCCCGCGAAGGAGCAGGCCGACCTTCGTCCCGTCGAGGGCGATGAGGCCGACGAGGAGCTAGCGACGCTCGCGAAGGCGCTCGCCCATCCGGCGCGCGTGAAGATCGTCCGCATCCTGATCCGCAAGAACGCCTGCATCTGCGGCGACATCGTGGACGAGCTACCACTCGCGCAGTCCACGGTCTCCCAGCATCTCAAGGTGCTCAAGGACGCCGGCCTCATCCGCGGCGACGTGGACGGGCCGCGGGTCTGCTACTGCATCGAGCCGCACGCGCTCCGTCGGCTGCGAGCGCTCGTCGGAGGGCTCTGATGCTGCCCCTTCTGCACCCTAAACATCGTGCATCGACGATAAACGAAGGCGCGTCGTGAAGACTGCTCGCGTGACGACAAGGACTGACCTTCCATGACCCACAGAAGCGCCGGGCTGCTCGGCAAGCTCTCGTTCCTCGATCGCTACCTGACGCTGTGGATCTTCGCCGCGATGGCGGTCGGCATCGCCCTCGGCTTCCTCGCGCCCGGCTTCACGACCGCGCTCAACAGCATGAGCGTGGGCACGACCTCGATCCCGATCGCGATCGGCCTCGTGCTGATGATGTACCCGCCGCTCGCCAAGGTCCGCTACGAGGAGCTGGGGAAGGTCTTTCGCAACAAGCGCGTGCTGACGCTGTCGCTCGTGCAGAACTGGATCATCGGCCCGCTCCTCATGTTCGGGCTCGCCGTCGTGTTCCTGCGCGACAAGCCCGAGTACATGCTCGGCCTCATCCTGATCGGCCTCGCGCGCTGCATCGCGATGGTCATCGTCTGGAACGACCTCGCGAAGGGCGACACCGAATACTGCGCGGGGCTGGTCGCGTTCAACTCGATCTTTCAGGTCCTGTTCTTCTCGGTCTACGCGTACTTCTTCGCCACGCTCCTGCCGACGTGGCTGGGCCTCGAGGGCGCGATCGTGAACATCACGATCGGCGAGATCGGCAAGAGCGTCGCGATCTACCTCGGCGTCCCGTTCGCCGCGGGCTTCCTCACCCGACGCGTGCTCGTGAGCGCCAAGGGACGCGACTGGTACGAGAAGCACTTCGTGCCGCGCATCAGCCCGGTGACGCTCATCTCGCTGCTCTTCACGATTGTCGTAATGTTCTCGCTCAAGGGTGAGGCGATCGTGCAGCTCCCGCTCGATGTGCTCCGCATCGCGGCGCCGCTGCTCATCTACTTCGTGGTGATGTTCGCCGTCTCGTTCTTCATGAGCAAGCGCGTGGGCGCCGACTACAAGCAGACGGCGACGCTCTCGTTCACGGCCGCCTCCAACAACTTCGAGCTCGCCATCGCCGTCGCCATCGCGAGCTTCGGCATTCACAGCGGCGCAGCGTTCGCGGCGGTCATCGGGCCGCTCGTCGAGGTGCCCGTCCTCATCGGCCTCGTGAACGTCGCCCTCTGGGCGCAGCGCCGGTTCTTCCCCAACGCAGAGCTTCAGGTCGCGGCCCTCGCGTGCGCGACCGACGCATCGAAAGCCTGAACCATGAGCAACGAAACCCAGAGCATCCTGTTCCTCTGCGTCGCCAACTCCGCGCGCAGCCAAATGGCCGAGGGACTCGCCCGCATGATCTTCGGCGACCGCGTGCCCGTCATGAGCGCCGGCAGCGAGCCCTCGAAGGTGAATCCCTACGCGGTCGAGGTCATGCGCGAGCTCGGTGTGGATCTCGCCGCGCATCGCTCGAAGTCCGTGCAGACGATCGACCCGGCGACCGTCGGCACGGTGATCACCTTGTGCGCGGAGGAGGTCTGCCCCGCGTTCCTGGGCAAGGCTCGACGACTGCACTGGCCGATCCCGGACCCAGCGAGCAAGGACCCATCGATCCCGCGAGAGGAGATGCTCACGCGCTTCCGAACGGCGCGCGACACCATTCGCGGGATGCTCGAGCGCTTCGCTGCAGAGGAACTCCTTGTGGGTGATGTGACCATTCGGCCTGCGCGTGCGGAAGACCTGGCCGCCGTCCGCCAGCTCGTCGTGGCGGCGGGGCTCCCGGATGCGGGCATCGCCGACCACTTCCCCGGCGGCTACGTCGTGTTCCACGAGGGCGAGACGCTCATCGGGACTGCGGGGCTCGAGGTTCACGGTGAGTCCGGTCTCCTTCGGTCCGTGGCGATTGCGCCCTCGCATCGAGGAATGGGCCTGGGGCGGAAGCTCGCTGAAGACCGGCTACGGACTGCGCGAGCACGGGGGCTGAGCAGCGTCTACTTGCTCACGACGACGGCGCCGGAGTTCTTCAGGGACCTTGGGTTCGAACGCGTCGCTCGCGAGAGCGCACCCACTTCGCTGCAGAGATCCTCCGAATTCGCCACGCTCTGCCCAGCGTCCGCCATCTGCATGGTCATGAGGCTCGGGTGAGCTGCGTCCTTTCGGCGAGGTCCCCGTCTTGATGAACAGGAGGCTACGAAGATGAACGAACAGACCAAGGACGAGATTCGCGCCACGGTGCGTGAACAGTACGGCAGCATCGCCCGCTCCACGACCGGGGCGAGCTGCTGTGCGCCGGGGAGCTGCGGGCCCGGGGCGAACGCGAGCTTGGCACTCGGCTATTCCGCCGAGGACCTCGCCGCGGTCCCCGAGGGCGCGAACATGGGCCTCGGCTGCGGAAACCCGCAGGCCATCGCCGCGCTCAAGCCCGGCGAGACGGTGCTCGATCTCGGCGCGGGAGGAGGCTTCGACTGCTTCCTCGCGGCCAAGCAGGTCGGCCCGAGCGGGCGCGTCATCGGCGTCGACATGACGCCCGACATGGTGTCGAAGGCGCGAGCAAACGCGCAGAAGCTCGAGGCGAAGAACGTCGACTTCCGGCTCGGCGAGATCGAGCACCTGCCGCTCGCCGACGGCACGGTCGACGTCATCCTGTCGAACTGCGTGATCAACCTGAGCCCGGACAAGGGCGCCGTGTTCCAGGAGGCCTTCCGCGTGCTGAAGCCCGGAGGTCGCCTCGCCATCTCCGACGTCGTGAAGACCCAGGCGCTCCCGGAGTCACTCGAGAACGACGTCGCTGCGCTGACGGGATGCGTCTCGGGCGCGGCGAGCGTGGAGACCATTCGCGCGCTGCTCCGCGTGGCTGGCTTCGAGAGCATCCGCGTCGATGTGAAGGAGCAGAGCCGCGAGTTCATCCGCGACTGGCTCCCCGGCTCGGGCGTCGAGAACTACGTCGCCTCGGCCACCATCGAAGCCGTGAAGCCGGGCGGCGGGAAGTCGTGCTGCGGCCCGTCCTGCTGCGCGCCGGAGACCTCGGCATGATCGAGCCGGCGGCGCGTGGTGCATGGCGCGAGCTCGAAGCGAAACTGCGGCCATTCATCGCGCGCCGCGTGCGCTCGGAGGTCGACGTCGACGACATCGTACAGGACGTCTTCCTCCGCATGCAGCGCGGGCTCGCCGGGCTCCGAGACGAGGAGCGCTTCGGGCCCTGGGTCTACCAGGTCGCTCGGAGCGCCATCGTCGACCACCAGCGCGTCGCCGCGAAGCACCGAGTGGTCGACGCCGAAAGAAGCGAGGACATCCCCCTCGATGTCGACGACGACGACCGCGGCGTCGAGGAGGAGCTCGCGGGCTACCTGGCCCCCTTCGTTGCGATGCTGCCGTCGCCGTACCGCGAGGCGCTCACGCTCGTCGAGCTCGAAGGCCTGACGCAGAAGCAGGCAGCCGAGATGCTCGGCATCTCGCTCTCGGGCATGAAGTCCCGCGTCCAGCGCGGGCGCGTGCGGCTTCGGAAGGCGCTCGAGGACTGCTGCCACATCGCGCTGGACGTTCGCGGTCGCGTTGTTTCGTGCGAGCCGCGGCCGGATGGACGCCTGCCGGACGGCTGCTGCGCGTGACGTAGCGAAGGCCGGAACCCGCGGGCGTTTGGTCCCGCTGCGACTGCGCCCCAGCGATCAACAGGCCCGCCGACGCCCGCGACCACGCCGACGCTCGGACCTCGCGCGAGCGGTTGCGACATGCGGCGGCATGCACCGTTCGTCGCCCCTCGCGAGCCGTCGCCCCGATGATGAACAGGCTCGGCCCCGTCGCAGACGCCGAGCTGTCGATCAACGGGGCCGACTGTTGATCGCCGGGTACGCAGTTAAACGCTTCTCGGCTTCTCTCTCCCCACGGGACAGGAGAGAGAGCGGGAGAGCTGTCCCACG
>CAYYWA010000053.1:0-23015 GCA_964475255.1 uncultured Sorangium sp.
CCAAAAATGTCCCCCGCCGACCCGGCTACGGGTGGGGCGTTCTAGGGTGGGCGCGTCGGGGACGGCGCGCCGGGAGACCGGGCGCGGCCGCGCTCGGGGTCACGCCACTTTCAGCTTCTCGGTCACGGAGTTGCCGAGCCAGTTGTAGATGAGCGTCTCGTGGCGGAGCTCGGCCTGGAGCGCTTCGTTGAAGCGCTTGGCGGTTTCCTCCTGGCCCACGGACTGCGCGAGCTGGGCGAGGAGCTGCCAGTTGGCGGTGTCGATGCGCTCCGCGGCGAGCAGGGCCGAGAGGCACTCGCCGAAGCGGACCCGTGGATCGCTCACGACCTGCATCAGGCCGAGCGCCTGCACCCCGGCGAGGTCCGCCGACGGGGTGACCGCGGCCGGATCCGCGCCGAGCTCCTTGATGGTGTCGTGTAGCAGGCGAAAGTGCTCGAGCTCCTCTTCGCGGATCGCCTCGATCGCCTCCCGCGGCGGCAGCGGCTCCCCGTTCGTCTTCGCGGTCTCGTACTTGGCGAGCAACCCGTCGTAGAGGCGCACGCCGCCGCGCTCGAACGCGAGGCGCTCCCCGAGCTTGTCGATGTAGACGTGCAGCTTGTTGCCCTTGAGCGCCTGCACCGCCGCGCCCACCATTCCCTTCGCCGTGTCGGGCGGCGGGATCGACCCGATCGCCGGGGCGTTCTCCTGAAGGCGCTGGGTCAACGTGCCCGTGGCGAGCACTCCGAGATCGAGATCGGCTTCGGCCACGGGCGGCGCTTGCATCTTGCGCTCGCCCATCAGGCCGCACCCCGTCTTGTTCATTCCGAGTTTCATCGCGCTTTCGTTCATGATGCGTACCTCCGCGTGTCGAGCTCCTTGTGCAAACGCCGGCGCGTGAGCTCGGTGCCCGGCGTCCACTCGAACCTGTCGGCGACCGCCTCCGAGGCGCTGCCCTCCGACAGGAAATGATCGCGGTAGGCGTCCGTCTGCGGTGCCTGGACCTGCGAGCGCGGCTTGATCTCCGTGCCCTGGGCCGCGAAATCGACCTCTTGATTCAGCACCTTGCGCACGAACTCCCGGTGGCTCGAAAAGTCGATCGGATCCGGCAGCGTGCTCGGGAGAACCTCCGCGGCATCACGCCGCTCGATCTTCTCGAAGAGCTCGCGCGCGGCGTGCAGGTGCCCGAGCTCGTAGTCCACGAAGCGCTCCCACAGGGCTCGAATGCGCGGGTTGCTCTCTTGCTGCGCGCAGCTGTAGTAGTTGTAGACCTCCGTGGCTTCGTGCAAGAGCCACTGCTCGAGCCACGACTCCTCGGGGTCGATCAGCGATTCGTACTGCGTGACGTGCTGCTCCTCGATCGACGCGATCTCGGCGTAGAGCATGCGCCCGACCGGGTCCGAAAGGAGCGGACCGACGTGCATGTAGTAGTCGTGCGTCTGGTATTCGGCCGACACGATCGTCAGCGTGTTCAGGCGTGAGATGGGCGCGGCGTTCTTGCGATCGTAGTGGTGCCGGAGGTCGTCCACGGGGTGGCGGTGCTCGATCGCCGTGGGGCGGCCCGGGAGGATATCCGTGTAGCACTGCGTGATCGCGTTCGCGTCCTTGCCCTCCAGGCGATCGAGCAGGGCCGAATAGCGGTAGAGGTGATCGAAATCCTCGAGCAGCCCGAAGCGGAGCACCTGAGCGAGATACGGGTCGGGCTCGTGCTGGGCGAGCGAGGCGGTGACCTCGATCGCGACCTGCTCGTACGCGATCGTGGTCTCGAGCGGCGAGAGGTCACCCGGCAGCAACCAGTTGACCATCGTCTGCTGGTGGTGCTCGACGCGGCGGGTCTCCGCGAGCGGGAGCCTCAGATCGCGGCTCAGACGCGCGAACAGGTGCTTGAACCGGATCGCCTCCGACTCGATGCCGTTCATCAGGATGATGCGGACCCGCGTGAACGCGTCGTCGTCGAGCTTGCTGTGCGGAATCGGATTGAGCTCGCGCAGCGTAAAGCGCTGATTGGAGAGCGGTGTGCCGCGCTCCTTCAACAGATCGAGTGTCATTGATGCTCCTTTGCCTTCTTGCCGAGAGCTCGCCGCAGAACCCGGCACACACCGGCGCGAAGAGCCCTGACGGCTGACCCTGTCCTCTCGAAAAATAGACTCGGCGCGACGGGGGGCGTGCCCCGAGAGCAGTGCAAGCTAGCACTCGAAACGACGCGGTCATTTCGTGTTTTTCACCGCGTGAGTTCCTGGTCGTGCGTGTCCCGTGGCGAGATGGAGACACGCGGCAGCGACGCCACTGCGCGCGTTCGCCGCGTCGTCAGTAGAAGTCCGCGCAGTACGCGGCCGTCCCCACGCTCGCGACCGTGTCCGACCAGAGCGAGGCAGGGACTTCGATCGCGTCGTGCCGGCGGTGAACCACGGCGAAGTCCCCCGCCGCTGCGAGCTCGTACGCGCGCGAGACCTGAGTCACCCGGAGGTGAAGCGGCCTCTCGAGAGACCAGCAGCCGAGCTCGAACGCGCTCGCGAGGAGCTCGGGAGAGACGAGATAGCGGGTGCTCGGTGCGAGCGCGACGCCGAGGATCGCGTCGAACGGCGCCGCGTCCGAATCCCGGTGAATCGTCTGGAACAGATCGACGAGCAGGTAATCCGCGGTCGGAGAGGGCGCGTAGTCCGCCACGAGGAGCGCGTTTTCGCGGGACGGCGCGGGCTCGAGCGCACGGAGCGCAGGCGTGAAGCGAAGCGGGCGCCCGTCCGTGTCGATGCGGAGCGGTGGCAGCGCGCTCTGCCCGCGCCGCACCCCGAAGAAGGCGCGCACGGGAGGATTCGCGCCGAGCGAAGGGGCGAAGCGCGAAGCGCCCGTGGGCTCGAGCTCGAAGGCTTCGATGCGCTCGAGCGTGACGAGCTCGGAGCTGCCTTCGAGCTCGACGACGAGTGCTTCGCGTTCGATCGCTGACCCGGGAGCTCCCCCTGCGCCGGCGACGCTCCCCTCGCCGGCAGCGCCGCCGGGATCCGAGGCGCCGGCCTCTCCGCGCGGGAGCGTGTCGCTGGGAGCGCCGCTCGCCCCGGCGGCACCGCCCGAAGCGGGCGGCTCGGGGATCCCCAGCGTCGCGAGCGGGCTCTCGAAGCGCACCGCGGAGCGCCCGTGCCGCCGCGCGAGGCGCGGCAGGCTCTCGAGGCCAATCCCGGCGCGGCCGAGCTCACCCTCGAAGTAGTAGAGCAGCGTGCGCTCCGACGCGGGGTCCTCCTCGACGACGAGCAAATGCCGGAGCGGACGCAGGGTGGTGTCGGGCACCGCGGCGCTCGGCAAAAAGCCGTAGGCGCCCCGGTGGGCCACGTCCGCGCCGAGCTCGCAGCTCAGCGCGAAGCAGGTCGTGATCGCGACGAGCGAGGACGCGCGGAGCCTCAAAACCCACCTCCCAGAATCAGATAGTACACGAGCCCGGGCCGGCCGTTGACGCGCAGGCAATCGGGCGCGTCGGCGGGGCACGTCGCGAACGGGATCGCGCGGTACACGACGCGCATCGTCGTCCCCACGTTGGCTTCGACCTCTTGCAAGAACGAATAGAACCGGAGGTCGAGGCCCGCGTCGCCGAGCACGAATCGCCCGTTCGGCGCGCGATCGAGGAACGGGATTTGTCGGCGGCCATTCGCGTGGAACCCCCAGACGTTGCCCCACGACGTGAAGACCTGCGCGTAGACGTCCTCGAGGTAGAACGGTCCGGCGTCCCAGCCGAGGCCGCGGGCGATTGGGAACCGATAGCTCGCACCGACGTTCGCGAGCGTCTCTCCGGAGAGCGCGTACGCGCCGTAGCCGGCGAATCCGACGGAGGTGTTGAGCTCCGGCGCCGTCTGCGACGAGAGCCGGCCACCGCCGAAGAACGGCAAGAACCGGATGTCGCGGCTGATCCAGCCGAGACGCAGCCCGAGCTCGAGTGTGTGGTCGAACCAACCGTCGAGCAGCTTCGGCAAGGCGAGGTATTCGGTGTGCTCGAGCTCGGCGCGAAGGTAGGGCGTTCTGCCGACGCGCAGCGTGGGGTCGGCGCTGGCGAGGCCTCTGTGGATCTCTTCGACGGCATAGGACGCGCGCAGCCGGAGCTCGCGGTACCCGCGCCGATTGACGACCCGCTCGCGAAACGCGGGGTCGCTCCGATCGATGCCGAAGTAGTCGAGGAAGAACCCGACGCGATCCCGCGCGTAGCGCGGCCGCGTGAAGTCGTAGAGGCGCGCCGACGCGCCCACGGTCGTGCCGAGATCCCGGAGCGTTTCGCCTTCGAGCCCGAACCAGTGGAAGAGATCGAGCGGCAAGGACGCGCTCGCGTAGAGGAAGCCCCAGCGGTAGTCGAGCACGTGATCGAAGCGCTCGCCGTCGCTGCGCCGGTACTCGTACACGCTCCGCATTTGCGTCATGCCGGCCCGCGCTTCCAGCGTGAGCGGCGTCATGGCATTGCGGTACCCGACGAAGATGCTGTTTCGGCTGCCCAAGAAGCCGAGCACGCGGAGCGAGTGCGTCCGGAGCTGATCTTCGACGTAGAAATCGAGGCCTGCCTGGAGGGAGAGCCCGGTGCCGCTCGGTGAGCCCGGGTGGTCGTACTCGAGGTCGAGCAGCGGCACGAACAGGGGCGGGACCGCATTTTTGGGGGAGAAGGCGTCGTAGCGCACGACCTTCTGCGGTGGCGGCAAGCGCTCCGCTCGGAGCGTGCGGTCTCGCTTCTCACCGAGCGGCGCGACCGGCTCCGCCGCGAGGTGTCCGCGCGGGATCACGAACGGCTGGAACCCGGTTCCCGTCATGCGGATGAAGAACAACCCGTGCGGCGTCGCGACGGGATAGTGGTGAGCGGTCACGGCGCGCGTCACGCGCACGAGCCGACTGCCGTCGTACGCCTTGTAGTAGACGCTCATCGTGCCGTCGCGCGCCGAAACGAAGTACGCGCCGCGCTCGGCGGGCTCCGGGTAGAGCTCGAAGGCGTCCTCGGCGGCGAACGCCTCGACGTTGCCCGTCGCGAGGTCGAGCGCGTAGACATCGTGATCGTCGCCCACGCGGCGGGAGAAGAAGAGCCGCTTGCAGTCCGGGTCGTAGCGGGGCGTCCGGACCTCGTCGAAGACTTGTCGCGGGAGGGGAAAGCGCGCGCGCCCGCGATCCACGGCGACCTCGGGCGTTCCGAAGCGCCGGAGCGGATAGAGCACGAGCACGAGGCTCCCGTCTCCGTCGTTGTGGATGCCCGCGAGCTCGCGACGCTTCGCGCACACGTCGAAGTCCGAGAGGCGCGAGTCTTCGAAGAGCACGCGCTCTTCGCCGTCCGCGTCCACGAGAAACAGCGTCGGGCTCTCGAATCGAGGGCGGTAGAACGAGGGCAGGAGCGTCGGGTCGTGACCGGTCTGGCGCAGCACGAAGGCGCTCGACTCCGTGTGCGGAGCGAACGCAACGCCCCGTCCGAGCACCTGCTCGTCCTCGAGCTCGGTTCCGGACGGCGAGAGCTTGGCGTGATGGATCGTCTCGCCACGCCGGTAGTAGAGGCGGCCGCGGTGGTAGCGCAGCACGCGGCCCGAGTAGCGATGGGCGAGGTGCTGTCGCTGTTCGGGCGTGAGATCGCGGTAGGGGCGGGCGTCCTCGTCGAGGACGAAGGGCACGCCGTCGCGGCGGCCGTGATCGGCGCGCGCTCGGTGCTCCGCGAAATCGCGGGATGCCTGCGCCCGAAAATCGCGCTCGAGCTCGGCGAGCGGCACGCCGAGCTCGTTCTCGAACAGCGAGTCGAAGAGATAGTGGTAGCGCGCACCTGCCGCGCGGAACAGCCGGTGCACGGTGCCGCGCCCGAAGCGCTCCTCGAGATAGGCGAGGAACGCAAAGCCCGTGTTGTACCAGCGCTCGTCACCGAAGAACGCGAGGCGGCCGAGCGGGAAGAGCAGGGCGTCCTCGACGGAAGCGCGCTGGAACGCGCGGCGGTTCTCGTCGAACGCGTCGCGGCCGAGCAGCGCGGTGTCGAACTGCGCGACCCCCTCGACGAACCAATGCGGGTAATTGCTGCCGTAGAGCGGGACGCGGACCAGCCCTTGCGCGTTCGCCGAGCGCGCGACGCCGGCCCCGATCACGACCGGCACGCGCGGCGAGGCGTACTGCGCGGCGTTGAGCGAGAACACGTGACTGAGCTCGTGCGTGAAGACGTTTTCCAGCCAGGGTACGCGGCTTCGGCTGTGGAAGTTCGCGGGCGTCGTGTAGAGGGTGATGCGATTGCGCTGCGACTCGGCGAAGCCGTTCGTGAAGCTCGTGTACCCGACGATGCTCACCGTGATCTTGTCGGGCGGCTCGTAGCCGTAGAACGCGCGCAGGCGCTCGAACGTGGCGTCGGCGATGGCGGCCAGTCGCGCCGCCGTGTTCGGCGTCTCGTCGGTGAAGTAGATGCGAAAGTACCGGGTCTCGGTGACGTTCCAGTCGTCCTCGGGACGGTTGAAGTAGCCGTGCGGGGCGGCGCTGGCAGGCTCTATGCCGAGCGCGAAGAAGAAGAGGACGATTTCGAGGAGCCGACACAGCGCGCGCGCCGCGCAGCGGGGGGCGCTTCGGCGCGTCATGATCCCGAGACCCACCACGTGACGCCGAACCCGCGTCGCGGAATGGCGAGCGGAAAGTAAGGATCTCGCTGCCAGGACTCGAGCAACGACAGCGTGTAGGAGAGCTCGACCCCGAGCGTTCGGGAGAGGCGAACGCCGAAGCGGGCATCGAGGGCGACCTCATTTTTGAACCGCTCGCGGAGGAACAGGTACTCCTTGCCGTGATCCACGAGGGGCGGATTGCCCTCGACGCGCCACTCCGGGATGAAACGCAGCCAGAACCTCGGGTCGGTGGACCACCGGAAATCGAGGCGCACGCGCTGGTGGACGTGCCGCCCGAGCGCGCCGCTCGCGAACCCGTCGGGACCCACGCGCCGGACCAGGTACGTGGTGGCGCTGCCCGGGCGGTAGCCGGCTCGGTAGGAGAGGGCGAGCGCAATACTGGAGAGCCGCGCGACGAGGGCGGCCTCGGCGAATCCCTCGCCCTGCCCGGTGCTCAGCGGGAGCCGAGTCGGCACCGTGCTCGACCCGGGGTTGTCGTCTCCCGGCAGCACGACTCCGAGCGTCGTCGCGAGCGTGAGGCGTTCCCCATCGAGCATGCGGTACGAAACCGCGAGCGTGGGATCCGCGAGGCCGCTTCCCTCGAGCTCGCGCCACACCGGCGGCAGGCGCACGCCCTCGGCGACGATCACGGGGGCGAAGCGCACGCCCGCCTCGCGGAGCGAAAACGGAACGTCCACGCCGAGCGCGAGCCGCGGGGTGAGCGCCACCCAGAGCGCCGCTTGCAGCGACAGCTCGCGGACCGAGACGTGGTCCACCTCCTGCTGAAACAGGAACATCGGGTGGGCGAAGTCGTCGCGCGCGGCGAAGTTCTCGCGCACCTCGAGCGACAGCCGATAGCCCGTCCGTGGCGGCAAAACCCCCAGCTCCCCGAAAGGCACCTGGGCCCGAGCGGGACGGGCCAGGAGGCAAATCACCCCGGCGACGCAGGTCCAGAGGACGAGCGGCGCGGTTCTGCCCATCCCGGCATCCAATGCATGGATCGCGGGCGGTGTCACGCACCCCGGCGCGTGCCGGTGAGCCGTTCGGGCTGCGAATTTGCATCCTCGCGGGACGCCGGAACGAGGGGTTCTCGGGTAGCGAGAGCGGCTACACTGACGGGGCGTGCAGCCCGTGCTCCAGCGGACCTCCATGCTCGACGAGGCGCGCGCCTGGTCCCTGCTCCAGGCGTTGTCTCGGAAGGTGCGCGCCGGGCGGCGGCCCACGGGGCGCGTCGGTCTTTTGCTCGACGAGGCGGGGGGCTTGTGCGAGGTCGCCCCCGACGCCGGCTGGGTGGTGCTCGACGCGGACCGGGGCGAGTACGAGCTCCGCGCGCCCACGAGCCCGCCAATCACCGAGCTTTTCGAGCTCTATCTGCCGATCTGTCTGGGAGGACCGCGCTCGTGCTTCACGTTCGCGCACCTCGGTCAGAGCCTCGACGGCCAGATCGCGACCGCTTCGGGCGCTTCTCGGTACGTTACGGGAACCGAGAACCTCCGGCACATGCACCGCCTCCGCGCCCTGTCGGACGCGGTGCTCGTCGGGGCGGGCACGGTGGAGCGCGATGATCCGAAGCTCACGACGCGCCTCGTCCCTGGCGACAACGCCCTCCGCGTCGTCGTCGATCCGCGCCTCAGGCTCTCGCCGCGCTACCGAGTCTTCCGCGATCGCGCCGCGCCGACGCTCGTGATTTGCTCTGCCGAAGCCGCGCGCGGCGCGCGCAAGCTCGGTGAGGCGGACATCCTGCCCCTCGAGAGCGCAAACGGCGAGCTCTCGCCGCGCGCGATCGTCAGGGCGCTCGCTGCTCGGGGCGTCGCCTGGGTGTTCGTCGAAGGCGGCGGGATCACGGTGTCTCGCTTTCTCGCGGCGCGCTCGCTCGACCGCGTCCAGGTCACGATCGGACCGGTGTTTCTCGGCAGCGGTCGCGCGGGGATCCTGCTTCCGGCGATCGACGATCTCGAGCAGGCGCTCCGTCCCAAAGCGCGCCGCTTCTCGCTCGGCGAGGACGTCCTGTTCGACTGCGAGCTCCGTCCCGAGCCCTGATCGCGGCCGAGCCTCACGCCCGCGGATCGCTCGGCGCGGCGTCGTCTCTGGCGAGCGCTTCGTCGACGATGGGCGCGCCCTCGCCGGGGGCGACTCCGGGCCGTGCGTACGCGTAGAAGAACGAGCGCGCGAACGAAAACCAGAGGAGCAGCGAGCCGAGCCCCGCGACGGGCACGGCGACGGCAGCGGGCAGGGCGAGCGCGGCGATGCGGCTCGTGACGAAGAGGCCGAAGCTGCTCCGCGCGAACCGCGAGCGCGGAGCGGGGCCGCCAGGCGGCGGAAAGACCGCGAGGGTGAGCGTGTAGACGTAGCGCAAGAGGCCGCTGACGAGGACCCAGACGCCGTAGCCCCACACCGCGTGCAGGAGGAAGTCGACGACGAGGACGAGCAGCGCGTCGGTCTCGAGATCGAGGCGTGCACCGAACGCCGACTCCGCCCCGAAGCGCCGCGCGAGGGCGCCGTCCACTCCATCGAGCACGAAGATGCCGAGCACCGCGAGCGCGACGAGCAGCCCCGAGGGAGGCGCGAGCGCGGCGAGGCCGAGGCTCGTCACGAAGAGGAGCCGGAGGGCGGTGACGCCGTTGGCGGCGGTCCCCACGCGCGCGCCGGAGCGCGCCCCGGTGATGACGAGCGCAGCGACGGAGCTCAATCCGACGAGCGCGATCGGCCAGGCCTCCCGCGCGACCAGGGCAATCCCGGTTGCGGCCAGCATCGCGAACGCGTGCACGCGACTCCAGCGCTCGAGCAGGTCGAGCGACGCGGATGCGGGGAGGATCGCTGCGGGAGACATGGCGGAGCGGGCGACCCTCGGGAGCCGGCGCGCGCTGAGCAGTGTACACGCTGATCGACGAGCGTCGCGACGCGGAGCGGCGGCGCTCCGTGCTATGAGCGTCTCGTGGCTCGGCTCGAAGGCGGCGTGACGTCCCGGGTTGCTCGGGCTTTTTGGGTCGATGCGCCGTCGATCGGCGCGCTCCGCGAGGAGCCCGTGCCCGCGCCCGCAGCGGATCAAGTGCTCGTTCGGGCGCTCTTCGGCGCGGTGAGTCGCGGCACCGAAACGCTCGTGTTCCGCGGTGGTGTCCCCGAGAGCGAGCGCGAGCGCATGCGGTGCCCGCATCAAGTCGGGAATTCTCCAGGACCCGTCAAGTACGGCTACTCGAGCGTCGGCCGCGTGCTCGCCGGCGCGCCGGCGCTCGTCGGCGCGCGCGTCTTCTGTCTCCACCCGCATCAGACCGAGTACGTCGTCGAGGCGGGGGCAGTGACGATCCTTCCGGACGCGGTGCCCGCCGAGCGCGCCGTGCTCGCCGCGAACCTCGAGACGGCGCTCAACGCCCTCTGGGACGCGCGCCCGCTCGCCGGGGATCGCGTCAGCGTGGTCGGCGCCGGAGTGGTCGGTTGTCTCGTCGCGTTCCTGGCCGCGAAGATCCCAGGCGCAGAGGTCGAGCTCGTCGATGTGCGCCCGCAGCGCGCCGCGGTCGCGGCCGCGCTCGGGGCCACGTTCGCCACCCCCGAGCGCGCGGCGCGTGGGCGGGATCTCGTGTTTCACGCGAGCGGCAACCCCGCTGGCCTCGAAACCGCGCTCGAGCTCACGAGCCGCGACGCAACCGTGATCGAGCTCTCGTGGTACGGCGATCGCCCGGTGGAGCTATCCCTCGGGGGCGCCTTTCACGTCGAGCGCCTCACGCTGCGCTCCTCGCAGGTCGGCACCGTGAGCCCCAACGCCCGCCGCCGGTTTTCGCACCGCGAGCGGCTCGCGCTCGCGGTCCGGCTCACCGCCGACTCCGCGCTCGACGTCTTGTTCACGGAGGAGGGCGCGTTCACCGACTTGCCGCGGACGCTCGCGCGCCTCGCGGATCCCGACTACGACGCGCTCTGCCATCGCATTCGCTACTGACCCCGACGGAGTGAGGAGAGATGTACACGGTTTGCGTTCGAGGCCACATGATGATCGCGCACAGCTTCCGCGGAGAGCTCTTCGGGCCGGCGCAGCGCCTGCACGGCGCCACCTACGTCGTGGACGTCGAGCTCGATCGCAAGGAGCTCGGGCCCGAGGGCGTCGTGGTGGACATCGGGCGCGCCACCACGGCGCTCTCTCGCGTGCTCGGCGAGCTCGACTACCGAAACCTGGACGACGACCCCGCCTTCGCCGGCAAAAACACGACGACCGAGTTTCTGGCGCGCGTGATCTTCGACCGCATGGCGGAGCGCCTGCGCGCGGGCGAGCTCGGGCCCGGCTCGACCGAGCTGTGCCGCATGAAGGTCACCTTGCGCGAGTCGCACGTGGCGTGGGCGGCGTACACGGCTCCGCTGCCGGGAGACGCTTGAGGTCACGCCGCGCTCAAGACCCGTCGAGCCTGCGGCGAGCGCTCCTCGCGAACGCCGCGGCGGCGTTCGCGGCGACGCTCTTCGTGGACACCGACGCGCTCGGTCGGTCCGCAGCGCCGCGGCTCACGGCGGCGTGAAGGGGAGATGCGTCGCTTCGCGAGGTCTCGCTGGTTCCCGGTTGCCCTCTTCGCCGGCGTCGTTGCCTACGTGCTCGTCGTCGGGATGGAGACCAGCGTTTACGACGATGCTCTCTTCTTCAAGCGCTTCGCCCGAAACTTTTCGAACCACGGCGTGTTCGCTTGGAACGCGGAGGAGGGGCCCGTTCACGGCAACACGAGTCAGCTCTTTCAGGGGCTCGCCACCGGCGTCGCGGCGCTCGCCGGGGATTGGTATCTCCTTGCGACGAAGACGCTCTCGGCGGTGCTGCTCGTCTGTGCCTTCGCGCTGCTCGTGCGGCTCGTGCGGCGGCGCGGGGGTAACCCGGGGATCCTGCTCTTCGGGCTCGCCACGCCGATCGTGCTCGGGGTCGTGCACACGGGCATGGAAACCGCGCTCGTGCTCTTCGTGCTCGCGCTCGTTCATCGCTTCGTCCCGCTCGATCCAGCGCGACGTTTCGAGCCGTTTCGCGCCGCCGGGCTCACCACGCTCGTGTACCTGGCGCGCCCCGACGCCGTGCTCTTGCCGGCGCTCTCGACGCTCTTCGGGCAAGCGCGGGGGCGACCGCGCGCCGCGGCGCTCTATGCCGTCGCGCTCGGCCTCGGTCTCGGGGCGTTCCTGCTCGCGTTCCACGTCTATTACGGCTCCGCCCTCCCGCTCGCGGCGTACTGGAAGACGCTCGCCTTCGAGCGCTACGACCCGAGCTTCGTCGCGGCGGGCGAGATCTGGAAACGGCGATACCTGCTCACGTTCGGCCTGTTCGCGGCGCCGCTCGTCTGGGTCGCCGTGGCAGCGCGTGCGGGAAAGAGCCGCCCCCTGCTCGTCGCCGTTGCCGGGTTCGTCGCGTACCACGCGCTCATGACCAACGAGGTGATGGGCTATCGGGCGCGCTTTTACGTCCCCGCGCTCGTGCCGCTCGCCGTGGCCGCGGCGTTCGCTTGGCCGAAGTTTCGCGTCCGGTCGTCCCGAATCGCCCGGCGCGTGTTCGCGGTCGCCTGGGCGGCGCTGGCCCTCGTCGCGTTTCGGCTCGAGCTCCTCGATACGGGAGCGAGCCCCGTTCACAGCGCGTTGCCGCTCGGCAGCATCGCCGCGTGGCTGGCGGGCGTCGGCATCGCGATCGCGGCGCCGGAGCGCCTGCGCGGCACGGGCGCCTGGCTGGTGGGCGCACTGCTCGTCGCTTGTGGAGTGAGCTGGCTCCCGCCCCGCGTTCCGCGGGCGCTCGCCGATCGGGGCTTCGTCGAGCGCGCCGCCCAGGGCGTGACCACCGTGCGCGGCTTGTTCGACGTCGAGGCGTGCCTGCCTTCGAACATCCACGTGTATCACTCGGAGATCGGCGTCCCCGGCGTGGTCCTCCCCGCCGCGCGGATCACCGATCTCGCCGGCCTGATGAGCAACGAGCTCACCTTCGAGCGCCCACGTCTCGACGCCTTGTGCCGGCGCGACCGACCCGAGGTGCTGTTCTTGCCGCATCGTGTGTACGCCGCGGCGAACCGCGAGCTCATGCAGGGTGAGTGCCTCCGCGGCTACACGCGCGTCGTCGACGCCTCGAGCAGCCCCCTGTACGTGCGGAGCGATCTGGTCGCACCGTTTCTCGCGTGCGCGCGCACGATTTGGCCCTTCACGACCCTGCGCCGCTGAGCGGCGCCGCGGCGTCGGAGATGGGTGCTGCGCCGAGTAGCGACCCGAACGCGTGGCTTCGGAGTCGTCGTGGCTCGCTCGTGAGCAGCGCTACCGCGCAAAATCCAGCCCGCCCGCGGCGCGCGCCGTCGCGAGCTGCGCGAGCAGCGATGTCGCGGCACCAGACCACGTGGTGTCGAGCTGCGATCGTCGCTCCTGAGCGCGCGCGAAGAACGCTCCCATGCGTCGCGGGTCTCGAGCCAGCTCCACGAGCGCATCGGCGAGCGCGGACACCGACTCGAACGCGAGCCCGGTCTCTCCCTCGACGAAGTGATGCTGCACGTACCCGGCGCGGACGGCGAGGATCGGCAGACCGTGGGCGCGCGCCTCCTGCACGGCCATGCCGAACGTCTCCATGCGCGACGCGGAGACGAAGAGGTGCGCCGCGGCGTAGGCCGCGTCCATCGCGTGCGGCTCGACGGGCCCGCGGAGGCGTACGGTGCGCGCGAGCGCCACGGACGTCCGCACACAGTCGAGGCACGCGCGCGCGTACTCCGGATCGAGATCGAGGCGGCCGAGAACGTCGAGTCGCAGCTCGAGCTCCGCCGGAAGCCGCTCGTCGAGGGCCCGCAAGAAGGGATGAAGGGCCTTGCGCGGGATCAGGTTTCCGACGAGGAGCGCGACGAGGGGCGGCCGGTAGTCGCGGCGCCGCGACGCGACCCGCGGCGGGGCAGGGGGCACCGTGAGCACCCGCGCTCTCGCAATCCCACGCGCCGCGAGGAGCTCGGTCGTGAACGCGCTCGTGCTCAAGAATAGATCGAAGCGCGGGAGGAGCGCGCGTTCGCGCTCGAGCCGCGCGTCGTTCGGAGCGAGCTCCGGCTCGAGGCTCGGCAGGTGATGCACGACGAGCACGAACGACTGGCCTCGCCGGCGCCGGCCGAGCACGCCGGCGGCTTCGGGCAGGCACAGGGTGTCGATGAAGTAGAGCCCGGGCTCGCCGTGGTCGATGGCGGCCGGGAGCGCCTCGATCCCGAGCGTATCGACGCGAGCGACGCCGCGGAGCGCCGCGATCAGCGCCGCGTTGTAGAGATTACCGCCGGAAATGCCCTCGCTTCCCGGAGGGAGCACGAACCGCAGCGTATCGGGGACATCCATGTTCGGCCGATGGGACTCTCAGCGCGCGAGCGCGCCGAATCCCGGAGTGAGCCACAGATCTCGGTGTGCCACTGTGAGGCTGAGCTCCCCGCGGTCGACCTGCGCGCGTCGCGCCGCCATCCAACGGGCGAGCGCGTCGATGCCGAAGCCGAGGCGAGCGGTTCCGCGCTCCGCGTTCACCATCTCCGTCACCGCGTTCTCGACGAAGTCGAGCTTCGCGTGAAGCATGCGAGCCTCGCTTGGTCCGAGCTGCCACGGGCTCTGCTCCGCGTGGACGATGAAGCCAAAGCGCTCGGCGATGCGCGCGACCGCGCGCGCGCTCTCCGGGCCCAGGGCCCGTCCGAGCGCCTGCGGTCTGCGCATGTGGGCATGGAAGAGCGCGCGGACCGGCTCATCCTCCGGGCTCTCGGGATGGAACGCGGGGCCCGCGTCGAGGTTGAGCGTGAAGTACAGCGGCGGACAGCCATCACCAAACGCCCAACGAGCGCGCTCGAAGAAGCGAGCGATCGCTGGCTCGGGGAGCAAATCGAACACCGCATTCGCGACGACGAGATCCCAGCGTCCCTCGTACACCCGAGCATCCGTGACGAAGTCGCCGACGATCGTCTGGTAGCGGACGCGCTGGCCGCCCACACGCAACCGACCCGGCTCGACCTCCATCGAGGGGCTCGCGCTGCCGAGCGCTCTGCAGCATGCAGGCACGCGATCGAGCAGCGCGCCGTCACGATCGACGAGCACCCAGTCCTGCTCGTCGACGGGCAGTCGCGGGGCGAGATAGACGAGATTGGCGCCGGCGCCCGCACCGAGATCCAAGACCCGCAGCGTGGGGCGTCCCGTGCAGTGTTCTCGTACCCGTGAGAGGAGGGCGTCCGATCGACTCCGCCGATCGGCTTCGAATCGCAGGCGCAGCCACTCGTAGTCGGTGGGCACGAACGCGGGCGTTGCGGTCGCGAGCATCTCGCGGCCAGTATGCCTAGATTTCGGGCTCCCTAGTCTGCGAAGGCCGATTCTTGCATCTTTCCGCTGCTTTTGCGCCGGTCGTGCTCGCGAGAGCGCGGCTATCGCTGCGCGCGCCGAACGCGACCTCGTCTGGAGATCCGCATCGGCCCGGCCTCCCCCTCCGCCGTCCAGCCCGAAAGCGAGCAGCGCTCCTCGCCTTGGTTCGAAATGCGATCGCGCTCGACACTGTCGCGCTCCGAGCGAGTGATCACAGCGCGTCAGGATTCGGAAGGTTTTTTCGTGGAGACCTTTCCCGGCAGTCGACTATGATGGGTCGGCCGATGCGTGCTCGCGCGGGTTTCACGTTCAAGGCGCTCTATCCGGCTCTCGTTCTTCTCGGGTGCTCCGGCACTCCGAGCGAAGAGAACAACGGCACGGGCGGCACGAGCTCGAGCCAAGGGGGCACGTCGGGAACGGGCGGCGCCGGTGGGAACACGGGCGGCGCGGCACAGGTCAGCTATCAGCGCGACGTTCAGCCGATCTTCGCCGGGCGGTGCACGTACTGCCACCACCCGACGAGCCCCATCGGCGTGAACCTCGTCGACCCCTTCGATCCCGAAAACGGCCTCGTCGGCTCCGTCAACACGTGGGCGGTTGCGCACCCGGAGGGCAACACCCCCGAGTTCAACGTGGTCCCGTTCGAGCCGGAGAACAGCTTCTTGATCGAGAAGGTCGAGAACGAGGCCATCGATACCGCCGTCGCCGGAGGCTTCATGCCGCTCCAAATGCCGCGGCTCACCTCCGACGAAGTGGCGGCCCTGCGCCAGTGGATCACCGATGGCGCTCAGGACGACGACTTCTTTCGAGCGCAGATTCGTCCCATTTTCGGCGACGAAACCCGTCTCGGCGCCGGCGCTGGCAAGTGCTCCTACTGCCACCACTCGACCGGAATGCCGCCCAATCTGACGGATCCCTTCGACGCCGAGACCGGGCTCGTCGGCGTGGCGAGCATCCGTCGCCCCAGCATGCCGCGCGTCGACCCGGGCTCCCCGGAGACGAGCTTCCTCATCGTGAAGGTCGAAGCAACGACGACCACCGACGAGAACGGCGCCCCCATGCCCATGCACTACGACCCGCTCACGGACGCCGAGATCGACGTCCTGCGCCGCTGGATCGCCGAGGGCGCTCAGAACAACTGAGCCGGGTCCTCGGCGATTTTCGAATCGCCCCCGGGCGGCAGAGCTACGAGCCAGACACGCGGGGCGGCTCGCGCCGCCCCGCACCGAACGCGAGGACCGGTTCGTCGGCCGTCAGGGTATCGAGCGGGCCTCGCGTCGCGGGCCGCCCATCGTGCGCTGGCCGCCGACGGTGTTCGGGACGAGCGAGAGCAAGAAGACGACGATCGCGACGATGGCGTTGTTCCACACCGTGGCGGCGGTGACGTGCTCGATGAAGAAGGTGGAGAGAAGCAACCAAATCGCGAGCACGGTGTTCGCCCAGCGCACCGAGGGCGAGCGGATCGCCCAGAGGGCACAGATCGCGATCAGGGCGCCGACGATCCAGGTGTTGGTGCCCGACGCCTGCGTGTGCGGCCAGGCGAACGCGGAAATGAACAGCCACACACCGAGCGCCGCGTTCACGTAGCGCGCCCAAAGACCGCTCCGCGACGGAGCGCTCGCGAAGCCCGGCACCGGCTGCTGGACTCTATTCGCCATGATGGATCCTCCGGTTGAGTGTACGAGTGAGCCTTCCGAACCCTTCGTCGCGGAGAGCAACTCCGAATCTCGAGAAGGACCCACTCGTTCGAGGCAAGCCGCGTGCCTCTCCCGAATCGCCGACCGCCGGCGCTCGGGGGCTTTCGGGGCCTCCCTCGTCGCCGTCGCAATGCGCCCCGTCGAATCGGCCTGACGCGACGAGCGGCCTCGAGCTGACGCGGCGAGTTACCGGCTCTTCCTCTGCGGCGGCGCGTCGATGCGGATGCCTTGAACGGCGTCGCGGAAACGGACCTCGTGCTCGCTGATCGTGAGTCCGACTTCGATCAACCGCTTCGTGATGCGATCGAGCCGCTCGGTGGCGTCGGCGAGCCGCGCGGTGAGCTTCTGGCGCAGGTCGGCGGCTTGCGCGTTCTTCTCGATCGCGCGCAGGCTCTTTCGCGTTTCGTGGGACAGGTTCTCGAGCTCGTTCTGCTCGCGCTCGAGCTTCGTGCGCTCGTCCACCGCGCGCTTCAACACTTCCCGGATCTTGAACGCCTCCCGCAGCCGCTTCGCCGCTTCCTGGTCCGCCTTCGGATCGGCAAGGTACGCCTGCACGGCTTCATCCGCCAAGGGGGACAGCCACTCGACGTGCTGCTGCGTCGGCCGGCGCTCGTCGACGACGAGCTCCGTCTTCCCGCTGGGGGCGAGCTGGACCGGGACGAGCGCGCTCGCGCCGCCGGACTCTTCTTCCGTGCCCTTTGGCGGAGCGTGCAAGCGCGTCCCCGAGATCCGCGGATGGCGGATCAAGAGCTTGTTGCGTCGGTTCTCGCCGTTCTCGATCTCGTAGTGGGTGCGCGTCGCGTGGTCGCGCTCGATGAAGAGCTGGCCCGCCTCCACGCGGTGCAGCCGACTTCCCTGCTCGTCGTAGCGGCGATGACTCGTCACGGCGACGCCGCGCTCGAGCGCGAACGGCACCGTGGCGGTCGCCTTGGGCGGCAGCGGCTCGACCAGGCCTTGACCGAGGAACGAGCCGCGCTCGAACACGGCGATCGGGCCCCGCTCCAACAGCCCGCGCGTCGAGTTCGTGAACCGCGCCACGCGATACGGATGGCGCGCCGACGCGCTCACGGCGCCGTCGGGCGAGAACAGGAGCACCGCTTCGCCCGGGATGCGCTGGCTCAGGAGCAGGACCATGGTGGCCGAGTCGTTCGGCACCGTGACGCGCGTCGGGATCTCGTAGCGGGTCGTGCCGGCTTGCAGCGCGACCGCGGCGAGGTCTTCGAGCCGCCGGGGCGCGCTCAGAGTCGCAACGTTTCCGGACATCGGCGTCGCGAGACCGGCGGCCCCCGGGGAGGGTGCCGGCGGGGCCATCGGCGGCGCGTCCGCCGCCGCCTTTTTCGAGGCGAGCCGCGTCGCCTCTCGGCGCACTCTCATCTCCTGAGGCGCGTCCGCGTCGCCGTCGTCGACCGCCGCCGCGGCTTCCTCGGCCGCCTCGGCCTGCGGCTCACGGTGCAGCGTCGTGACGCCCGTCGGCATCGCGGCGATGATATCGCCGCGCTCGGAGACGACCGGTCGCTCCGGGATCACGGGGTTGCCGAGGGTGGATTGGAACGCGAGCGGCGCCCCCGCGACGAGGGCGAGCTCCACGTCCGTCCAGTCCTCACCGGAGAGGTTTTGGACGATGCCCCACGCCTGCAAATCTGCGCTGCCGTCCTCGCGCACCACCACGCGATAGCTGGGGCGCCAAACGGGGGTCTCCGCGAGGTAGCCGATGCTCAGATCGTGCTCCTTTCCGTCGAGGTAGAGCACGACCTCGCGCATGTCGTCGGGATCGGTCTCGGGCGGCGGCACGGGCGCGATGTGCTTGCCGCCCCGCGTGGAGCGCGGCATCGGCGCCGGCGAGTCCGGCCGCTCCGTGTCTTCGAGCTCGAGCGGGAACGACGCCGCGCGCACGGAGCTTCCGCCGCGCTCGACGATGGCGAGCGACGCCAGGAAATCGCCGACCATACGCTGGCGCATCCGGAACCCCACGCGCTCGTCATCGACGTTGCCGGCGCGCTCGAAATAGCCGACCCCGTTGCGGTAGATCACGACGCGTCGGAGTGGGAGCTGCTCGCTCACCACGTTCGGGCCGCGCGCGCACCCCAAGGACAGCAACAGCAAGCACAAGAAAGTTCGGCCTCGCATGGTCTCCTCGTCGTTCGCCCGCCTCGATGCTCGGCGTAACCGCCACCATTATCACGCTCACCTCGCGAAGCCGCGACGAGTCGGGCGTGTCGGTGTTTGCCTCACCGCTCGGGACCTCCTCGCACTCGAGGCCCGCGCCGGAGCGGGTCCGTTCCAGTCGTGAGCGAGCCGCTCGTTTCCGTCCTGCTGCCCGCGTACAACGCGGAGAGCACGCTGCCGGCTGCCCTCGAGAGCATCCGCCGGCAGCGCCTCGCCCGGTTCGAGTGCGTCGTCGTCGACGACGGCTCTACCGACGCGACGCGAGCGATCGCCGAGCGGGTGGCCAGCCGGGACTCGCGCGTGCGCGTGCTCACCATCGCACACGCGGGGATCGTGGCGGCTCTCGAGGCGGGCCTCGACGCGTGTCGCGCGCCGTTCGTGGCGCGGATGGACGCGGACGACGTCGCGCACCGCGATCGGCTCGCGTCACAGCTTCGCGCGCTCGAGGCGCGCCCCGACCTGGCTGGCGTCGGCTGCCACGTGCGCATGTTCCCGCGCGGCCGTCTGACCGCGGGCAGGCTCGCGTACGAGCGGTGGCTGAACTCGCTCCGCGACGAGCAAGACGTCCTGCGCTACCGGCTCGTGGAGTGTCCGATCGCTCACCCGAGCCTGTTCGTGCGCACGTCGGTGCTCCGACGCTTTCGCTACCGCGATCGCGCGTGGCCCGAAGACTACGATCTGATGCTGCGGATCCTCGAGAGCGGTGAGCGGCTCGGCATGGTCCCGCGGCGCCTCCTCTTCTGGCGCGAGGGTCCGGCGCGCCTCTCACGAACGCACCCGGCCTACGCGCTCGAGCGCTTCGTCGAGTGCAAGGCGCACTTCATCGCGGAGCATTGGCTCGCAGGGCACGATCGCTACGTGCTCTGGGGATACGGCGATACCGGGCGCACCCTCGCCCGCGCGCTCGCTCGACACGACAAGCACCCGAGCGCGATCGTCGAGCTCCATCCCGGGCGGCTGGGTCAGCGCATTGCCGGGGCTCCCGTGATCGATCCCGACGCGCTCGCTGCGCTCACCCCGCGGCCCGAGCGCATCGTGGTGTCCGTCGCGGGACCGATCGCGCGCGGCCAGATCCTGGCGCACCTCGAGAAGAGCGGCTTCGGCCCGGAGCGCTTCGTCTTCGCAGCGTAGCCGGCTGCCTTGGCGTGTCCGTTGCAGGGTCGAGGAGGGCACCGAGCGCCCGAGGAGGAACCATGGAACAGCACCCGACGACACGAGAGACGAAGGAATCCGGCGGTGAGGGCAAGAAGCTCCACGGCAAGACCGTTGCCATTCTCGCCACCGACGGCGTCGAGCAGGTGGAGCTCACCGAGCCGCGCAACGCGCTCGAGCGAGCGGGCGCGAAGACGGTGCTCGTCTCTCCGAAGGCAGGCAAGATCCAGGCGTTTCGGCACTTCGATCGCGGCGAGACCCTCGACGTCGATCTGCAGATCGAGCAGGCGGATCCGAAGGCATTCGACGCGCTGCTCCTTCCCGGGGGCGCGCTCAACCCGGATCAACTCCGGATGGTTCCCGAGGTCGTCGAGTTCGTGCGCGCGTTCGCCGTGAGCGGCAAGCCGATCGGGGCGATTTGCCATGCGGCGTGGACACTCGTCGAAGCCGACGTCGTCCGCGGCAAGACGATGACGTCCTGGCCCTCGCTCCGCAAAGACCTCGAGAACGCGGGCGCGACTTGGGTCGACAGAGAAGTCGTCGTTGACAAGGGATGGGTCACGAGCCGCAAGCCGGCCGACATCCCCGCGTTCGTCGGCAAGCTCATCGAAGAGATGACCGAGCCGCAGCACGCGCGCGCGCACTGACCGGCATTCGAGGACTGCGCCGTCTCGGGTTTTCCGAGCGAGACTCCAAAGCGGCCGTCGCGCGCGTAGGGCGACGCTCTGCGCCGCGACGTTGCTTCGCGCCGCGCTCGCGGTGCCGAGCGGGCCCCAGGGGGAGCACCGGGCTCAGCACTCGTCTTCTTTGAGGATTCCCGTTCCGGCGGCGTTCGCCGCGCAGCGGTTCGAATAGGTTTTTCCGTCGCAGCCGCAGACGGGCTTGTATTCGAGGGTGCACCCGATGGGACGAGGCCGACACACGGAGCTCTGGTCGGCGGCGCCGCAGTGCTGGCCAGGCTCGTACGCGCAGTACTCGTCCTCGTCGCAGGTGTCGCCGAGCCAGCCGCCACAGCCAATCGGCTCTTCACCGAAAGCTCCCGCCGCGCCCGGCGCACCGGCTTCAGCCGAGCCGGCTTCGCCCGAGCCGGCATCGCCGGACAGGCCGCCGGCACCTGCTTCCGAGCCGCCAGCGCCCCCGTCTTGCAAGGCTCCGGCGCCGCCCGGGTCGACTCCTCCCATGCCCGCGGATGCCATGCCGCCCGCACCCGCCCCGGGCTGACCGGAGTCCCCGGCGCCGGTGTCGGTCGGGGCACCGCCATCGGAAGGCTCACCGGCGGTTCCGCCCGGGGCAGCTCCACCGCTGGGCAACGGGGCGCCGCCGGTGCCGCTCGAGCCACCGCTCGGCGCGCTGCCGCCGGTTCCGGAGGTGCCGATCGCGTTCTTTCCGCCGGTCGCGGCGCCGCCCCTGGCCCCGGCCCCCCCCGGGGGCGCCGACGGATCCGGGGCTTACGAGTCTGCCCCCCCCCCCGGCGGCCTGGCGGCAATCAGGAGCCATGAGCCCCCACCGGCCAACCCCCAACCGCGGGGCCACAGCATGCGCTCAGTGTAACAGAAGGGTCGAAACGCCAGGCGCCGCCGGGCCTTTGGCAGGGGCGCTCATCGGGGGCCCTTTGTCGGACTTCCCGGTTGTTTGTCGCGACTTCGGCCTTCGCGTTAGCTTCGCGGGCGATGCCGAACGAGCCCGTCGCGCCCAGTCAGGGCGTCCCCCGGGGGGACGAGCCTACACCTGCAGCCAGCGCGCAGCGCGGGCCCGCGGTGCTCGGCCGCTACGACATCATCGCGAGCATCGGGTCCGGCGCCTTCGCGGAGGTGTTCCTCGCGCGGGATCGCGAGAGCGGGGTGCCGCACGCGCTCAAGGTGTTGCGCGACCCGCTCGACCCAGCGATCGCCGGGCAGATCGAGATGCGCTTCCTCGCCGAGCAGCGCATCGCTTCGGCGATCGGACACCCCGCGGTCGTCTCTATCCGCGAGTCGAGCGGGCCCGGAGAGCGGCCCTACTTTCTCGCGATGGAGTACGTCGAGGGGCGCCCTTTCTTCGACCATCTCCGCCGCTTCGCGAACGGCGAGCTCGGCGCGGGCGGCCCGCCGAGCACCGAGACCGTGCTCGCGGAGACCGCGCGCCTCGCCCAGCAGGTCGCCGAGGCGATGGCGCTCGCCCACGACAAGGGGATCGTCCACCGCGATCTCAAGCCCGACAACGTGCTCGTCACGCGCGAGAGCGGCTCGCCGCTCTTCCGCGTCAAGGTCGTCGACTTCGGCATCGCCAAGGCGCCGCTCGAGCTCTTCAGCGTGCACGCGCGCTCGGTCACGCGGTACTGGACGCAGCTCGGGACCATCATGGGCTCGCCGCCGTACATGGCGCCCGAGCAGAACGGCGCCGCACACACGGTCACGGGCAAGGCCGACGTCTTCGCGCTCGGGGTGATGCTGTTTCTGACGGTGTTGGGCCTCGAGCCCGAGCCGTTCGAGCGCGGAGAGAAGCTCCTCCACCTCCCGAACGATTTCGATCGGCTCGTGGAGGCCCAGCCGCCGTTGCCGCCGAGCTGGGGAGCGCTCTTGCGGCGCATGGTCGCGCTGGAGCCCGACGCCCGACCCGACATGCGCGAGGTGTCGATTGCGTTGTCGCGCCTCGCGCGTTCGGAGTCGCCCTTCGCGCTCGCCGTCGAGGCCTGGCTCACGCGCGGTCGCTTGCCGTCGGCGCGCAAGCTCCAGGAGTTCGCGCGCGCCGCGGAGGACGAGCCGTACCTCACCGCCGACGAGGCGTGTTTCCTTCGCCGGGCGCCGCTCGAGAAGCTCGCGCGCACGCGGATGACGGCCGCGCTCGGGCTCGGCGTCTCGACGGCCGCGCTCGTCTTCGCGGCGTCGTCGTTCGCCGCGGGCGCGCGCGCTCGCGAAACGGAGCCGCCCGAGCCGCGCTCGCTCGCCACGACGATCGCGCCGCTCACCGCAAGCTCTGCCGCCTGCGCCGAGCCCGTTCGCGAGGAAGCGGCCGAGCAAGCGCCGGCTGCGAGCGCGGCGCCCGCCGCGAGCCACGTCGCCGCGACCGCGCTGCGGGGTCTCGAACGACGGCTCGCCGCGTGCCGAGACTCCACTCGCACGGTGGAAGCGCGGAGAGCCGAGCGCTCCGCGCGCCGCGGCCCCGGCGGGGGTGAGCGCGACTC
>CAYYWA010000054.1:0-22991 GCA_964475255.1 uncultured Sorangium sp.
CACACGCGCTACTTCGCACCCAGCGCTCCCGAGTTTTCGCGGTCCCCGCTCCCCGTGATCTACACGCCGGGCGACAACGAGTGGACCGACTGCCACCGCGCGAACAACGGCGCCTACGATCCCCTCGAGCGGCTCGCGACGCTCCGCTCCCTCTTCTTTCCCGAGCCGGGGTTCACGCTCGGCGCGCGGCGGGCCGTGCTGAGCCAGGCCACGCTCGCCGCGCACGCTGCCTTCGTCGAGAATCGCCTGTGGACGGCTGCCTCGACGGTCTTCGCGACCGTTCACGTGACCGGCAGCGCAAACGGCCTCGCGCCGTGGTTCGGCACGGGCGGCGGCACCGACGATCCCGATCGGCGCATCGCCGAGGTCGAAGCGCGCATCGCGGCGGCGCTCGACTGGATCGGGCGCACGTTCGACCTCGCAGAAGACGAAGAAGCGCTCGGGGTCGTGGTGTTCATGCAAGCAGACACGTTCTCGGGAACGACGAACGGCTTCGAAGCGGTGATCCGCCTCCTCGCCGAGCGCGCCGCCGCCTTCGCGCGGCCCGTGCTCCTCGTCCAGGGCGACAGCCATCGATACCTCGTGGACCAACCGCTCGCGAACGGCAGCGCCGCCTACGGGATCGAGGCGCCGGTCCCCAACCTCACGCGCGTGGTCGTCGAGGGGGAGACGGCGGAAGAATGGCTGAAGCTCCGCGTCGACCCCGCTTCGCCCGAGGTCTTCGCCTGGGAGCGCCGGTCCCTTCCCGACGCTGCCGGCGTCCCCGCGCCCGAGGTTCCCTGAACGCGACCCGGAACTCGGGAGAGCCGAAGGTCGCCATCCGTCACCGAGAGCGGGCCCCGGCCGAAGGGGCCCCCTCGGGACGAGCGCGTTCGACCGAGAATGCCGGCTCGGAATGGCTCGGAGGCGCGGCCGCGCATGGCGTCAGACCGGCAGCTTTGCCGCCGAACGCGGGCACGAGAGACCCGAGGGGCGGGCGCGCTGCCCGGGGCGCGCCTGGCAGGGAACCCACGCCTCGGGTAGAGAGAGCGCATCGTGAGTCAGCGCGAAGTCCGCGTCAGTCAGAATCTCAACGGGGTCCGCTACGAGATTCGAGGCTCACTCGCGCGTCGAGCCGAGGAGCTCGAGCGAGTCGGCCACGAAATCACGAAGCTGAACATCGGAAACCCCGGGGCCTTCGGGTTCCAGATGCCGGCGATCATGCGCCGCGCCATCGTCGAGAACCTCCATCAAGCCGACCCGTACTGCCACCAGAAAGGGATCTTCCCGGCCCGCGAAGCCGTGGCCAACCAGCAGCACGAGCGCGGCGTGCGGGACGTCACGGCGGACGACGTGGTGATCGGCAACGGCGTGAGTGAGCTCATCATGCTCTGCATGCGCGCCTTGCTCAATGCGGGCGACGAGGTGCTCGTGCCGTGCCCGGACTACCCTTTGTGGACGGCCGCGGTCACCATCCACGGGGCGAAGGCGGTCCACTACGACTGCTCGCCGAAGAACCGGTTTTTGCCCGATCTCGAGCAGATCGAGGCGCTCATCAACGACCGGACGCGCGCGATCGTCGTCATCAACCCGAACAACCCGACCGGCGCCGTCTACGATCGGGAGCTGCTCCAGGGGCTCGTCGACATCGCGAGCCGGCACGGGCTCGTCCTGTTCTCCGACGAAATCTACGACGAAATTTTGTACGACGGGGCCAAGCACGTTCCCTTGGCCACGCTCGGACCGGGAACGCTTTGCGCCACCTTCTCCGGACTGAGCAAGGTCTATCGCGCCTGCGGGCTGCGCGTGGGCTGGGTGAGCTTCAGCGGCGAGAAAGCCAACGCGCGCGAGTACCTGAATGCGGTCGAGTTGCTCGCGAGCCTCCGACTCTGCGCGAACGTGCCGGGGCAATGGGCCGTGCAGACCGCGCTCGGCGGCTACCAGAGCATCCTGGACCTCACCTCGCCGGGCGGCCGCCTCTATGAGTCGCGCAAGGCGCTGATGGATGCCGTCCGCGGGAGCGAGTACCTCGAGCTCGCGGCGCCGATGGGAGCGCTCTACGCGTTCGTGCGCGTGAAGGCGGAGCGCTTCCAGAATTTCGAGGACACCCGGTTCGCGCTCGACCTCCTCGAGCAACAGCACGTCCTGATCGCTCCGGGAACGAGCTTCAACGTCACCTACACCGATCACTTCCGGACGACGTTTCTGCCCGAAGCCCAGAAACTACGTCAGGTGTTCGAACGGATCGACGAGCTCCTCTACGCGTACGAGCACGGGGTCCCGTCCCGCCGCTCCCGCGCGCACGGTTGAGCCCGCCGAGCCCGCCCCGGGCGCCAGCAAAGGGCTCCGAAACGGGCCCCGGCCGCGCCGGACGGGCCATGCGCCGATGTGTGTGCCCGAGTCCCGCGTGGACGGGACTCGGCGCCGCCGTCTTTTTGTCAGACATCGGGACAGAGTCTGCTAGCATCTCGGCCTCACATCGGGTCGGCGGAGCATTGGCCGGTCGGTGCTGTCCGTCTCTGGAATCGCCCGCGGGCGAACACTCGTAAAGAACGAAAGCATGAGCCTCACTCACTACGTTGTCTTCAATGACCAGAAGTTGGCCCGGCGCTATGCGAATGCGCCAATCCCGATGACGACGCTGTACGAGGCGTACTTCGACGGGGCGATCGACATCCCGGGTGACATCTACGCCTTATTGCGCGCGCGCAATCTCTACGTGAAGTACACGCTGACGAAGCGGCACCTCACCTGGGCCCTCACGAACTTCGTGCCGGAAGTGGCGATCCACTCCAAGGATCAGGACCGGCGAATCGTGCGCGAGCACTACGACCGCGGAAACGACTTCTTCGGTTGGTTCCTGGGAGAGCGCATGGTCTACACGTCCGCGTACTTCCAGCACGAAGGGGAGTCGCTCGAGCAAGCGCAGGACAACAAGATGCACCGCGTTTGCCAAAAGCTGCAGCTCAAGCCGGGCGAGCGCCTGCTCGACATCGGCTGCGGCTGGGGCACCCTCACGCTCTTCGCGGCCAAGAACTACGGGGCGGATACGACGGGCGTCACCATCGCCGAGCGCCAGACCGAGTTCGGCAACGATCGCATTCGCGCGGCGGGTCTCTCGGATCGCGCGCGCGTCCTGTGCAAGGATTATCGCGACATCCCGAATCAGAAATTCGACAAGATCTCGAGCCTCGAGATGGTCGAGCACGTGGGCGTGAAGAACCTGGTCTCGTTCTACGAGCAGGTGCGCGACCTCCTGGCGGACGACGGGTTGTTCTTCCTCCAGTGGACCGGGCTGCGCCGCGGGCTCCGGCCGGAAGACCTCATCTGGGGCTTGTTCATGAACAAGTACATTTTCCCCGGAGCGGACGCGAGCCTCTGTCCCTCGGCGATGCTGAAGGCGATGGAGAAGGCCGGCTGGGAAACGTACAGCGTCGAGAACGTGAGCATGCACTACCGGCACACGATCAAGCGCTGGCACGACAACTGGCTCAGCAACAAGGACGCGGTGATCGCGGCCTACGGCGAGCGCTGGTTCCGCATCTGGCACTTCTTCTTGGCCTGGTCGACGATCATCGCCGAGCAGGGCAACGCCGCCTGCTTCCAGGTCGTGCTGAACAAGAACCTCGACAGCTACGACCGCGGCCGGTGGATCCGCGAAAATGCCGCGGCCGCCGCTCGTGCCCACGCTTCGGAGGCGCACGCGCCCGCCCCCTTGGCGGCAGCGGTCGGCTCCGAAATCGGCGCCCCCGCTCGTTCGAACGGAAACGGCAGCCGCGATCAGAGCGGATTGCTCGACTGAGCCTGGATTTCGTCGTCGGGGCCTCGCCAGGGCGAGGCCCTCCGATCGACGAAGCAAGCGTATCCCGCCGCGTGGCACCTCTTCGCCACGCGGCGTTCTTGTTTCAGCGCACGGCCTCGACGACGTCGCGCGCGCGAATCGCGATCCCGACGCCCCGCCGTGTGAGCGTGCGCGCGACGGGACGGACCGGGCTCGGCACCTTGCGCGTAAGCCAGAGCGCCCCCAGCGCAGCGAGCGCGGGGCGGCCGCCGAGGCGAAGCATGGCGGAGAACGCGCCGGCCGTCGCAACGCCGTAGGCCCAATGCGACGCCAGCGAATAGGCGTGGTTGCGCAGCGGGTAGGCGTGGGGCCACGCTCCGAGCCGGAAAAGCGGCAGGACGATACTCTCGCTGGCCGCCCACACGATCGTCCCGAAGCCGAGCGCTCCCGGCAGAGTCCGCGCCGGGCGCGAGGTGCACGCGACCAGGCCGTAGAACCCCGCCCAGGCGGCGCCGTACGCATAGTGGACGAGCTCACCCGCCCGCTCCTTGTTCTCCAGCGGGCCACGCTGCGCGAGCTGCTCGACGACGCGACGGGCGACGGTCTCGTTCGCGGACTCCCGCTGCTGCTGCAGCTCCGGAGGCGTGAACACATTCTCGGGCGGCCGCGGAGCGATCTTCTTCGTCGCCGAGAAGAACAGCTCCATCACCCACGATCCGAACGTGCCGGCGGCAGTGCCCATCAGAAAGGCACCGAGCGGGGAAATGCGACGCATTGAGGGGACTCCTTTCTCGTCCGGCGCGCGCTGGGCGCCGGCGCCGCTCCGTTCGAAGCACCGCTCGTGCCACCCAGAGGCTCCGCGAGAACCCCGAGCAGTTTGACGGATCGGCGGCCTCGCCCCTTCTCGCAGGGGTGGCTCGCACCGAACCTCGCCGAAATGAAGTCGGCGGGATCCCTTCCACGCGGGCTCCTGTTCGACCCTGTCTTCCGCAACCGTTTGTCGCTCCAGCGTGACGAACGGTTGGGCGGGAGGATGACTCAGGACTTGTCGAAAAGACGACACCTCGGTGCTTTCGCTCTGGCCTCGGTGCCGCGGGCACGAACGGTTCGACGGAATCGTGCCCTCCAAACGGAATCCGACATTTGCTGCCTGATCTGCCGCTCCGAAATCACCGTATCCAAGGAGCACGCTCGGCCTTCGCTCCTTTGGATCCGACGGGCCGGCAGGGCGCTTCGGAGGCGACTTCATGCACCAGGGAATTCGTGGCGTCCGACGCCGATGGTTCGCGGGCATCGTGCCGTGTTTGCTCCTTGCGAGCTGCACCGCAGAGACGACCAGCGAGGAACCGGTCGGTCCCGGCACCAGCACAGAGACTCCCGAGCAACCCGCGAATCCGGGAACCCCCGCGGGCCCGGGAACCGGAAATCCGGGAACCCCCGCGGGCCCCTCGCCAACGACCACCGTGCCGGCGGGCAGCACTCCTCCCGGCGGAACGAACCCACCGGGGTCGCCCCCTCCGCCGTCCACGACCGATCCCGGCGAAGGGAATCCCGGTGGCATGAATCCGGGAACTCTGGATCCCAACGCCCCCGGGTGCGAAGGGGTGCAGCCGATCACGCCGACGCCGCTCCGGCGGCTGACGCGCTTCGAATACAACAACACCGTGCAGGACCTGCTCGGGGTCACGCTCACCCCGGCCGATCAGTTCCCGCCGGACGAGATCGCGGGCGGCTTCAACAACAACGCCTCGGTGCTCACGGTGTCGCCCCTCCATGCCGAGAAGTACACGGAGGCCGCCGAGCTCCTCGCCGCCGAGGCGGTGAAGAATCTCTCCACCCTCGTGGCGTGCGATCCCGCGGCGCTGGGCGAAGAGGCGTGCGCGCAGCAGTTCGTGCAGACGTTCGGGCGCCGCGCTTTCCGCCGACCGATCACCCCCGAAGAATCCGATCGCCTCATGCGGGCGTACACCGCGGGGCGCACCGGCGGGACGTTCGCCGAGGGCATCGAGGTCGTGATTCGGTATGCGCTGCAGGCCCCGGCGTTCCTGTATCGCCTCGAGTCGAGCGGCGCGCCGAGCGCCGATCAGCGAATCCCTTTGAGCCAGTACGAGCTCGCGACACGGCTCTCGTACCTTCTCTGGGGCTCCACACCGGATGACGCCTTGCTCGCGGCCGCCGAAGCCGGCGAGCTCTCGACGAAGGAGCAGATCGCGACGCGAGCGCGCGCGATGCTCACGGATGCGCGCGCCCGGCGCGCCATCGCCGAGTTCTTCCGGCAGTGGATGAATCTCGGCAAGCTCGACACCCTGGTGAAGTCCGCGACGGCGTTCCCGCTCTTCGACGACGCCGTGCGCGCGGGGATGAAAGCCGAGACGCAGGCCTTCATCGAGCACGTCCTCTGGACGGGTGATCGCAAGCTCACGAGCCTTTTGACCCTGCCGATCGGGTTCCCGAACGAAGCGCTAGCCCGCGTCTATGGCGTCACGGTGCCAGCCGGCTCGACCGGGCCCACACAGGTCGCGCTCCCGGCAGAGCAGCGCTCCGGCATCCTCACCATGCCAGGCTTCCTCGCCGTTCACGCGCACCCGGACCAGACGTCCCCCGTCCTCCGAGGCAAGTTCGTGCGGGAGAAGATGCTGTGCCAACCGCCGCCCCCTCCCCCGCCGGACGCGAACGTGACGCTCCCGCCGGCCGAGTCGGGCACGAGCGCGCGAGCGCGCTTCACCGCGCACTCTGCCGATCCCGCGTGCTCGGGGTGCCACCAGCTGATGGATCCAATCGGCTTCGCGTTCGAGAACTTCGACTCCATCGGCACGTACCGAACCATGGACGGAACCGAGCCGGTCGATGCGTCCGGCGAGCTCGTGGAGACGGACGTCGATAGTTCGTTCGTCGGAGTCCGGGAGCTCACCACCCTGCTCGCCTCGAGTCAGATGGTGCAGGACTGCCTCGCGACCCAGTGGTTCCGCTTCGGCTCGGGGCGCTTCGACACGGAGCAGGACGCCTGCATGCTCCAGGACATCCAGAGCGCATTCCGTGACTCCGGGGGTGACCTCATCGAGATGATCGTGGCCCTCACACAGACGGATAGTTTCCTCTATCGCCCCGTGCTCTCCGAGGAGGTGGCGCCGTGAATCGCCGATTCTTCACGCGAAGGCAGCTTCTGCGCGGCGCGCTCGCCGCAACGGCCACGATCCCGCTGCTCGACGCCGAGCGCACGCGGGCGCAGTCCGCCACCGCACCGAAGCGGTTCGTCGTGTTCTACACGCCGAACGGAACGCTCTCCTCGGGATGGAAGCCGCAGGGCACGGAGTCGAGCTTCACTCTGGGGCCCCTGATGAGCCCGCTCGAGCCGTTCAAGTCGAAGATGCTGATCTTCAGCGGCATCAATTTGGGTGCGGTGCAGAACTCCAACTACGGGTCGGAGCACGCGCGGGGCGTCGGAGGCCTGCTCACCGCGCGCCCCCTGCTGAAGGGGAACTTCCGGAGCTTCATGTCCAGCAACGCGGGCTGGGCCTCCGGCATCTCCCTCGACCAGCACATCGCGAACACGCTGAACCCGCCGACGCCGTTCAAGACCCTCGAGCTCGGCGTTCAGGTTCGCGACGCGGAGGTGCGCGGGCGAATCTCGTACAAGGGTGCCGACCAGCCGGTTCCACCGCGCGAGGATCCGTACGACACGTTCAACCAGCTCTTCGGGGCTGCTGCGCCGCCGGCGGAGCCGGGCGGAAACCCCGAGCTCGACCGGCTGCGCCTCCTGCGCCGGAGCGTGTTCGACCTGCTCCGCGAGGACATCGCTGCCGTGAGGGCGCGGCTCGGGCGCGAGGATCGCATGAAGCTCGAGGCGCACCTCGAGTCCATCCGCGAAATCGAGGGACGGCTCGCGACGCCCGCGGACATGGGAGCGACCACCACTCCCCCGTCGCCCACGGGGTCGGCCTGCGCCGCTCCGTCGCTCGGCGAGCGCATCGACCTCGCGGACGACAACAACATGCCCGCGATCAGCCAGCTGCAGCTCGACCTCGCGGCGGCGGCGCTCGCCTGCGATCAAACCCGCATCGTCACCATTCAGTACTCGTACGCGGAGAGCGAGCACCTCTACCCCTTCCTCGGCCTCTCGCGGAACCACCACGACATTTCCCACGACTGGAAGGAACCCGGGTTCTCCGAGTACTCGAAGATCCACACGTGGTTCGCCGAGCAGCTCGCGTACTTTTTGGGCAAGCTCGAAAGCTATCCGGAAGGCGACCGCACGCTGCTCGACAACACGGTCGTCTTGTGGGGCACGGAGATCGGGGAGTCTCGGCTCCACGCGTTGAGCGACATGCCGTACGCCCTCATTGGAAGCGCCGGCGGGCACTTCCGAACCGGGCGCTTCATGAACTACATGGCGAACGGCGCGTCGGGGCGTCAACACAACGACCTCCTGCTGAGCATCGCCCACGCGATGGGAACGCAGGACACGACGTTCGGTGAGCCCGACTTCTCGACCGGTCCCCTCCCCGAGTTGGTGTAGCCGGAGCCTCGCTCGGGCAAGCGTGCCGCCGAACCGTTCGACAGGTCGGCCGGCAAGCAGCGCTCTCGCATCTCCCGATGAGACGCACCCTTAAGTGCAGGCGAAGGGAGTCCGTTGTGCGCTTGACGCCATGGAGGACGAAGCGTGCTACGCGGGCCATCGCGACACGTACTCGTGATCGACGATGCTCCCGAGGAGCTCGCTCGTGCGCGCTTGCGCCTCGAGAAGCAGGGGCATCGCGTGACGCTGCGCGGGACGGCCTTGGGGCTCGAAGCGCTGCTGGACGCGCTCCGTCCCGATGTGGTCCTCCTGAAGGTGCTGATGCCACACCTCACGGGGGCGACGCTCGAGCGACTCCTCCGCGCCTATCCCGCCTCGGGGACGCCGGCCATCATCCTCCACTCGAGCTTGCCGCGGCCGACCCTGGCCCGGGTCGTCGATATTCGGGGGGCGCTCGGGGTCCTTCAGACGACTCCGGACGATGTCGTGTTCTTCTTCGCGCTGAGCGAGCTCCTCGACAAATTAGCGGCGCCGCGGGCGAGCCGCTCCCCGCCCGAGCTGGACCCCGATGCTCCCGTGCTCAGCGGAATGCGCCGCATCGGGAGCACCGAGACGACCGACCCGCTCGAGCTCCGGATTCGCCGCTACTCGCGCACGAGCCCCGGCAGTCGCTAGGCACCCCTCGCGGGGACGCGGCCGTCAGGCCAAAAGCTCGCTGAGCTGGCCCCCGCCGCCGACGGTGCCGTTTCCGCCCGCCACGGCGATTAGCGTGTTCAGGAGCTTGTCGTTCGTGGCGCCGCGCACGTCGATGTACTGGCCCTGCTTGAGCTTGCCGCCGCCGCTGCCGGCGATGATGATCGGCAGGTTGTCGAAGCTGTGCGCGGGCCCGACGCTGATCTGGTTCGTCCAGAGCGCGAACGCGTTGTCGAGCAGTGGCCCGTTCGGGGTGCTGAAGAGCGCCCACTTGTCGAGCAGGTGCTTGAACGTGTTCATCCGGATTCGGTCGATCTCGATGTGCCAGTTCACGGCGTTCGGCAGCGCGGCACCGCTCGACCCGTCACTCTGGATTCGGTGACTCACCCAGTGGAAGCGCTCGACCGTCTGCCCGTTGATCGTGTATCGCGTCTGGTCGGTGCCGTCGCCGATCTGCAGGGTCGCGACGCGGGTCGCGTTGCACGAGAACGCGAACCCGACGAGCTCCATCTGCAGCTTGGCGACCTGTTCGATCGCGCCGTTCTGGCTGAAGGCGCTCCCCGAGTTCATCGCCTGGATCGCCTGAGCGTCGAGCCCGTCGGCCGAGCAGGCCTTGCCCATCTCGACCATGGTCTGCTCCATGTCGCGGATGCTCTGGAAATGGACGTCGAGGCGCTCGCGGTCGGCCTTGCTGAGCTCGGAACGACCGAGGAGCGCCTTCATCTCCTCGCGAATGACGTCGTTCACGCTGTTGCGACGGAGCGCGAGCAAGTCCGCACCTCCGCCGCCACTCGTCGAGCCCCCGCCCGAGCCAGCGAGCCCAATCAGGCGCTGATAGACGTTGTAGGGATTGCCCTCGGCCGCTCGCACGCGCCCAGCGGCGCTGAACGACAGCTTCTCGTCGATGTACCCCTGCTTCATCCCGGAGTAGAGCGTCAGCGGCTCGACCCCGGACGGATTCACCGCCTGGGCGATGAGCGTGTCGGCGGAGGGTCCCGATGAGGTCACCGTGTTGTTGCTGCCGCTCGGCCGGGATGCCGTCAGACACTGCACCAGCCCCTGCGCGTGCCCGCAGCCGCTGTTCGAATGGGGGTAGCGGACGCCGCGAACGATGAGCAGCCGCTCCGCGTGGTCGGCCAGGATGCCGGTCGCCCGCTCATTCGCGAAGGCGCTCATGCCCGCCTTGGTGAGCGCGCCGGTCTGCGTGGGCCAGAACCGCTCGGGCTCTCCGTTCCATTGCATGACGACGCCGTTCGCCGTGCAGATGAAGAACGCGAAGACGGGCGCTTCGCTCTGCGCCCAAGCCGAGCGCTCCGGCAACCCCTCGAGGAACGGCAGGCCGACCGTCACCGTCCCGACCCCCTTCATGGCCCCACGGAGGAAGGACCGGCGGTTCACGCGCTTGTTCGCGAGGCTCATTGTGCACCTCCCGAACGCGTGGCGAAGGCGGGGCTCTGAATGATGGTGAGCAGGATCTCCTTGATCGAGTTCATGGCCATGCTGGTCTCTTCGAGCTGCGACACGAGCGGGCGGTCGGCCTCGACGAGGTCACGGGAGAGCGCGTACTCCGCGAGCTTCGACGAATAGCAGGCATGGGCCTGCGGGCTCTCGGCCAGCATCTCGAGGAGCGCGGGTGCCCCCGAGAACGCCTTGATGCCGTCGCTGAACTCGTACTCGCCGGTCGTGTCGATCGGCTTGCCGTTGTCCATCGAGCGCTCTTGCCCGATCGCGTCGAAGTTCTCGAACGCAAAGCCGATCGGGTTGATGATCGCCGCGTGGCAGGCGCCCCCGCAGGTGCCGGGCCCGGTATGGGCCGTGACCCGTTCGCGGTTCGTCTGCCCCTGCATCGGCGCCGGCAGCGCCGGGATCTGACCGGGCGGCGGCGTCAGATGCGCGCACAACACGCGGAAGTTGCTGTCCACGCCCCGATGAATCGGATGTGGAGCGCGCAGGTTCGGGTTGTAGGCGAGGACGCCCATGCGCGTGAAGAAGCCCGGCCGCGAGGGCCCGAGCGTGATCTGGCTGAAGCCGCTCCCCTGCGCCTGAACGCCGTAGAAAGAGGCGGTCGCCTCATTCACGAAGGCGACCGGCGACAGCAGGATTTCGCGCAGGCCCTGGCCCTGCGTGAAGATGTGATTGAAGAACAACGCGTCGGCCTCTTGGAGGTCGTCGTTGATCTCGTCCGAGTAGCTCGTGAAGAGATTGCGGTCCTTGTCGATCGACGAGTAGCGGTCCAGACCGAAGAGCTCCGTGTGGAACCGCCGCATCACGAGCTGCGCGTCCGTGGTCTCGAGCATCTGCTCCGCGCGAGCGAGCAGCCCGTCCGGCGTGTCGAGCTCGCCGGACGCGGCGGCGTCCAACAGGTCGTCGTCCGGGGTCGTGTTCCGGAGGAGGAACGACAGCTTCGAAGCCATCTCGTAGCCCGTCAGCCGTCCGCCTCCCGAACCGAGCTCCGTGCGGTAGATGAAGTTGGGCGACTGCAGCATCGCCTCGATCACGAGGCGCGCCCCGTCCGCGAAGTCGTTCCCGCTCGCGAACACTTCCGCCCCGAGCTCGAAGAGCTGCTGATACCGCTGCTCCTCGTCCGGCGTGAGCGGCCGGCGATAGACGCGGCGGCCGAAGTTCTTGATGAACGCGCCGGAATCGTTTCCGCCAGTGACCCGGGAGAGCGCCTGCGCGTCTTCCGCGACTTGCTCGGCGAGCGTTTCCGCCGCGAGCTGATAGTCCGTGCGCAGCGTCGAGCTCACGAACAGCGCCCGCTCGTTGTTCGAGAACGTCCCTTCCGGCGGATCCCCCGCGAAGCCGCTCGAGAGCCCGGGCTCGGTCGGAAGCTGCAGGAGATCCCGCACGCTCGCCTCCCACTGGGCGTGGGTCAAGCGGATGAACTGGGAATAGATGGGCTGCCCGTTCAGCTCGAGGTTCGACGTGGCAGGGTTCGGCGGATCCGGAGTGTTCGGATCCTCGGGCACAGTGGGATCGCCGGGAACGACGGGCGTGCTCGGGCTGCCGCCCGTGGCGGGTGGAATGCCCGAACCCGTTCCCCCGGTGCCGGTGACGCTTCCCGGGTTACCGGTGGTCGAGCCGGTGCCGGAGCCCGGGAACATCCCGCTGGTCGAGCCGGTACCGCTTCCGGGATTCGAGCCCGGGTTCGCTCCGGGGTTCATCGAGGGCGGCGAGCTCGTTCCGCCGGGCGTCGTGGGAACGGCCCCCGGCCGAGTCGGGCTCCCCGAATCATCAATAAGACCGTCCGGCGGCTCGATCGGCCCGGTGCATGCGGCAACGACTCCAATCAGGGGAGTGATGAACAAGCAGAGCGGTCGTTTCATGGAAAACTCTTGGCTCCAGGCAACGACGATCCGCCTCAACTCGCGACGCCAAGCCGGATGGCGAGAATGGACTTTTGCAACATTGCAGGCGGGCGATCGAGTGCCGGTTCGGTCGGACGTGTATTCCCGGTTCTCCGAAGCGGGATCAGGAATTTTGGCGTGGTTTCGCGGGGCCCGGCAGATTTGCACTGCTGGGAGTGCAAGATTCCAGGATACTCGCCGGGCGCCGTCGAACCGTCGAAGGACGCGCGCCGGCGTCCAACAGAGTAAGAGATCGGCACGACCGGATCAACCCGGGGAGTGAGAACCCGAGTTTCCGGCGTGAACGAATAAGCGAAGCTCAGTAAACCCGATACTGGCCACTCATGACGAGGAGGCTCAGTAGCTGGATGAGGCCGGCATAATAGCGCGGTGCGCCCGTCGGGAAATCCATTTCCCACGCGGCAGTCAAATAATTCTGGCGGGTGTTCGCCGTCGCGATCGTGGCCACTGCGCCAGCCGCGAACACGAGCGCCGCATCCTGCTGCGTCGTGCGAGGCGTTCCATTGAGCTCGTACGATGTCCCGATCTTTTCCGGGCTGACGAAGGTGGCGAGCAGGCGGTTCGCATTGTCGACGTGCCAGTCGTGCTCGCCGAACCAAATCGAGTCGAGCGCGATGTTGATCAACGCTCGGTAGGACTCGGGCTCGAAACCCTCGGAGCCCTGCACGGGCATCCCCTCGAACGTCGCGCGCAGGGGCATAAGCCCCGTCCTCTCGTGCGCCGTGCGCGCCCAGTGCTCCCGCGCTGCCTCTGCGGCGTCGCTCCAGAAGGCGTCGCCCGTCGCTTGCGCCCAGAGCTCGTAGTACGCGGGCATCTCGATCGATGGGCGCGTCCGGCCGGCCGCGGCCGTTTCGGGGACGTCCAAGACGAGCTTCGCGTCCTCGTCGAACATGTTCGTGACGCCGTCGCCGAGTCCGTTCACTCGCTCCTTGTCTCGCAAGATTTCAAGCAGCGCGAGCGCGTCGGCCGCATAGTCGATGCGTCCGGGCTCGTCACCCCAGCGACCGTGCGCGAAGATCAGCGCCATCGCGAACTGTTGGGGCCCGAACGGGTCCGCGCACGGCTGCGGCTCGCCCCCCACCATGCACGACGATCGATAGTAGCCTTCGTTCGCCCCTTCCCGGTACGGCAGCGCCTGTTTCGCGTACGACCAGAGCCGATCGAAGTAGTCGCGCTTGTCGAGCTGGACCGTGATCATCATGGCGTACCCCATGCCCTCGGTCCGCACGTCGCTGTGGAGAACGTCCAGAACGAACCCCTGGTCTTCGCCGACTCCCAGGTAGATGCGCTCCATCACCGGGTCGCCCTCGAAGAGCCGTCTGAAGGTTTCTTCGATCTTCGCGTCGATGTCGCCCCGCTCCAAGGCGAGCAGATCGCGGAGCGGGTTGGGGTACGTGGTTGGCCCCCGAAGCGGGCCGAGCATCACGGATGCGGGGACGTCGTTGCCCGGCCGTTCCGTCTCACCGGATCCCAACGAGTCGACGGTCGTGCCGCAAGCCACCACGCACGAGAGGGCCGCCAGGAACGCGAGCCGAGCCGTGCCGAGACCTGCTCGACTCATGACTCGTTCACTCATCCAGGAATCGGCGTACGCGTGAGGCAAGGACGCTGTTTGGATAGCGCCGAAGGAACCGCTCCGCCCGTCGCCGCGCCGCACCTTCTTGTCCGCTCTTCGCGAGCGCGTCGATCCGCAACACTTCGGCTTCGATCCCGAGGCGGCCATCCGGATGGGCGCGATCGTAGCCCTCGAGCAGCGTGAGCGCCTGGGTCGCATTTCCTGCCGCGAGCGCCTTGCGCGCGGCATCCAACGCGAGGAGCTCGGCGCTCAGCGCGGCCGCGTTTGCGGCTGGCTGCTCGGCGGGAGAGCGCTCCGGGGCCCGCGCGGTGCGCGCGGGGGGCTTGCTGGGCTCAGCCTCCACCCCGCTCGGCGGAGCTGGGGAGACGGAGGCCGTTTCTTCCGCGGCCGGTGTCGCGTGCAGACCGGGTGTGGGCCGCTCGGCGGGCGGCGCGACGGGGGCCGCGGGCGGCTCGGGGCGTTCCTGCGAGGCCTCCCACACGAAGTAGCCCGCGGGCAACCCCGCGACGGCGCCGACCATTGCGAACGTCGCCAAGAGCTTCGTCCACCCAAGCTTCGCGGCGACGGAAGAACCGAGGACTGGCTGCCCAGTCAGCGCCGCGCCGGCAGCACCCGCCGGCTGCGCGGCCGAGCCGGCGAGCCCGAGCGCGGCCAGCGTCTTCGTGTGGACCTCGGGGGAGCTGCTGTAGGAGACCCCCGCGTCGAGGAGCGCGCGCTCGAGGGCGCTGCACTCGCCATCGAGGAGGCGGCGCGGTTCGTTCATCGGCCCACCTCCGCGGTCGCAACCCGGTCGAACGCGGCGACACGCTCGCGAAAATCAGCCCTGGCTCGGCGCAAGCGAGACGCCACCGTGCCGCGCGGAATGCCGAGGACGGAGGCGATCTCAGCCATGTTGAGCTCCTCGAACTCGTAGAGGACGAAAACGGTGCGCAGATCCGTATCCATCTGGTCGAGCACCCGGTCGAGCATCTGGCGCGCGCGCTTCTGGTTCGTGAGCTGCTCCGGCGTGGCGGACTCCACCATCTCGACCGCCTCGCTGGCCGGAACTTCACGCCTGCGCGCGGCGGTCCGCCGAGCGTGGGCCGCCACGTGCAGCGCGATTTGGAGCAGAAATGCCTTCTCGGCGCCGGGGCGTACGTCATCCAGCCGCCGAGCGACCGTGATGAACGTGCGCTGGACGGCGTCGTCGATCTCGGCTGGCGGGGTCCCTGCGTTTCTGAGCACGCGCGCGATGAAGTCAATGTAACTGTTCACCATCGCTCGCAGTCGCTCGTCACGCTCATTTCCATTTGCGCTGACCGCAGATGGAACGAGGCCGGGCCGCGAAAGGTCGGCAGTCGTTTCGGGCGCGACGTCGACGTCCGCCCGACCGCTCACAGCAACGTGCGCCATGCGAGAGAAAACACGCGTTCCGCGAAGCATTCGCTCGAGGGCACCGTCGAGCAAGCGCCCGCGCCCGGCATGCCGATGCTCCACCAGCCCCCGCAACCGGAGCAGGACCGGACCGCGTCACGGCCCTTCCCCTCGTGGACACGAGGCGGGAGCAAGGATCGGTACATTCGAGGCACTAATTCCCGTCCCGCTGGGAAGTGATCACCGCCCCGAACGACGGGCCGCTGTCTCTCGAATCGAGCCAGCGCGCTCGTGATTAATTCACAGCTCCAGAGAGAGCCCCACGGACGCGAGGGTCGACAGCGCTGGAGTTTGGCCGACCAATTCCTCCGGAAGTGTCGTTATGAAGCGCCGACGGAACAGTGGCGCGCTCATTCCGAGCTCGAGCTCGAGGTCCACACCGGTGCCGACCGAGGCCGACGCCCGAGCGAGCCCTCCGACGCTCCACCAGGAGCGGAGCACGGACTCGGGGTGCGCGACGTCGCGGCCTTCCGCAAACAGAAATCCGCCAGTGCCGAGCCCACAGGGCTCGAGCTGAACCGAACCGAGCTCGACGCGCAGCGGGCAGGCCGTGAGCAGGATCGCGGTCCAACGAACGGCGACCTCGTCCGGCGCTCCGAAGATCCCGTTTCGCGCATGAGCGACCGCGAGCCCGAGCGAGAGCCCGAGCCCCGACGTTTGCGCCGACTGAAACCGCGCGAAGGCGGACAATCCACTGTTCACGACGGGATCGACCACCTGGGTCGCCACGAGCTGCACCCCCAGGCGAAACGCCGATCGCTGCGCCGCTGCGGAACGCGATTCACGACCCTCCCCACCGTGCGTGTCCGCATCGTCGAGGCGGTCCGTGCTCCGTGCTTCGCCGAGCGTCGTTTCATCGCTCGGCGCCCCGGTGGGGTTTGAGTCCGCGGAGCGCGCCTCATCGGGCGAGCCGCCCTCTGTGCGTCCGGTTTGTCCGAGGGTCGCTCCGCCGGACCCAGCGGGCGGCGCTTCGTGCCGAAGCAGGGCCTCGGTGGCGAGGGCGGCAGTGAGCGAGAGCGCCGCCACGACTTCGTCGCACGAGTTGCCCTCCACCCGCCGGGTATCCGTCGCGCCGTGGCCGTCTTCGACTTGGAGCTCTCCGCGCACCCTCCGGCCGGTTTGCCGGAGCCGCACCGAAAAGCGAAGAGTTGCCGGTCCCGCCGTGACGAGGCGAACGGGAGCGTTGCGAGCGTGCAATCCCCGCAAGAACGTCTTCGCGTCCGAGCATCCCGGCGGCGCCTCGAAATCGATGCGAACCGGCACCGTTGCCGGTGCCGCGCTCGAGGTCAAGCCAAGGACGACGAGCTCGAAGAGCGAGATGCCGCCGCCAGAGACCACGGGCCGAAGGTGGCACGGATCCTCCCTGATGCGCTACTCCGGTGAGGGGAGCGCTCGCATCGCGGCCGGCCGTCATGGACCGCCGGCGCGTGACTCCCGCCGAAGGGTCACGTTCTTGCAGCCCTGCGGGCATGGACCTCGAGGTCCGGAGGACTCGCTTCCACGGCTGCTGGCTCGCCTGCGTGGGAGGCGGTCTCGGCCTCTTGGGTGGGGAGCTCGGCTGGTATGCCGCCTTCGCCTGGTTCGACGACCTCGCGCACGGGCTCACGAGCTTTGCGCTGGCGCTCGCGCTGGGCGCGCACGTGAGCGGAACGTTGGCGCGCAGCCCGAGCACGCCGGGCGCACTGCGCGCGCTGGTCGTCGCCGCGGTGCTCTGCGTCGGCGCGGCGTGGGAAGTGTTCGAGTGGACGCACGACCGGCTCTTCGCGAGCACCATGGTGCACGGCACCGCGGACACCGTTCGGGACCTCGTGGCGGACGCGGTCGGCGCCGTCGTGGGGACCTGGGCGGGCATGCGGCCACTCAAAGGAAGGCAGTCCGGGCGCCCGTCGACGGCGGAGCGCCTGATTGACGCGCTCGGGCCCCGGAACGCCCCGCAACGCGCGCTCGCGCACGCATCCGCGCCGGCACGAACGCTGCAAACGGGATCCAGGGCGCAGTCCCGTCGACGCACCGCCCACGCGAGCGCGTCTGCCGACGCAAGGAGGAGTCATGCCGACGAAAACCAAGATCGATCTGAACCGGGCCGACGAGGTCGAGCTTCGGAACATCGAGGGCATCAGTCGTGAGCGGGCCCGCGTGCTCATGGAGCACCGGACCGGCCAAGGGCCCTTCCGAAGCTGGGATGACGTGAAGGCCGTGCCCGGCTTCAGCGACGCGCTGGTCGAGAAGCTGCGCGAGCACGCGGACCTGAAGGAGACGGAGGACAGCGCGCTCGCGGGTGACGGGGGCCGCGGGGGCGCCGCGCCGGAAGCCGGAGCGATCCCGCTCGAAGAAGCGGAGGCGGAGGAAGAGTTCGAGGAAGAAGAGGACGAGGACGAAATCCGCACGCTCGTCGCGCTCGCGCAAATGGACGCCGAGGCGGCCGCCGCGTACGAGGCCGCGGCCGAGCTCGTCTTCGACGACGAGCTGAAGGAAGCCCTCCGGGCGTTCGGATCCGACCATGCGCGCCACGTCACCGATATCGGACGCTGCCTGGACAAACTGGGCGAGAGCACCGAGTTCGCGACTCCCCCGCCGGAGGAGTCGGTGTTCGCGCTGCTCACGTCCGCCGTGTCGGCGCTGGGCCCTCGCGCCGCCGTCCTCTCCCTCGTCGGCAACGAGCGCTTCACCAATGCAACCTACGAAACCGCTCTCGAGTTCGTGAGCAACCCGGAAGCCCGCGCCCTGCTCGAGAAGAACTTCGAGGACGAGCAGCGGCACCTCGCCTGGCTCCTCCAGTACGCCGAGCGAACCGCGCACGGCGAGGAGCTCCACGAGGGCACGTCGCCCTCGGCCTAGCCTTCGCCTCGATTTCTGGCCCTCCGTCGGGAAGGCCGAAAATCGAGGCTCCGCATTTCCTTATCGAGTCGTCTGGATCGAGGTCACTCTTCGTCCGGATCGCGAGAGAAGCGCGCCGGGCCGCGCGTTCGACGCGGCTCGGGTTTGCGCCCCTTCGGTGCGTGGCGGTTCCTTCGCTCGTGAGAGGCGCTGGTGGTCCGCTCGAGCTCGGCGCGCAGGGCGACGTAGCTCGAGAAGCGAGCCGCGGTGATCCTCCCCGCCTGCAGGGCGGCCCGCACGGCGCAGCCGGGCTCGTTTCCGTGACGGCAGTCGCGGAATCGACAACGCGCCGTGACCGCCTCGATCTCCGGGAACACGCTCGGAAGCCCTTCGGCCGCCTCCCACAAGCCGAACTCGCGCATCCCGGGCGTGTCGATCAACAGCGCTCGCGACGGAGTCACGACGAGCTCCCGTCGCGTCGTCGTGTGGCGACCGGTTTCGTCGTGCTCGCGAATCGCGCCCGTGGCGAAGCGCTCCGCGCCGAGCAGGCGATTCGCCAACGTGGACTTGCCCACTCCGGACGATCCGACGAGCACGAACGTCTTGCCCGGCGCGAGCAGCGCCGTGAGCGCATCGAGCCCCTGCCCCGTGAGCGCGCTCACGGGGAAGACGCTCGCGTTCGGGGCCGCGGCGTGGAGCTCGCGAACCAGAGCGTCGGCGTCTTCGGCCATATCCACCTTGCTGAGGACGATGACGGGGCGTGCGCCCCCCGCCCACGCCGCCGTGGCGTAACGCTCCACGCGTCGCGGGCTGAAGTCGCCCCCGACGGCCGTCGTCACGAGCACGAAGTCGACGTTGGCCGCCAGCGGCTGGGGCACGGGCTCTCGCCCCGCGGCGCGCCGCACGAGCAACGATCGACGCGTGAGCGCCCCGACCAGCAGAGGGCTCCCGTCGTCCGCCTCTCTGTAGGCGACCCAGTCGCCGACTACCGGCGTCTCGAGCCCGGCGGAAGCCACCGCGAGCCAGACGCTCTTCGGGCCCTCGGGGCCCAACAGATCGATCCGTCCGCGATCCACACCGACGACGCGTGCGGGGTTCGCGAGTTCATCACCGAGCGCGGCGAGCTCCGCGCTCCATTTCTCGTCCCAACCTAGACCAGGAAGATCGTACACGGGTTCTCCAGCGCGGCACCCCGCACGAAAAAGGGGTGCCGCATCGCGGGGTCAACGGGTTCACGCCCCGAGCCCGCGGTTCCGGAGATCGCCGCGCAATCAGTGCGCCGGACACGCCGGAAACGAGGTGCTCGAGGGATGCCAGAGCGCGTTCTTCACTTCGGCTACTTTCTCCACGAGACACCTCCTTCTCCGCGTAACGCCGCGGTGGCCTCCATGTTGCTCCGCGCTGGCGACCCGTCAAGGGCCGACCCGCGCCGAGCTCAGTCGCAGACGATTTCCGGGGGCTCCGGCTCGGGGCCGAGCGCCACGTCCCCCCAGCGGACGACGATCGCCCCGGCGGAGGAGATGCTGCCCACCGAGTACATGAGGACGAGATCCCCCTTCTTGAACGGCATTTCACGCGCCGCGTGATACAGGTTCGACGTCAACAGGGCGGGGCCGCAGTTCGCGTACTTCGGGTACGTGTTCACGATCGGACGCTCCGGGTCGATGCCGAGCGTGCGCGCGCAGAACTTCGAGTACCACGCGACGGGCGTGTTGAACACGAAGTGATCGATGTCGTTCAGGGTGACGCCGGCGTCGCGGAGCGCCCCGTGGCAGCACTCGAGCAAGAACTCGGCGGCCGTGTCGCGAAGCGCCTTGCCCGCGTCGGGGGAGCTCAGCAGCCGGAACCAGAGCGTTCCATCGTCGCGAGCGTAGTTCTCGAACCACAGCTTGCCGCACGTGCCCCCGGTGTGAATCCCCTTCCCTCCGAGGCGTCCGTAGCCTTTCTCCACCTCGCTCACGACGAAGGCGCCCGCGCCGTCCCCGGAGGTCCAGGAGATCGTGTCGCGTGTGTCCGTGTCGCGCGAATAGGTGCACGAGGCGACCACGAGCACGTTCCGATACTGCCCGGATTTCACGAGGCCGCACGCGGTCTGCAGCCCCACCATCGCGCTCGCACACGCGGACTCCAGATTGAACGCCATTCCCCGGAGGCCGAGGTCGCGCGCGACGTAGGGCGCATCCATGCACCCGAAATGATCCGGTAGGAACGACGACACGATGAGCAGGTCGATGTCCTTCGGCTCGAGCTGGGCAGCCGCCATCGCCTTCTTCGCGACGGTGGTTTCCAGGGTCAGCGAGCTCTCGCCCGGGGCAAGAACACGGCGCTCGATCGTGCCCCGGAACGGATCGTTCAGATACGCGGCCATCTCCGCGTCGAACGTGTCGTTCGGATCGGCGGCATCGTCGGGCTTGCGCTCGGGAGCCGCCCAGATGCGCTGCTTCTTCTTTGCCTCCACCGCAGCGACGATCTCCGGGTGGTGGTTGTACCAGAACCGATTCGTGCGGACGCCGCGGGGGAAATGAACGGCAACGGCGCGAATCCCTACACTATCAATGGTCATTGTTCTCCCTCGATCGATTCCTTGCCTTGCTTCATGAGGCTCTTTACGCGCGCCAGCACGGGCGACGGCTCGTCCGGATCCACCGCGACGTCCACGACGCAGGGCCCCGGGACGGCGAGCGCTCCCCGAAGATGCTCCGCGAGCTCGCCCTCCATCGTGACCACGCGGCCGTGCGCGCCCATCGCTCGCGCGGCGCCCGCGAAGTCGACCTTCGGAAAGCGAGTCCCCACGGGTGAGAAGCCGCTGGCGCGCATGGCGTGGTCGACCATCCCGTAGCCTCCGTCGTTGAGGACGATCCAAACCACGGGCGCCGCGTACTGGACCGCGGTGCTCACCTCGTTGTTCATGAGCATCGAGCCGTCGCCCACGATCGCGACGACCTTGCCCCCCCGCGCGATGGCGGCGCCCACCGCCCCCGCCGCGAAGTGGCCCATCGAGCCGAACCCCGTGCTCACGCGGTAGCGACCCGGCTCCCGGAAACAGAGGCTCTGGCTGGCCCATGCGAAGGCGTTTCCGGACTCCGCCATCACGACGGCGTCACTGCCGTCCACCACGATCCCCTGGACTTCCTGCATGAGAAACGCCGCTCGGACGAGCCCGGGGCGCGCCACCAGGCGTTGCATCGAGCGCACGGGCGGGACGAACCGACGAGCCGCGGGCGGATACTCGGCGAGGAGCGCCTCCACGAACCCGGAGATCTCTGCCTGCACGGCCGCAGTCGGGACGCCGGAGTAGGCGGCACCCGGAACGCCCGGGTCGAGATCGACGTGCACGAAGCCTCCCTCGGGCACGAGGGCGCTGCTCCAAAACGACGAGCCCTCACCGAGCTTCGTGCCGAGCACGAGCGCGCGTTGGGGAGCGAGCGTTCTCAGCCTCTCGGAGATGCCCTCGTGTCCCCCCATTCCCGTGGTGCCCAAGTACAGGGGGTGGTCCTCGGGAAACGTCCCTTTGGCTCGTGGCGTCGCGAGCACGTGGGCTTCGGCGCGCTCGGCGAGCTCGAGCACTGCTTTCCCCGCGTGTCGAGCTCCGAATCCGAGCCAGATCACGAACTTCCCGGGGGGAAGGAGCTGCCGGCATTGCGCGACGTCCGACGCGGAGCAGCTCGGGAGCGCCAGGGAGACCTCCGGAACGGTGACGTACTCCGGGCGGAGCGCGCCTTGCATCGCGATCGGCAACGCGATGTGAGCGATGAATCCTTGGGGCCGTTGGAGGCCGAGCGCGAGGCGCGTGGCGATGTTCTCGAGCTCGGCCACGTCCTCGACGACCGTCGCGTAGTCGAAGAGCGGGCCCTCCGAGAAAATCCCGGACGGAGGGAGCGTGAAAGCGCTCGTCTCCTGAGCGGCCCAGCGCCCCCGCTGCGCGGCAGACGTGATTCCCGATACGAGAATCACCCGCGCCCCCTCCCACCGCGCCGCGGCAAGGCCATTCAGCGCGTTCAAGATGCCGGGACCCGTCGTGGCGAACACGAGCGCAGGCCGCCCCGATACAAGGCTCGCCTCGGTGGCCGCGAAGGCCGCTCCGCCCTCGTGCCTACAGTGGGTGACGTGGATCGCGCTCCTGCCGAGCGCGTCGACGAACGGCGCGTTGGCCCCGCCGATCAGCCCGAAGGCGTGCTCCACCCCGAGCTCCGAGAGTGCTTGCGTGAGACGATCCACGAGCCGCCGTGGGGTCTCGAGGCGCCCGCTTTCGCGCCGGAGCTCCAGAGGGGCTTCGGCGGACACGCGCGCTCTCGATGTGTCATGAGACATCTGGAACTACTCCGTTCTCACCCCCCGGTGACACTCGATGCTTCGATGATCCTCGCCCGTCATTCCGTAACGTTCCCGCAATCCGAATGGCCGCCAACGGGGGCAGCCCACCGCGTATCCCGGAGACACGCAGCCACGAGCCTGGACGGCCCTCCCCGCGCTTCGTTAAGCGCATTCCGTAGGTGACTTCCCTCTATTACTCCATTTCGAATCCATTCCGCCAGAAGGACGCGAACCCCCGACACTCGGCGCGAGCATCGTGCGTCACAACTTGGGGCTTGCTCCGGATTCGTCCAGTGTCCGAGGATCTTTTTTCCGCCGGCGCGGTCGGAGGGGCCAATATGGCCTGGATTTCGGTGACGCCGAACCGGAGCCGAGGCCCGGTGGAAGCCCTCCGCCCCGCACCCGCGGGGGCAGGGCGGCCGTTTTTGCGGGCACTGCCCGGTCCTCATCGGTGCCCCGAGAGCGCCGATCCGCTCGACGGGTCGGCGTTCTCGCCTCGTTTCCCCGAAGCGGCTCGAGCGCCCCCCGCCCCTC
>CAYYWA010000055.1:0-4337 GCA_964475255.1 uncultured Sorangium sp.
GGAAGAGCTGAGCCTGGCAGAGCTGCCCTCCGCCGGAGAGCCACACGGCGGGCGTCGCCTCCCGCGGGTTGTAGCCGATGAAGACGACCTTCTTTCCCTGCACCTCGTCGCCTGCGCGCCGCATGCGGGGTTGCGGCTCGCCGGGGCCCTGCAGCGCCGCGACGGACCACGACGGATCGGTCGACTCCGTCACGATCAGCGCGTTGATCCCTTCGCACGGTGGAGCCGAAAGCGGATCCGAGAAGTCGAGCTCGGGTGGCGGCGCCACCGGCTCCTCGGGCTCCGGGTGCAGCGGGCCCGTCACCGAATCGAACGGGTTGCGATCGATGATGGGCTCCGCGGACCGTGGCTCGCGCCGCGGCAGCGCGGGTGGCGTCGAGGGCGCCAACACCTGTCCCTTCGATCCCGTGGGCGTCAACAACGCGGCGCCGAACAACTCCGTCGCGCCGGACGCCTGGAAGTAGGCAGCCGTCGCGATCAAAGAGAGAACGACGAGCAGGTAGTATTTCCGGAGGAGCGAGTCCAAAGCCACCGGTCCGCCCCGTATAAAGCGATTGCCGTGCCAACGGTCAAGCCCCGCGAATCCGCGAGAGAACCTGAAAAAGCGGCGCCGGGGCGCGACGCTCGCTTCGCCACTTTGGCAAGAACCGCCCCCCATGGACGGCTCCGCTGACAAGTTGTCATGCGTCCGATTCGCCGAGCTTTCTGTAGATGGTCCGCGTGGAGATCCCGAGGAGCTGCGCGGCGAGGGACTTGTCTCCGTTCGTGTGCTTCAGCGTTTCTCGGATCGCCCGGTGCTCGATTTCGGAGAGCGGGGTTCCGATCGTGAATGTGAGGGAAGCGCCGCCCGGCGCGGAGGCATTCGCGACGGCATCCGGCAGATCGCCGAGCCCGAGCGAGTCCGTTCGGCACAGCACGGCCGCGCGTTCGATCACGTTCTCGAGCTCGCGCACGTTGCCGGGCCAGGAGTAGTCGGCGAGCTTCTGCAGCACCTCGGGACCGACCCCGAGTCGAGGGCGCCCGTTCTTCCGGCAGTAGAGGCCGAGGAAGTGATCCACGAGCAGCGGGATGTCCTCGCGCCGAGCACGGAGCGGCGGCGCCGTGATCGCGATCACGTTGAGCCGGTAATAAAGATCCTCGCGAAAGCGCCCCGACTCGACCTCGGCGAGCAGATCGCGGTTGGTCGCAGCCACGATACGGGCGTCGCTCTTCTCGACCCGCCCACCGACCGGCTCATACTCGCCCTCCTGCAGTACCCTCAGAATTTTGACCTGTACCTGCGGACTCAGCTCGCCGATCTCGTCGAGGAACAGCGTGCCGCCTCGCGCTCGCGCGAATCGCCCTTCGCGCCGCGTGACGGCGCCGGTGAACGCGCCTCGCTCGTGCCCGAAGAGCTCCGCCTCGAGGATGCCCTCCGGGATCGCCGCACAGTTGACCGCGACGAACGGCCCCGAAGCCCGCGAGCTCTTCTCGTGAATGAACCGCGCGATGAGCTCCTTGCCCGTCCCGCTTTCGCCCAGGATCATCACCGTGGCCGTCGAAGGCGCGGCCTGCGTGGCGACGTCGAGCACGCGGCGGAGCGCCGGGCTCTGCCCGACGATCTCGCGATTCTTCAGGAGGCGGATCTCTTGCCGGAGCGAGCGGTTCTCTTGCAGGAGCGACTGGCGCTCGGCCGCCTTGCGCACGCTCTTCACGATCGTCATGCGCTTGAGCGGCTTTTCGACGAAGTCGTACGCCCCCTCGCGCATGGCCTGCACGGCGACCTCGACGGTCCCGTAGGCGGTCATCAACACGACCTCGGTGTCCGGCGACACCTCCTTGAGCGCGCGCAACAGCTCCACCCCGTTCGTCCCGGGCATCATCAGATCGGTGAGCACCACCTGAACCCGGTGCCGACGCACGAGCTCGAGGGCGGCCTTGGCCCCCTGGGCCGTAAAAACCCGCATGCCCTCGCGCTGAAAAATCTTCTCGAGGGAGGTGACGTTGCTTGCATCGTCATCGACGACGAGCACCGTCACCTCGGTTCCCCCGGAGGCAGGGGCCTCGCCGCTCTCTTCTACGAGCTCGGCCCGCGCGTCACCGGCGTCCATCATCGCGACGACAATCTGTCAGAGCACCAGGCAACATGTCAAGGCGATGACAAAATGTCGTGACCCGTCGGAAACGGGGGCCAAAGGCGGGGCCGCACGAAGGGTCTATCTGGGGCGCCCTTTTTTTCGGAGGGGCGACGTCGCGCCTCGTCAAAGCCGCCGGCGTTACTCAGGTATCATCGGTAGTGCGGTGCACCGGCCTGGTACGCGCCGGTGGTTTGGTGTGTGAGGTTCGAAAAATGGCCGAGCTCAAGGACGGCACGCTCCTGTTTTCGCTCAAGACGCTGATGGCGCGCGAGGACGAGCGGCGCGCCCTCGAGCGTTCGCGAGCCGAGCGCGAAGCCGCAGTGGAGCGCGCGTCGTTCGAGGCCGCCGAGGCGCGGCGCCTGACGCTCGAGCTCTCCCGCGAACGAACCCAGCTCGAGCTCGTGAACCGCGAGCGCGCGCGCCTCGCCCGCGAGCTCGCGGAGCTCGAAGCGCTCCGCTCCGCCGAGAGCGAGCGCGCGCAGAAGGAGGCCGAACAGCGCGCACGCTACGAGCTCATCGCGCAAGAGAAAGCGCACGCGCATCGCATGGCGGAGATCCGCACGCTCACCCAACACCATCGGGAGCGAGCCGCCGCCGTCTTGCTCGGGCTCATCCTGGTGGGAGCGATCGTGATCTTGGTGCTCTCGCACATCGGCCCACGTGCAGAGCTCGAGCGCACACGCGCGGCATGGGAGCGCTTGCTCGAAGCCGAGCGAAACCGCGCCAGCGAGGCGGCGCGCCTCTATCGCGAGGCCGTGGAGAGTCGCGACGCTTTGGCTCGGGAGCTCGAGCGCGTGCGCGCTCCGCGCGCGACCGAGCGCGCGTCCGGCCAGGACTGAGCGGCGCGCTCATCCGATTTTGCAGCGCGAGCCTGCTCGACAGCGTTTGCGTTTTCTGGTTCAACGCGGACTCAGGAGAGCGTTGGACGCGCCTGCTTTCTTCACGGCTGCCACACCCGGGCCGACCCCAACCTTCGTCGCACGCCTGACCCTGTTCATGGAGCGCCTGTACGGGGTCGATCCAGAGGGCACGGGCACGGAGACCGATGTCCCGGCGCTGAAGCTGTGCTTCGACTATCACGGCACGACGATCCGGGCGGCCGATCGACGGGATCGGTTCTTCGTTTCCACGCCGTCGGGCGTCGCGATGGTCGAGCGCGACCGCGCAGGTGAAGCGCGAGCGCAGTGTCTGCTCGAGAGCTTCGGGGCCGTCGAGATCGGCTGCCTCGAGAGCCACGAGCCCTCCTTCGATTCCGAGGCCGACTACCTCTTGCCTCCGGATGGCAACGTGCACATCTGGTGCTCGTTCGCGGCCTATGCGATCCCGCAGCTCCGTGCCCTCGGTTGGGTCGTCGAGGTCGCCCCGGACTACCCGTATCGAGTCGCCGATCCCGAGAGCCCTTGGTACGCGGACCTCGAACGCGGTCCCGACGAGGAGCGCGAGGATTGGTTCAGCTTGGAGCTCGGCGTCGAGATCGACGGTCGCCGCGTGAACCTCTTGCCGGCCCTGCTCGAGCTGCTCGACGAGGGCGGTGACGCGGCGAGCTTGGAGTCCCTGCTGCGCGTGCCGGCGCGGTTCCGCGTCCTGCCCGTGGGCGACGGGCGTTATCTCCCCGTTCCCCCGGAGCGGCTGGGCTCGCTCCTGCGCGTCGTGCTCGAGCTGTATCGCGGCGAACGCCTGGCGAGGGGCGCGCTGCCGCTGCCGTCGTCGCGCGCGGGCGTCGTCTCGGAGCTCGATGCCGTGTTCGCGACGACCGGAGCACGCCTGTCGTGGCGTGGTGACCTCGCCGGCTACGAGCGCGGGCGCTCTCTCGCCGCGCGGCCCAAGGCGCCGGAGGCCGCGACGGGGCTCCGCGCGGAGCTTCGCCCCTACCAGGCGGAGGGGCTCGCGTGGCTGCAGCACCTCCGAGCCCACGATGCCGGTGGCATCCTCGCCGACGACATGGGGCTCGGAAAAACGCTGCAAACGATCGCCGCGCTCACCGTGGAGAAGGAGTCGGGCCGCGCGGATCGACCGAGTCTCGTGGTGGTGCCGAAGAGCCTGCTCGGCAACTGGCAGCGCGAGCTCGCGCGCTTCGCGCCCGGCCTCCGCGTGTGCCCGATCGTCGGGCCGCGGCGCTCCGAACGACTCGCGGAGCTCCCGTCGGCAGACGTCGGGCTCATCACCTACACGGTGTTGCTCCGCGCGCACGCGCGGTTGCGCGCGCAGGAGTACAACGAT